>JAGRBZ010000493.1 GCA_020433805.1 Anaerolineae bacterium
CGGGGTCGCCCTTCAAACCACACTTTGCATTTGATAGAACTGTGGTGTACCTAACCACGTTTTACTGTTGCTATACCTAGGCCAGTTTATGCTCTAACAACTCTGTTTTATAGGGTAATTTAAAGAGAGAAGGCTTTTCTTTTTTTAACCGCTTTTCTGTCATTTGTGTGTACCACTTTACTTTGGATGCGGTTGTACAAACAAATGTAGTGCACGGATAAGGTATCCCATTTGCTTTTCCTAATTTCCTTTTTTCTGTTTCCGAGCCGCTCTCAATTGCCTTGTATATTTTGTTGAAATATTTGAAATAGGTTGAAATTGCATTTTTCGTTAAATCTACCGTAATATATTTTCCGTCGCCTCCTGACCGCACAATTTTAATAGCATCGGTGATGAACAGATAGTCAACCTTGCTCAACTTTGACGAACAGTTTTTTTTCTTCAAAAGACTCGAATAATAATCAAAAACATGTTCCGGAGTCAGTCTATTACAACTTCCCGTCTGAATAAGCTTGATGCCAACTGCTCGGCTTCTCTCTCGCGCCACAGAAGTATCTGCCGGTTTCAAACTCTCATCTGCTTCTTCAGGCAAAGGTTTAGCGATAATTCTAATCTTGTTTCGATATTTATAGGGCAGCAGCTTCTCAATAAGCTCTTTGAATTCTTCTGCACGCTTTAACCTTAGCTTTTGATCGTCATATGGCTTCGTTGAACTTTTAACTTTATCGGTACAGCCTATGACCGCCACCGTTCTTAACTTTTTCCCGAAAGGAACCTGCTCCACAGGCTTTATAATCTCGTCAATCAGGGGTTTAAACTCTTTACTTGTCGCCCAATAATCCATATGAATTTCAGAAGATCCGGGAGCAAATCCATAGGCTATTGCATCAAAGAGAGGAGAAGGCGAAGGCATTTCAAGTGACAAAATGCCATATTTGTATTTTTCCTTTTCGCCGGGCAGATAATGCTGACTATCGCCTTTTTTTTCTATAGTAGCTGTACCGCGATTTCCAACGCATCTGTTCTGAATGCCTCTGTTACTTTGTGGTTGATTATTTCCCAAAGGACATCCTCCTTTGTCGTCGCCATCCTCTGTTTGAAACCAGTTTACACTAACAAGGTGATAGTCACTTTTTGATTAAGATACGTGTTCATTTGACCCAAACTGGTCAATTTAACGCCAGTAAGTGACTGTCACCTTTTGACGTGCGTAACTCTTAAAACAAATAACACCCCCCGACTTAATTTATAGGTATATCAATAAGGGGTTGTCCATCCACCACAATTTTCTTATCAATATCAGGATCTTCGTATTCACCCTTCAATACTCTGGCCGCGAGCCGCACGTTCTCCAACTCATCATGACGAACTTCCGCTTGAACTTTCTTAACGTCCACGGCACGGTGAATAAGTTTGAAATCCTCAAGAATAGGATGCTTTCCAGGCAGCGCTTCAATGTACAAGGAATCGGTCGGCACAATTATCGTTTCCTTTTCAGGATAGGGATCCATAAGTTTCTTAATAAATAGATCCCGATATTGGTTCTTAACCTCGTTTGTAAAAGAGGCCGGATAGCGTTCATAATAACACCGGACTAATTCCTTCATTTCTTCAAAGGTATAGTTGGCGAGTTCGTCCGGATCCCACAGTTTTCCCATAACCCGGTCACTAATGTACCCCTGCATCATAAATAGGGTAATGAGGTTGTTCTCCTTTAATGGGAAAATCATGTAGTTGCCCTTATAGCCCAACAGGTTGTCGAGTTCAGCAATTTCAACCAGCTTCCTGGCCTCCATTTTCGTATCGAGTTCTACTTTAATCTTGCCGGTCAGGCTGAGCGAACCCTCGATTTGATCTTTCTTAAAAGCACTGGGATACTGTTTTTTGATTTCCAGCAGAATCTTGTTGCTGTTCTCCAGGGGGAAAAACTGCACTTCTTTATTGTACAGCCGGAAGAAGCGCTGGTCCGGTGGTTCCTGATCCCAAATGGCTTGCATGTAATAAAGAATATTGTCTTTTACATGGGCTCTCAATCGCAGAATGGCGGTACGCCGGTTGAATTGTTCTTGGAGGGTGTCACTATATTTCGCGGTCGCGGCTTCCAAAGCCGTTGTCTCACCTTCCAACTGCGACCGCAACCGCTGTTCGGCATTTTCAAGCCGTCGATAAGACTCCTTGGCCGCGTCCATCTTAATTCGCAACTCTTCGCCCCTATCGTCATCCCCGCCAAAAAGAAAATCAGACACGCCTCCAAAAAATCCTCCACTTTCCTCTCTTTGGGAATCGGCGTATTGAGCGATGGCGTTTTCCATTTGCCGGCGTGCCTTTTCAAGCGCTTCAGTATGGGTGCTGATTTGTCCTTTGATGCTTTTTACGACATCCATTTGAATTTCAAGGTTATTGTGATGCACTTTTGCCGATAGCTCATCGCCTACGAATTTATCGGCTAGATAATCCAAAGCGGGTAAATAGGAATCATCAAGAATCACTCGCCTCAGAATCCAGTCGTGGGCCAAGAGCCATTCTTCGTCAATCTCATGGGGAGCCGGTACATCGTTGGCTACCAAGATAACGGGAGTGAGTTTGCGAAGCTTTTCACTGATTTCATAAACTCTTTGAAGTTCATAAAATAAGTAGGTTACAGGAATCTCATCGTTGGGGTTGCTGATTTCGCCCGATACCGATTCGTCGTATTCTTCCGTTATTGTCGTGGTGAGTTCTAACTTGTTTTCCTGTTTGTATTCATGCGCGGCTTTAACAACGGCTTCTCGAAAACTCTTCTTGGTCTGCTGCGAATGCCGACCGGAGTCGATGGTCAAACTGTGGCTGCCTTTGGCGTTCCAGACCAAAAAATTGACTCCCCCCTCGGCGTTGTGTTGAAAATTGGTTTTGTTGGTTGCTTTTCGAACGATTTCGGTTTGATCACGGTAGGTGTCCGAATACTCATCTTTCCTGATGCTCAGCGCATTTTCCATTTCTTTTATGGCGCGGCTCTTTTTTATGACCCGTTTTTTTGTGTAGCGCTGTGTTTCTTTGGGAGCCAAAGGAATCGTGGATACGAGTTCTCCGACTTGATAGTTCTTGGGTTCCCATTGTTGTTGGTAATTCACCAATATGCCATAGTTGTACGAATTTTCTTCAAATACATCGAATTTGTACACTCCGGTGAGCCGTTCTTCCAGGTCCTCAAACAAATTCGTTACGCGACTGTGTTTAACAAGAGCGGCCGCTTTAGCCTTATTTGTTATAATCAGTTGTTCATAGTCAGACCGTTGTGCCTGATACTGGTAGTAATCTGTAAAGTTTTTTAATCCCGGCTTTATGTCGTTACATTCCGTTGCCAAATCATAAAGAGCCTTTTTCGTCGATTCATCCGCTAATGCCCATTGTTCGGCTGAAACCGTATCCGTAAAATAGGCGCGAACACGGAGAAATCGTTGGTCCTCCTCGGCAGCATCCATTTTTAATTTGGCAAGGGTTGCCCACAGCTTTTGAAGCTGTTCCTTCGAAGAAATGGTGTCCATCGGGTCCGGATCATACGTTTTGAGTTCGATGTACTGTTCGTAGAGTTCTTTTCCTAGTTGCTCAATCTGTTCGTCAAATAGCTCTCGCCAGATATGGTCAAAGGCAATCTGCAAATCGTAAAAATCGTGATAGGCCGTCACGTCCGCCGGACCGCCCTGTAAACCAAACTGTTTCGTGATTTCCTGAATATCTTCTTGCGTGGCTCTTGATTTTATGCCATATTGCAAGGTGCCCTCCGGCGAGGTGGCATTTTTCATTTGAACCAATAGTTGATGCTTAATATCTTCTTCCGTAAAGATTTCCGCCAGATTGCTTGTTCCATTGCTATCGGTTTCGATGGGCTGTTCAATGTCGGTTGAACCGTTCACTCCCATGCTGTCGTCCAGAGCCTTCTTTCCCTTTTTCAAGGCCTCACAGTCCGACATAAACTGGAAATCCGTTCTCATTTCCCCATACGGAATTAATGAAGGGAAACGATCTTTTAGCGTTTCAACTTTCATTTTGCCGATTATCTTGTCATTTTCCAGCTCCATTCCTAACGCTGCCAGTTCCTGGTTGGTTAGCTCAAAATATATTCCTTGCATAGGGTCGAACGTCGCCATTTGCTCAATGCCTTGTTCCAGAATCTTTTTCTGTTTTTCTACATAATCATCAGCGGATGAGATATAGTTATTTTGATATTTTTCCTGGGCGGAAAGCGATGAAAGCGAAAAATTGCGAAAGGCCTGCTTGGCCTGCACCTTAATGTCACTCAAACGTGACATTCGAGATTGAATGCGGGAGTTGATTTTATGGGTAACCGCATCTTTGAGTACAATCTCATCATCGATGGATGCCAATGCTTCATCAATTTTCTGTTGTCTCGTGAGCGGGCGTTCTTGAAGATATTTTTTTACACTTTGCTCAACTGCTCGATCAAATGACTGCGCTGTACTGAGCTGTTCAATAAATCTATTGGCGGTAATGGATTCCTGATCGGCTAATCTTTCGACGTTTTCGGAAATTCGTACGTTTTCCTTATCGAGCGGATCATTTAGTGAATTTGCCATTATAAGCCTCCTACAAATATACATTGATTTAAATATGTATAATACGACACCACCAATTGATACTGTTTAAAGTTCGATGGCACAACATTACGGCAGAAGAAAGAAACTTGGTAAAGACAATGGAAATACAAAAAATAGGACGTAACCTTTCACGTTCTACGCCCCACGGGTAGCACCGGAAACGAATACTACTCTGCCGCCAGTACAGGCTAGATTTCCTCATGGGCAAAGATATCCATCAAATGCAGGCGGGTGACCTTGAGCCGGTCGGCGATGAGGTTGGCCAAGTGCAGCACAATCTCGTAGCCAAATTCGCAATCATCTCGACAGGCTTCCCGAAGCTGGGGCGTACTAATCGCCAATGCTTGCACGTTGGTGACGGCCCGGCTGCTGGCCGTTTTGAGTTTGTGCGGAAAAAAGGCCGACCAGCCGAGCAACTGCCCCGGCCCAACCGTCAAGAGCGTTACGCGTCCTTTCCCCGGCACGTGTGTTTCAACGGCAACATGCCCTTGGATGATAATGTAGAGCACATCCCCTAAATCGCCCTCCCGGTAAAGCATATCGCCTTCCCGGTAGGTTACCTGGAAGGCCATCTTCGCCAGTTTCTCCAAATGCGCCTCTTTTAGCGAGCGGGTAAATTGAGCGCTCTTGAGAATTTCAAGCGTAGTTTGCGTATTCATAATGTCCCTCTTTCTACAATTGTTTTGATATAAATTTCCAATGTCTGACTAAGCTGCTTCACCACATCATCAAGGGCCATCGCCACCGGCGGCGACAGCGTGTCACCCGGTTCCGTCGATACCACCTCGATGCCCCACAGAAAAATATGCTCCGGCAGCCGGTCGAGTTCAGCGGCCAGCGCCAAAATTTCGCGCACGCCCAACCCGTGCGAGGATGTGCGCTCGACGCCGCGTGACTCGATTAAATCAGGCAGCCAAACGTGCTGGTGAATGGTGCCAGGCAAGGCCCCGCTCCGTACGGCATCGATAATAATCAAGATGTCGCAATCATCGAGCATATGCAGCAGGTCAACCGCCGGTTCCGGTGAATTTGCAAAGGTCAGGTCGATTTTATGGTTCACCGGCAACGCATTCTCAAAGCGGACCGCCAGCCGCCGGACAATAATGGGGCCAACGGCGTCATCTGTAGCCCACGCTTTACCAATACCAACAACACGGAGTTTCATCTTACTCTCTCTAGCGGCGGTCAATCTTTAGCTTCAAAAAATGGGTCGCGCACGAGATACAGGGATCGTAGTTACGGATAAGCTGCTCACATTGCCAG
>JAGRBZ010000494.1 GCA_020433805.1 Anaerolineae bacterium
GCTGTTGGTTGATGAAAACAATCGGTTTGTGGAATATTTGTAACAAAGAGAAAAAAATATTGCCATGTTCAAGCGATTTTGGTCTAATCCCCGCCAAGAAAAATGGGAAAGCGTTGTAAAACAAGAAATGACGCATTGTGCTAACATGTTACAAAACCGGCTTAGCTGGGTAAATTGGTATAACGCCAAACTGCTTAATCAAGTAAGCTCCGGCTTTATTCCCAAGGCGAACCAGCGGGTTTATCAGCTTTGGGACAATTTTTATAGCTCTAACCAAAAAGAGATGGATTATCTGAATTATTTAGGGGATTTACTCTCCACCCATAAACATTTACCGGATGAACTTATTGAAGCGCCCATTGATCAAGAAACTTTCCCACCCCATCGGCTCGATTTGAAGACAGCCATCTACGGTTTGGAACATGACTTACAGGCATGTAGGTTAGTGCTTGATGATCAGATGACCGAAGCGCTATACAATGAAAATAAAACGCTGCACGTCAATTGGTTTGCCTTCGAGTCGGTTTGTAGCTTCGATACCGTTGAAATTCGCCGGGCGACAGACCAGGCCGTTGAAAAGTTTTGCTTATTACTGGGCAACGACACCGATCCTGATCGTATTGATGATTATAAACAGGCGAAATGTACAATCACCTGCGATCTATCGAAAAATAGCATCCGTGTTCTACAAAATTTTCTGGGAGAAGTCTCTTTATGAAAAAACTTGCTAACGGACACCCTTGTATTTTGACAAAATCCGGTACGCACCAGGTGAAACACTGAATCACTGATGGGCCTGAATTCACTGAGATAGGTCTAATTTTCAGTGAATTCATAAAAAATCAGTGCATCAGTGGTTCAAAAAAAATGGGCAATGACTGATGAACACCCACCGATATTGTCAACTCCATGCAATGCAAAAATCTTCATAATTCATCCCTCATAATTCATAATACCTTCATACACCCTCAACGCTTTCTGCCCTAACACCGAAAAATGCCACTGTTCTTCAAAAAAACGGCGCATCGTATCAGGGGAATCCCCATCTAGACGCTCGATGGCTTGTTGTAGCGCGGCGGTAAAGCCATCGACATCACCTACAGTCCACAGATGGCCGACTTCACCATCGTTCGTAATCGTTCGGAATGAAGAAATGTCAGTTACGACGGGCACGACGCCGCAAGCCAGCGCATCGAGCAGAGCGATACCGCTGCCTTCTCTGGCGCTGCCCTGGACAAAAATATCGGCGCTGTTGTAGTAGTCGGCAATTTCAGCATGGGGAATGGTACCTAACAGAGTGACGGCTTGGGACAAGGGTTCGCTTTGTTCAAGGCGAGCTTGCACTTGGGGCAGAATATCGCCATAGCGGTAGGCCATATACAGCCGCGCGTCCGGTGTATCGGCCAGAATGCGCTCGAAACCGGTTAAGATGGTGAGCGGATCTTTATTAGGCTTGAGATTGCCCGTCCATAAAACAATGGGCCGACCGCTCAGGCCGGTTTTGGCTCGAGCCGCCGCGCGCGTCTCGAAATCGAGCGGTGACGAGGTTTCCATTAGGGCATGCACCAACGCCGGTGAGCGGATAACGCCGCTCTCCAGCCACGGCTCGGCCAACTGCTGATTGGTGAAGAGAAAGCCATCGACATGATTGAGCAGCCAGCGCTGTAACCATCGCTGCGAGGCCGGCCACGGCACTTCGGCGTGGTGTTGCACCACAAAACCGCAGGCACGCGGCAGGCGGCTTTGCAGGTGTCGAATTTGCGTGGGAAAAAGCAAGCCGTTGACGTGAACCACCGTCGGCTCTGTGGTTAGCGTCGACCAAACCTGACGATGCATAGCCTGGGGAATTTGCCAGCCGCGCAGGCGTGGCCCCCATCGGTCGGCTACAAAATGATAGGTCACGCCGTCCTGAGTTAGCGTTGCTGAGTGTGAATAGCGTTGGAACACGGTAACGCATGCCCCCGCCTCGGCCACACTCGCAGCCCAGGCCGAGAGCGAGAAATAGTGACGCAGGACAGCCTCAGGCGTTTCGTCCGCCGGATCGAAAGCGTAGTTGAGGATGATAATGTGGGTCATGGCGACGAACGCTCTCCTTGGAGATAATACCGCAGTAGCAGCCCCAGCGTAACCACCACCCCCACAATTTTGGCCGCAAATTTCGCCACAATGATCCCCCAGACGCCCATACTCGACACCAGCCACAGGCTGCCCACGACCAACACAACAACCCGTAATCCCTCGGCCAGCGCGGCGATATGGGATCGCTCGAAGGTGTAGATGAGCAGCAGCGGCGGCAGGGTCAATATATCGAAAATGGCCAGGCCGAGCATGAGTTGAAATAGGCTGACTGCCGAGGCAAATTCCCCACCATAAATTAAGGGGATGAACCAGCTACTGATCGGAATCAACACAAGTAAAATCAGGCTGACCAGCGCGCTGCGCACCAAGCCCTGATAAAGATAGGTGCCGATAGCCCGCCCCGTTTTGAGAGCCGACGCCATCGGCAGCAGCACCGTGTAGAGGCTGTGATTGACAATCTCTGTGCGGCGCGATAGCCCCAGCGCCAGCGCATAAACGCCAACTGTGATGGGATCGAGCCACAGGTTGACCAAAAACATATCGAGATAGGCAATCAACACTTTGCCGATGTTAGCCAGCCACAGCCAGCCGCCAAAACGAAACAGGGATCGGGCCGATGCCTGCCAGCCGTGCTCCAGATTGGGGCGGCTCGTAAACGCAACCAGCGAGGGCCAATCCGCAGGCAGAGCGCGATAGCCGATGAAAAAGCCGATAAAACTGGTACCGGCGCTGACCAGCAGCAGCGTCGTGACCAGATTGAGTTGGCCCATCACGGCTAATATTGCGGCCACAACCAAACTACAGCCGGAGCTGATGATCAGCACCATCGAAATCTGGCTAAATTTGCCGATTGCTTGCAAAATAGCGTTGATCGATCCGCTGAGGGTGGTTGTCACGACGCCGACCAACGCCAGAGCAAACAGCCAGGACCGATCGGGCAGTTGCAGCAGGGTCGTGGTGATGAGGGGGGCAAACGCAAGCGACAACCCCACACCCAGAGCGGCCAGCCCCAGTCGAATCCAATAAAAAAGTCGACTCTGGCGTACGGCCTCGACGCGATCATCTTGCCAGGCTACGGCGATGGTTTTGATGGCCGCCTCGGTTAGTCCAAAATCGACCGCGACGCCGATGAGGCTGGTTGCGGCCAGCAGCACCGCGTAGATACCGAAATCGGTCGGCCCCAACGTACGGGTGATGATGATGCCGGTCAGAAAGTTGAGGCCGATGCGCGCCGTGGTGCCGGAGAAGATAATAAGCCAGTTGTTGGTAACCGCATCGAATTTTAGCCAGGCGGGGCGTTGGCCCCAGTAATCAAGGAGTTTGGTCATGAGAGTAGCTATGGTCGTCCCCGGATTTAGTGCGCATCCCGGTGACTGGGCGATCCCCGCTTTGCAGAATTTAATCGTAGCCTTAGCCGGGCATCATCAGGTGCATCTTTTTAGCTTGCGCTATCCGGCTAAAGGGACGTATCGTTTTGGAAATTTCAATCACACGGCGATAGGGGGCGGGCAGCAGTTCGGCTGGCGTTCGGCTTCCATTTATAGTCAAACAGCCAGAGCCATCGCGCAGCAGCACCGGCGCACCCCATTTGATCTTGTCCATGCTTTTTGGGCCGATGAGCCGGGGCTGGCGGCGGCGCTGGCCGCCCAATTTATCCGTCGCCCGCTGGTAGTTCGGCTGGGCGGCTGGGATTTAACCAACGTGCCGCAAATCAAGTACGGAGCGCAGCGTATACTTTCGCGGCGGCTTATGGTGGCCTATGCTCTGCATCGTGCGGCGGCTATTCAGGCCAACTCTGCCTATCAGGTAAAGCAGTGTGAGGAGCAAAATCTGCCCCCCGCCAAAGTGCATTACATCCCCGCCGGGGTTGATATCGAGCGCTTTCAACCTCCCGCAGAAAAACCGTCTTTTGATGCCCCCAAATTGGTGCAGGCAGCCTCGCTGATTCCGGTTAAGAACCAGGCGCTGCTGTTTGAAATCGTAGCGCAGGTAGCGCGTCGCTATCCGGCAACCGAGCTGCACCTAGCCGGCGTCGGCACGTTGGAAAGCGAACTCAGAGCGCTGGCCGATCGCTGCAATATAACTCAGAACATTGTTTGGCACAAAAAGATCGCCTATCCTAACATCCCACAGCTCTATCATAACAGCCATCTTTACGTTCAAACCTCGTGGCACGAGTCGCAGGGGATGGCGGTTTTGGAGGCGATGGCATGTGGCCTGCCGGTGGTAGGCACACCGGTCGGCGTGGTGCCGGAGGTCGCTTGCCAACCGGCGGCGTGGTCGGCAGATGCGCTGGCGGCGCAGATTTTGTCGGCTTTTGAGGATGCCAATTGCTATAACGTGTGGTCGCAGCAGGCGCGGCAAACGGTTATGGATCGATTTAGTGTGCCGGTTGTGGTGGGGCAACTGCTGCGCCTGTATGAGGAAGTTGTTGCTAATCGATCAATGCTACTACCGCTCCGGCCGGATCTTGAATAACACAAAAATTACTTTCGCCCATTAAGCGCGGCCCGTCGATAATTTTGCCGCCGAGTTCAACACAGCGTTGGGCGCTGGCTGCGACATCATCAACAGCGATGTAAATCAACCATTGCGGTGGCAGGTTAGCGTTACTCTCACGTGCGTGGCAGATGCCCGCAATAACGGCCTCATCATCCGGTGCGGAGATATTGAAATCGTCATAATCGCCCATGGGCTGGGCTGTAGTCTGCCAGCCGACAACGCGGCTGTAAAAGTCTTTAATCTCCTCGGCATTATCGACCGTTAAATCTTGCCAAACAATCATGCCTGTTTTGGGTTTGTTCATGGCTAGCTCCTTTAGTTGTTTCTATTTTTGGCTCAACAGGATTTCGTGGGGTTGACACGATAAAACGTAAAACGTGATGCGTAAAAAATAGTTACGTTTTACGTTTTTCGTTTTACAGGCCTTCCAACCTCTTGAATTCCAAAAGAGTCCTCTTTCTTAGCGGTCGTATGTGTAAGAACGTAATGGTCGGAGAGTTAGAGGCCAAGTTGAGTCTGGACCAGGGGCGTATAAATTGAACCGGTGGGTTTGAGTTCGCTTTTGATCAAGCTGATGTGCGTCACATCGAATTTGATGAGTCGCCCGACGGCCTGTTCGGTTTCTAACGACTGGCTAAGCTGCTTGATATGGCGTGAAGGAACGCCCTGTTTTATGCGCCCTATTGTCAGGTGGGGCGAGTAGGGACGCTTTTCGGGCGTAAAGTCAATGGCGGTATTGAGTGCCTGACCTAATCGGCGATGCATGGCCGAGAGGGGTTCGGTATCGCCCTGAACGCCGACCCACAGAATACGCGGGCGGCGCATATTGGGGAACGCGCCCAAACCGCCAAGGGTAAGCGTGAATGGCTGGCTCGCCTCAATTGAGCTTTGCAGAGCCTGACCCACCTTCTCGACGTGTGCAGCCTCAATATCGCCTAAGAAATGGAGCGTCAGGTGAATATTCTGAATGGCAGTCCAGCGTACGGTGTGCGGCGGGGCCAGCCCTTTGAGACGATTTTGCAGATTGGTTACCACCCGTTGGGCTTCGTCCGGCAACGCGATGGCGATGAATGTGCGTATCGTGGTCATAATAGGGCAGATTATACCATAGCCGGTCTGGCCGACAAAGCGATCTACTTACGTTCAGCAATTCTCAGTATGACCTAAGATGGGTCCAGTTTTTGTTTTTTGGTCGAGAAAGCGCGTTCAATAGGCCGTCTA
>JAGRBZ010000495.1 GCA_020433805.1 Anaerolineae bacterium
ACAATGAAAACCGTAGAACAAGTCGCTGACTTGTTCCTACCCGGACAAATCAGCGATTTGTCCTACTTAGCCCATTTTCAAGAGACACAAAGAGAGTAAACCGCAATGAACCAAACTTACACCTTATCCCACACCGATGCTGTGAAAATTGTGTCCGCGATACAAGCAGAGCTGGAGAAAGAAAATAAAGGCGCAGCCGTAGCCGTAGCCGACGAACACGGCGAACTATTGGCTTTTGTTCGAACCGACGGCTGTCCTCTGGCTTCTATTATGATTGCCATGAACAAAGCCTTTACCGCTGCGCGCGAGCGAAAAGAGTCCAAAGCCGTGGGCCGTGCTTCAAAAGAGGAAGGCTTTCCCATGACCAACTTTGGCGACTTACGTTACGTTTCTTGGGGCGGCGGTGTGCCGATTATTTACCAGGGTAAAGTTATCGGAGCCGTGGGAGTTAGTGGCTTGCCGGAAGAAGAAGATATGGTGCTGGCGCGTATGGGGGCCGGACTTATCAAATAAGCGTTCTTGTGGCTATTCAGTTCACAAAGGCTGAGGCTAAGGCTAAGAAAAAGCAAAGAAAACAAACCGATATCTCGAAGCGGCGATGGGTCAACCTAAATCTGTCGTGCTTAGCCTCAGCCTTAGCCTCAGCCTGATTTACAACAGCTTACGGCTAAATTATTACGCCCTCTTAATCAAACCGCTCGATGGGCCAACCGCGCGCTCGCGCAATTTTAGCCAGTTTGCGCGACGGGTTAACGGCAATGGGATTTTGGGCTAACTCCAACAGAGGTAAGTCCGATGAGCTATCCGTGTAAACATAGCCAATCGTTTCCGGAAAGGAAAGTTGGTTCTCTGTCGCCCAGCGTTTAACCCATTCCACTTTTCCGGCTCCATAACACTGCGGGCCGTCCAATTGCCCCGTATAACGATCATCCTGTACCGCCAAACGAGTACACAGGTAATCGTCCCCCAACCCCAAATGTTCGGCCATGGGCTTGACCAATTCCTCAATTGAGGCTGAGATAATGACAACGCGATGCCCTTGCTGCTGATGCCACGCTATCTTCTCCCGTCCCTTTTTCGATAAACGCGGCAGTAAATAGCGTTCGATGAGTGTTTCAAAGAAACTCGCTGTCTGTTGAAACCCCTGCTTGCCCACGTATGGTATTAATCCGGCGTGGGCTTGACCAAAATCGATTCGCCCTAATTTGTGACTTAGCGCTATATAGCTTACTATCCACCACGGCACACGGCGCTGTTTCACACTTTCACGCACATACACCACGCCGGAACTGGCGTTGAGCAGCGTATAGTCTAAATCAAAAAAAGCTGTCGTTGTCATAAACACCCTGCTGAAAGTTTTAGAGTAACCGTAATGCCACACCATCTGCCCACACAATCATGTCGATGGTTTCCTCCCTGTAAGTTTCTTTTTTATTTAATAATTTGCAAGAATAGCGGGAGGACATGGGTGGAACATCCGATGGCGATAGTGCAGCCTAAGCACAGTAACGCGCTTCATTTATGATAGAACTTCTTGGCGAAAATTCGCTTCTATTACTCTTTATTATTACGGCCCTCGGTTACACGGTAGGGCGAATAAGTATATTTGGTATTCGGCTTGGTTCTGCCGCGATACTATTTGTGGGGCTGGTCTTTGGGGCGCTTGATCCCGATGTCGATATTCCACCGTTTGTTATTGAATTGGGGTTGGTCATTTTTGTCTATGCCATAGGCTTAAGTAATGGGGCCAACTTTTTTCTGGCTTTGCGTCGAGAAGGTACCTTACAGATTAGTTTTATTCTCTTCTTTATCACGCTACCGGCTATCTTACTTGGCATTTGCGCTTACGTTTTTGGCGTCAATGCGGCCGCTATCGCCGGACTGTTTTCCGGTGTTAGCACCAATACGGCGGCGTTGGCCGCTCTCTTAGATGTTATCAATAGCACTGTTGTTGCCGAAGCGGTCGATGCAACCATTGCGCCGGCAGCAGTGGCCTTTGCCATCGGCTATCCCGTCGGCGTGTTGGGACGCATTGTTATTATCGCTACGATGCAACAGCTGTGGCGGATCGATTACGCCGCCGAAGCCGTGGCTTTACGAAAAGTCTACCCGGCCTCGCAGGATATCATCGATCAGGTCATCGAGGTGACGCGCCCGAAAGCGACCGGTATTGCGGCTCGCCAGTTGCAGCGTGAAAACGGCTGGGACATACTTTTTGGTCGCTTGAGCCGAGACGGCCAAACTTCCCTGATTAATGGTGACACAGAGTTTCAGCTAGGTGACATCGTCGCCTTGGCCGGAGAAATCGATCAGGTTGAGGATGTCGCGGCCACGCTAGGACGTATTGCCGATCATGATCTACTTATCGACTTTAGCATTTACGGTAAACGGCGATTTTTTGTTTCCAACCCCGAGGTTGTGGGCCAAACCATCGCCGCTTTAGATTTGAAAGAGCAGTATGGCGCTATTATCACCCGACTGCGGCGTGGCGACACCGATGTTTTACCGGGCCGCGACACCGTCCTGGAACTGGGTGATCGTATTCGGGTGCTGGCCCACTGGGAAGATATGCCCCGTCTGGTTGAGTTGTTTGGCGACTCCTACGAAGCGGTCAGCCAGGTTAATCTGCTCTCGTTTGGTTATGGCACCACCTTTGGCCTGCTGTTGGGAATGATGAGCATTACTTTGCCCGGCGGTGTTGGCTTTCAAATCGGCTTTGCCGGCGGTACGCTGATCATCGCCCTTATCTTAGGTGCTCTGCGGCGTACCGGCTCGATTGTGTGGACGCTGCCCTACAGCGCCAACCAAACCTTGCAGCAGGTCGGACTGATTTTGCTGCTGGCCGGCATCGGTGTTCGATCGGGGAATGCGTTGGATAACGTGATACTCGGCAGTAACCTGTTGATTCTTATCGTCCTGTCGATGCTCACCGTAACCATCACCACCGGAGCCGCTTTGGTCGTGGGCTACAAAATCCTCAAGTTACCCTTTAGCATTGTGGCCGGGATGGTTGCTCTCCAGCCCGCCGTTTTCACCTTTGTCGCCGAACGCTCCAAATCCCACCTGCCCAACATTGGCTTCACGATGGCTGTGCCAATTGGCCTGATCGTCAATGTCATCTACGCTCAATTGCTCTATGCATTGCTCAGCCGGTTGTAGTCTCCTTGAATTTAGATTTTAAGAAAACTTAATAATAACTTAACGCCTACTTAATCACCAGCTAATCTTCGCTTTACGTGGTCGAGTACACTTTTTTATGAGAAGGAATTGTTCATACAAAGCCGGACGTTTATCTACAGACGTTCACTCTTCTGTAAGAATGAACGGCCGGCTTAATGAGGAGCATTTAACCGTTCTATGCATGGTCTTAGCGACCACCTGAGAGAGAAGTCGTGCCCTTTAAAACCAAACGGTGGAAGACCGAGATATGGCTTGAAGATCGACCCCAGCCGGCGATTATCTACGGCGATTCTCTGGCAACGCTACGGCACGCAGCCAAAAGCTGGTTGTTTGAACACCATCCCCAGGCCTTTAGCAATACGTTTCCCCATTACCCCATTCCCGAGCAGCGCAAAAAGTATCTCTATTCCGATGGTACCCGTGAAATTCCTGTCTTCTCCCTCTATTCATCAACCGAGCACAAGGTGCTGAGCAAAGGATGGTATCGCCTGCCGGGAGATGCCCTATTTCCGCAGCCGGTTCGGCTCGAAAGTTTTGAACATGTTGTCACCAGCTTTGTCGAAAAAGATATCATCGCAGAAGCAGGGCCGGATTACAAGCATGGTGTTAAAAAGATCGATCCCAGCTGCGTCATGCGTCTTATAGCCCATCCGGCCTTGTTGGCCGCTGCAATTGGGTTAGCGACCGCTTCTTGCTATCTGGCTGTACCTATTTATGGTGGCTCTGAAAAGAATTTCATACTGGCCTCAAGCAATGTACTGATCGTGATTGCTTTTATTGTTATGATGATGCTCTGCTTTTTAGGAATTGGCTATGGTCTCTACAAAGGAATGGCTGTTTTAGAAACGGCTAAAGAACAAAAGGCCCCACCAACCCATCGAGGGTAGCGCTAGAACCCCGGTTTTTCTTGAAGATGGAACCGGCAAGGGGTCGTTTTTGAGCTAAATGGGGCAACGGCTTGGGCTTATGGCAAAAACCGGGGTTCTTTCCGGCTCCCTACCATTTAATGTCGCCATACCCCATCGAGCAACCGGACAAGAACCCCTTTAAGCACTGGAGTTGGCTATGTCGGCCTTGAAAGAGTTTTCTAACCTCATAACCGTCAACATGGCAGAGTTGGCAGCCATCTATGCGCACATGAGGGCCGAAGAGAGGAACGAGTACGATCCATTTTCTGGTGATCGCCGGCCGGCCACAGCCCGAGAACTCCTGCGAACTATGGTTAGAGCGCTTGAACAACAGAACGCTCAACCTTTAATGACGCTCTTTGAAAAACAAGCTGACATCGTTGGTACATTGGCCGCTCAGGCGATGATTGAGGCGTTGGGCAAAACGCTGACCCCCATTGTTCCCAGCCTGGAAGCAGGTAGATTTCTGTGGGACGCTTTGGCTCAGGTACGTACCCAACTTCTACAGCAGACTAGACAGTCTGCTAATGGTTCTGTCACGCAACCCGTTACTGAGTCTTCCAATGGAACTGCTCAACTATCCCTGCCGAACATGTCAGTAACCCGCCAGGAGAATGGCTACGCACTCCATGCGCTAAACCACATTCTCCTTTCCGAAGTTGCTGATGAGGTCAAGCACAGTTCTGATCTTGAAACCGTATTCGCCGATCTTGACGAAGAGGACGTTAACCGTACGGTCCTTTCCATTGCCCGACTGGCTCAGGTTGAGTTGACAATGGACTCGACCCTGGTCGATTTGCCGGTCTACTCTTTCCAGGTCGAAGCCGATAGCCTGGTTTGCGAGGTTGAGAAACTGCTGCGGGCCTACACCATTCTACCGGGGGTGATTATTGCCCAACACGGTCTGGCTATCGGCGTTATCTCGCGTCGCAAGTTTTTTGAACAACTCGGCCAACTGTACGGGGTGGCCGTGTATATGCGGCGTCCCATCCGACTGATGCTCAATAAAATCAACGCTGACCCTTTGCTGTTGCCGGCGGACTGCCCGGTACCTGAAGCCGTTGATCTGGCCCTCAACCGTCCATCAACCTTTGTGTTTGAGCCTATCATCGTCGAGATTGCGCCGCGAACCTATCGCCTGCTCGATGTCTATACCTTGCTAATGGCTCAGTCGAAGCTGTTTGCCGGTTTGCAGAACCAGCTTCAGCTCACCAACCTCGACCTGGAGAAGCGAGTCGAAAGTCGCACAGCAGAATTGATGCAGGCCAACATCGACCTGACCGACGAGATTCAAAAGCGCCGCCGGGTAGAACACGATCTCATCGTAGCCCGCGATCAGGCCCTGGCCGCCAGTCGCTTTAAGACGGAACTTTTGGCCAGAGTCAGCCACGAACTGCGCACGCCATTAGGCGCTATTGTCGGCCATACCGAAATGATCCAGGTTGGCATCCACGGTCCGGTAACCGAGAAACAAAATCAGATCGCCACCAAGATCGTTGATAATGCCAACTATCTGGCTGAACTGGTCAGCCAACTGCTCGATCAGGCCCAGTCCGAAGCCGGTCAGATACAGCTTAAACAATTGCCCTTTGCTCCCGCCGATCTTTTGGAAACCAGCCTCTCCCGCTTGGGGATTGCCGCCCAACGTAAAAGGCTGACGCTTCAGACCGAAATCGACGCCCGAATTCCGTCGCCGCTCATCGGCGATC
>JAGRBZ010000496.1 GCA_020433805.1 Anaerolineae bacterium
GGCCGATGTCGACGGCCGCACCACCCCGGCCCAATTGGGCGATCTGACCAAAGCCAAAGAGTTGGTCGCCTCACGGGCCGGCTGGGCCGCGCTGCTGAGTCGGATCAAAGCCACGCTGGCCGATTACCACCAGCGCACCCCGCTGCGCATCGGCATGCCGCGCGGCGAACTCAAAAGCCGCCTCAAATTAGAGACGCGCCTGCTCAACGAAGCCCTTCAGCGCGGCGAACACGAACAGGCCATCGTCACCACCGACACCCTGGTGCGCCTACCCGACCACCGCGTCACCTTTACCGCTAACCAACAAACCGCCGTCGATCAGATGCTGGCCCGCTTCCAGGCCGAACCGTTCAACACCCCCCTCCCCCGCGACGTGGCCGCCAAACTGGGCGACGATGTGATGATGGCCCTGGTTGAAGGCGACCAACTCACCCTGCTCTCAAAAGATGTGATTATCCTCAGCGCCACCTACGCCAACTTTGTCGATTGGCTCCGCACCTACCTACGCGACAACCAAACGGTCAACGTCGCCCAGGTGCGCGACACCTTCAACACCAGCCGCAAATACGCCCTCGCCCTGCTGGAATACACCGACGAACAGCGCCTCACCCGCCGCGTCGGCGACGAGCGGATACTGGTGGAGTAAATTCTGTTGTAATTTTTCTTACTGTTGCTCGTATTTCATATCTCAACAGTACTTTTGGTGAGTCTGGAGAATTTCAGCAACCAGTTGACTCCGGGGCTGGGTTATTTATAATGACAGCATAATGCACATCATCACCCGTAAACGCCTTATGGAATTTGCAAAGAAACATCCTGAGACCCGCCCAGGTCTCGACCATGGGTATCGCGTGATGAAGCGACACGATTTCGATAATTTAGCTCAATTACGTCGAGCATTCCCCCATGCCGATCCGGTGGGAAAATTAACCGTTTTCAACATCGGCGGAAATAAGGCCCGGCTAATTGTTGCAATTCATTACAACCGACGGCGGGTTTACATTCGACACGTACTAACCCACGCCGAATATGATATAGGCACGTGGCGGGAGGAACAATGATAAGTCCGGCATTAGAAAAAACCATCAAAATATGGCCTCAACTTTCCCAAGTGCTCATTGTCCCCCACACCGAAGCTGAATACGAGCGGGTCGTTGCCATGCTCGATGAATTAATCGACACCGTCGGCGAGGATGAAACCCATCCGCTGGCCTCGTTGATGGAGATATTAGGCACGCTGGTTGAAAATTATGAAACGACCCACCTGCCGGAGCCGGGCAGCGATCCCATCGTCTCACTGGAAATATTTATGGCTGACCATGCTTTAAAACCGGCTGACCTGCCGGAGTTAGGCGACGAGGCAACCGTCAACGACATTCTAGCCGGCCGACAGGAACTGACCCTGTCCCAAATCCGGGTGCTGGCTCAACGTTTCGGCGTGTCCCCGGCTGTATTTGTTTAATTCAGTATCAATAGTCAACTTCATCAAACAATAATCCCAAATCATCCTATCGTCGCGTATGGCGAATTTGAACAACGTAATCAACACCATCGGCAGGTATATCGTCGCGGTTGGCCCACATTCCAAACGTCCGCTTTAGGATTTCCCGGTACTTAGGCTTGGTAGAGGCAGTGAGCCGGGCGAGGGTCTGGTCTAACGCCTTCTGCAACCACCGTATTTCAGAGGGTGACAGGGCTTGGGCCAGTTGCAATAATTGTTGGGGGGAAATTGGCTTTGGATCAACCGACATTAGCACACGCTTCTTTCCTGACGCATTTGATGGTAAAATCGTATTACAGTAAAGCACAATTAAAATCAAGGTGCAAACCATAAAAGCCCCCGAAGGATATAACCCACGTGGAAGGAGTACCTTATGGCTGCTAATCGCATCAGCCGTAATCCCGCTATATTGGGCGGAAAACCCTGCATTACAGGAACACGTATTCCGGTGACCACTATCCTGGAAATGCTGGAAGATGGCCTATTCTTCGACGATATAGTGCGAGACTATTACCCACAGCTTTCCGCCGCCGACATCAAAGCCTGCTTGGAATATGCCAAAACAGTGGCTGATGATGTATAGTTGATCGCCGCAAGTACCGCTTCCGACGCGGCTAAACCATACCGTATTGAGGAGAATCACCATGACACGCACCATAAAAGCCCCCCAAGGCACAGAACTGACCTGTAAGAACTGGCTGATCGAAGCCCCTTACCGGATGCTGCAAAACAACCTCGATGCCCAGGTCGCCTTCGATCCCGACAACCTGATTGTCTACGGCGGGCGAGGGAAAGCCGCCCGCAACTGGGCGGCCTACGACGCTATATTGGAATCGCTGCGCAACCTGGAGCCGGACGAGACGCTGCTGGTCCAGTCGGGCAAGCCGGTGGCGGTTTTTCGCACCCACGAAGACGCGCCCCGCGTGCTGATTGCCAACTCGAACATTGTGCCGGCCTGGGCCACTCAGGATAATTTCGATGCCTGGGAAAAGGAAGGGCTGATTATGTACGGCCAGATGACCGCTGGCAGTTGGATTTACATTGGCACGCAAGGCATCTTGCAGGGTACTTACGAAACCTTTGGCTCGCTGGCCCGGCAGCACGGCTGGGGCAGCCTTAAAGGCAAGCTGGTGGTCACCGCCGGACTGGGCGAAATGGGCGGGGCGCAGCCGCTGGCCATTACGATGAACGAAGGCGTCGGCCTGCTGGTCGAGGTCGACCGCTGGCGGGCCGAACGCCGTCTGTCGCTGCGCCAGATTGACGCGATTACCGACAGCCTCGAAGAGGCGATGACCTGGGTTGATGAGGCGTTGACCGCCGAGCAGCCGAAGTCGATTGGGCTGATCGGCAACGCGGCGGAGATATTGCCCGAACTGGTCGAGCGCGGCGTTGTGCCTGATGTCGTCACCGACCAAACCTCGGCCCACGACCCGCTGTACGGCTATTTACCGGCCGGCCTTTCCTTAAAAGAGGCCGATGATCTACGCCAACGCGACCCGGCTGAGTACCAACGCCAATCCATCGACGCGATGACGCGCCACGTGCGGGCTATGCTCGATTGGCAAGCGCAGGGCAGCGTTGTGTTCGATTACGGCAACAACTTACGCCAGCGGGCTTTCGACAATGGACTAAAAGAAGCGTTCAACTACCCCGGCTTTGTCCCGGCCTATATTCGACCGCTCTTTTGCGAAGGCAAAGGGCCGTTCCGCTGGGTGGCCCTTTCCGGCGACCCCGCCGACATCTACGCCACCGATGAAGCCATCCTCGAACTCTTCCCGGAGGACGAACACCTGGCCCGCTGGATAAAAATGGCCCAAGAGCAAGTCGCCTTCCAGGGCTTGCCCGCCCGCATCTGCTGGCTGGGCTACGGCGAACGCGCCCGCGCCGGACTAAAGTTCAATGAGCTGGTGGCTTCCGGCAAAGTCAGCGCCCCGCTGGTTATTGGTCGCGACCATCTCGACAGCGGCTCGGTGGCCAGCCCCAACCGCGAGACCGAAGCCATGAAGGACGGCTCCGACGCCATCGCCGACTGGCCGCTGCTCAACGCAATGGCCAACGTGGCCGGCGGTGCCACCTGGGTGAGCCTGCACCACGGCGGCGGCGTCGGCATCGGCTACAGTATTCACGCCGGTCAGGTCATCGTCGCCGACGGCACCGAGGCCGCGGCCCGCCGCCTGGAGCGGGTCTTGACCATCGACCCCGGTATGGGCGTCGTCCGTCACGTTGATGCCGGTTACGATGAGGCCATTAGCTTTGCCAAAACCAATGGTGTGCAAATTCCGATGATGAAATGATAATGTATAGCAGAAAAAACCCCGCCTCCAATACTTCAAAGGGCGTTACGATGGTTACGGATGGATATCCGTAACCCGATACTAGCCAGACTTTAGTCTGCTGCGGCTATGGGCCAAAGACGGGTTAAAATCCGGAGAATACCGGTAGCGGATAGATTGAGATTAAACAAATATTGGGCTACCATTCCCCCAACGTTCACCCGGTGATAAATCAACCGGGCTAGTCAACAGCACCCGCTCAAGCGGGTTTAAAAAGCCCGTCTTTAGCGGGCGCGGCTCATAGCCGGGCCGATTTATCGCCCGGCGAACAGGGTGGGAGAGCCAATTCGGGTTGTTTGTTTATTTTCTTGATTTTCATATATCCGCTATCGTCAAACGTTATCCTGCGGCAAAACAAACGCATTAGCGAGGTTAAAAACAACTATGAATCCGATACTTCTTGACGGCCAAAGCCTCACCATCGACCAAGTTATCGCCGTGGCCTACGGCGAGCCAAACCAACCGGCGGTCACGCTTAGCGAAGCGGCGCAGGCCAACGTAACCCGCGCCGCGCAGGCGGTTGAGACTTTGCTCGCACGCGGCCAGGTGGCCTACGGCATCACCACCGGCTTTGGGGCCTTCAAAGACCGCATTATCTCGCCCGACCAGGTCGAGCAACTTCAGCGCAACATCGTCCTCAGCCACGCGGTCGGCGTTGGCCCGGCCTTTGATGTGCCGACGACGCGGGCGATTATGCTCATTCGGGCCAACACGCTGGCGCGCGGTCACTCCGGCATCCGGCTCAAGACGCTGCACATGCTGCTCGATCTGCTCAACGCCGGGGTTCATCCGATTATTCCGCAAAAAGGGTCGCTGGGAGCCAGCGGCGATCTGGCTCCACTGGCCCATATGAGCCTGGTGCTGCTGGGGCTGGGCGAGGCCGAATATCAGGGCGAGATTATCGACGGCGAAGCGGCGCTGGAATGCCTGGACATGCAGCCGGTCACGCTGGCGGCCAAAGAAGGGCTGGCCCTGACCAACGGCACAGCGGTCATGTGTGCTCTGGGGGCGCTCGAAACCTATCGCGCCCGGCTGTTGAGCCGCACCTCAGACATCGCCGGTTGCCTCAGTTTAGAGGCGCTGCACGGCACGCCGCTGGCCTTTGACGACCGCATCCACCAACTGCGGCCCCATCCGCGTCAGCTCAACTGCGCCGCCTACCTGCGCGAACTGCTGGCCGACAGCGAATTTACCCGCCACCACGATCCCACCAACGTGCAGGATGCCTACACCCTGCGCTGCATCCCCCAGGTTCACGGCGCGGTGCGCGACGCCATCGCCTACGCCCGCTGGGTCATCGACATCGAGCTGAACGCGGTGACGGACAACCCGCTCATTTTTATCGATGACGACACCGACGAGATCACCGTTTTGTCCGGCGGCAACTTCCACGGCGAGCCGCTGGCGATTGCGATGGATTACCTCAGCCTGGCAATGACCGAAATGGGCAATATTTCGGAGCGGCGGCTGATGCGCCTCACTGACGAGGCCAGCAACGCCCAAACGCTGCCCGCCTTTCTGACCCAAAACGGCGGTTTGAATTCCGGCTTTATGATTACCCAATACACCGCCGCCGCGCTGGTGGCCGAAAATAAAGTGCTGGTGCATCCGGCCAGTGCCGATACCATCCCCACCTCGGCCAATGTGGAAGACCACGTGAGTATGGGCTGCACGGCAGCGCTTCAGGCCCGCCAGATTGTGGCGAATGTCGAGCAGATTTTGGCGCTTGAACTGATGGCGGCGGCGCAAGGCATCGATTTTCGTAAGCAAAAGCTGGGCGCTGACGCTCGATTAGGGCGCGGCACCCAACCGGCCTACGATCTCATCCGGCAGCACGTGCCGTTTATCGCTGAGGATACGGTTTTGTATCCGTACATCGAGGCCGTTCGTCAATTGGTGGCCGGCGGCGATTTGGTCAAAGCCACCAATCGAGAGGTCAAGGATATTTGGAATTTGTAGGG
>JAGRBZ010000497.1:0-2437 GCA_020433805.1 Anaerolineae bacterium
CCTGGTTTCTAAAAAAGTGCAAACAGAGTATTCTTATATTGCAGCGCATATAAGCTGAAAAATAGGTAAAACGAGAACCATGGCTGATACTATACAAACCCAAAACAGTGTTGATCAGATAGAATTTCCACCGCTTGATCCTCCGCCTTATCACGTAGGCATCATTATGGATGGCAACGGACGTTGGGCGAAACAGAATAACAAAAGCCGTTTTGAAGGCCACAAAGCCGGCACAGAGAATTTGCGCCGCATTTTGCGAAGCTCCGTAGAATTTGGGGTTAAGATGTTGACCATTTATGCTTTTTCTACGGAAAATTGGAAACGCCCACCGTTTGAAATTATGGGGCTGATGAAGATTCTGGAGAACGTCATCGACAAAGAGCTTGATGAACTTAACCGCAACGGCGTTCAGCTTCGGCACATCGGCGAACTGGAACGGCTGCGCCCGGTCATTCGGGACAAGGTGCTGTACGCCATCGACTACACCAAAAATAACGACAAATTAGTCCTCAACGTGGCCTTTAACTACGGCGGCCGCGATGAGATTGTCCACGCCGTTAAAAAAGTTATCGCTGAAAAAATCCCACCCAATGAAGTGACCGAAGAGGTTTTAAGTCGTCATATGTACACTGCCGACTGCCCCGATCCCGATCTAATTATTCGCACCAGCGGCGAATTCCGCACCAGTAACTTCCTGATTTGGCAGGCTGCATATGCCGAATATTACATTACCCCCACCTACTGGCCCGATTTTGACAAAGGCGAATACTACAAAGCCCTGCAAGTCTTTAACCAGCGTGATCGTCGCTACGGCGGACGCAATGAGTAACTCTTTCTAGACTTTAGCCTGTTTTGTTTGCAAGTTTCAAAAACAGCGCATCGTACTGCTTACTTTGCTCCTGCCAATCATAACCGGCGACCACCGAGCGCAAGTTGATGTGACGGGTCTGTTCGATATGGGTGATAGCCGCATGCAGCCGTGTTACCAGGTCATCGAAATCGTTATAGAAATGGTCGACGTGATCTTGTAGGGGAACGATGTACGGATAAGCCAGCCGCTTGGGCAGCAGCGGAAAGCAGCCGCAGTACAGCGCCTCGACCACGCTGGCTCCAAAAAAATCTTGATGAGACGTAACCGGCATAATGTCGGCCCGCCATAGCCACTGGGCATACTCGGCAAATGAATCGGCGTAGCCAAATTGAACAATATGGCGGGCCAGCGACTTTTGGGCTTTGAGAAAAACCTCCGGCTTGCGTTTGAAATTCTCCCCCAGAACAGCCACATCAAAATCGACCCCGCGTTCCGACAGTACGGTCAGGGCTGCAAAAAATTCTTTGGGATTCTTATCGAATTCCCAGCGATGTCCCCACAGCAGCAGCGGCTTCTCATGCGTTTGGTCGGCTCGAAGCGAGTCGAAACGCTGCAAGTCTAACCCTAGCGCTAAAACCTCGCTTTTGTCTCGAATGCGTTGGACGCTGTTCAGTTCCTTGTAATCCGGGAAATATTTTAAGAGCTGGGGCAGCGCCTCCAAAAAACTGTCCTTGTGATACGGCGAATTAAATAACACCGCATCAGCAGCCAGAGCCGACACAAAATTAATAAACCCATAATGTTTGTCTCGACGCTGAGCGACATCGCGGTCGGCGGGTGACCAGGGGTAGGTGAGCTGATTCTCGTGGAAGTAAATAGCGGTTGGAATGTGCGCTGTGTGCTGCCGGGTTAAGGCCATAAACGTGGTCAGATCGAGCATATCAGTGGCTAAAATGAGGTCAGGAGCCAGTTCTGACGCTAAAAATTTACGGGCCAGCGTTACCGCGCCGCCGTGCATACGCCATTTCCAAAAGCGGCCCGGCAGGCTCAGAATATCGACCTGATGTTGGCTGTAGCGAGCATAACCTTTAGCCCAGGCGGCGTGCGAGCCGGTGTAATAGGGGGCAATGAGCAAAATTTTCATAACAACGCAGGCGAATCTTTCTTATGGATGTCCCCTATCATGCTAAAATATGCGCAGTACACAAATTTGGCGCTCTCTTTTAGATGCGTGATGTCTCGGTTGCCGATGAAGTAACATCAACCTTTGCTTTGATGTTCGCCCCTACCGCCCTACACGACATCGGCGGCGGTACAGGTCGTTCGGCGATTGGTACGGGTCGTTCGGCGATTGGTACGGGTCGTTCGGCGGCGGTACAGGTCGTTCGGCGGTGGTACAGGGCGTTCGGCGACGGTACAGGGCGTTCGGCAGTCGGTACAGGGCGTTTGGCGGTGGTACAGGTCGTTCGGCAGTCGGTACAAGAAGTTTGGCGGTGGTACAGGGCGTTCGGCAGTTAGCCATCCCCGAAGGACCTTACCCGCTTCTCTATGACCCTCACACCGTCACTATGATCCCCAGCGGTGACACCTCTCACATCAAAAGCGGACTGCTTTTGGCTATACTGG
>JAGRBZ010000497.1:2533-5793 GCA_020433805.1 Anaerolineae bacterium
GTTTCCCTCGGAACTTTGGAATTTCGCGATTTGGGGTACTTGTCTGGGTGGCATTCTGGTTACGGCCATAGTCGATGGTCGAGAGGGTTTGAAGAGCTATTTCAGCCGTATTGTCCGCTGGCGGGTTGGAGTGAAGTGGTACGCCGTTGCTTTGTTTCTCCCGTTGGTTATACGGTTGGCCGCGCTTGGGCTAACGCTGGCCTCCGGGGCAACACTCGCCGCCGACATCCAATGGCCGGACTGGTCTGATTTCGTGATGGAACTGCTGATCGTCTTCTTTTTGATCGCTCTGGGTGAGGAGCCGGGCTTTCGCGGTTTCGCTCTGCCCCGCATGTTGGTGGGCCGCTCGGCCCTGACGGCAGCGCTGATTGTGGGGGTGCTGCATACCCTCTGGCATTTGCCGATGTTCATTACCAGCGACGTATCGCTGATGAACATCTTCATTATCCTGTCCGGCTCGGTCTTGATTACCTGGTTATTCAATCACACCCAGGGCAGTGTCTTTATGATTATGGTGCTTCACTTTTCCGTTAATATGTGGGTTGGCGTCTTCAACCCCTTATTCACCGGGGCCGATGCCGCCATGCACGCTACCTGGCTGGCGGTGGTGTACGTGGCCACAGCACTCATCCTGGTCGCCGTCACCGGGCCAAATCTCACCCGCCAACCGGCGCAGCAAGAGCTTATAGCTGAACCAGCAGTCATAATTTAATCGGTAGTAAAACAGTAGAACAAGTCGCTGACTTGTTCCTGGTTCCCCAACCCGGACAAATCAGCAATTTGTCCTACGTAACCTACATACTGGGCCATGCCGTGATTACCACGCCATGGCCCACCCTCTTTAGCGATGCGGAACCGTCACACCCTCACTATGACCCTCACACGAGCATTGTGACCCTCAACCGTGACACCCCTCACATCACCTCTCGGCATCTTTTTGATATGCTGATTGTAAGTTTAGCCATCAATGCTCAAGCTCAACAGCAATCCTTACTCTGATAGCTGACCGCTGATAGCTGAAAGCTTAAACATCGGGTAAAACAGCAGGCGTTAGTAGGAGGTATCACCATGGGCGTTATCAAGCATAAAATCTGGAGCGACATCTGGCACAACAAAGGCCGCACCGCGCAAGTCGTGCTCATCATCGCCATTGGGGCTTTTGCCATCGGCATGATTATCACCACCAGCGAAGTTGTGAGCCAACGCATATCCGAAGTGTGGCGATCGGCTGCGCCGGCTATGATCAACCTGTGGGCCGATCCGCCGATTGATGATGACCAACTGACCGCGCTAAAAAGCATCCAGGGCATTGAGGCTGTCGAAGGCCGTTTCTCGACCAATATCGAATGGCGGCTCAGCCCCGATCAACCCTGGTCATCGGCCACCTTGATCGCCCGGACCGACTACGACGATCAAACCTATGCCAAACTCACGCTGCTCGACGGTCGCTGGCCCAGCCGCAAAAGTGTAGCGATGGAAAAGGGTGCCGACAGTGCTTTTGCTCTCCACCTGGGCCAGCCGATCACCTTTCGCATCAACGACCGTGAATCCACGGTGCAGGTGGGCGGCGTGGTTTTCAATCCTTTTGTTGATGCCCCCAGCCTCAGCGGCGAAGCCCAGTTTTACGCCAGCCGCGACACGTTTGCCAACCTGACCGGCGAAGAAAATTTCAACGAGATATTGGCCGGTGCGCCGCTTTATGATGCGGTGACCATCGCCGACCTGGCCGACCGGGTACAGCGTCAACTGGAAAAGCTGGACGTGGATACCGGCGGGACCGTCCCGACCGATGGTGGTGACTCGCGCCTCTATGATCCCAGCAAACATGCCGGCCAAGATGCTGTGGATGCCGTCTTTCTTATCTTGGGGGTGATGGGCTGGCTGGCTCTAATTTTGGGCTTGCTGCTGGTCTACAACACCATTACGGCGATTGTCGGCCAGCAGGTCACCCAGATTGGAGTTATGAAAGCCATCGGAGCCGGAACTGGCCGAATTTTGCTCATCTACTTTAGCGGTGTATTTATGTACGGTCTGCTGGCTTTGCTCATCGCCATTCCTTTAAGCGCCTTGGGAGCGCAGCAGTTGAGCAATTTTCTCTTATACTTTTTCAACCTCGATCCCGGCCCGCTGACCCTGTCGCCCACCGCTGTATGGGTTCAAACCGCGATTGCGCTGGTCGCCCCGCTGTTGGCTGCTTTGGTTCCCGTAATCACCGGCGCACGCATCACCGTGCGTGAGGCCATCAGCACCTACGGCTTGGGTGGCGGCAACGGGCTGGAACGCCTGTTGGCCGGGGTGCAGCGACTTTCCCGGCTGGTGCTGTTGACCCTCAACAATACGTTTCGTAATCGAGGCCGGGTAACGGTTACGCAATTAGCCTTGGTGGTGAGTGGTCTGATGTTTATGATGATTATGACCGTGCAGGACTCGGTGGCCTATACCTTTGGCGATTTGATCTTTACCATCCTCAAATTCAATGTCAGCCTGCAATTCGAGGAACCTGAACGGGTCCAGGAAGTGGAACGGCTGACCCTGGCCTATCCAGGAGTTAAGAATGCGGAAATGTGGGCCTTCGCCGACGGCACGAAAGTGCGATTGGCCGGCCAACGCGAGTCCACCACGGATCAAAATGCCGCGCTGTTTGGGGTGCCTCTGCCCACCCATCTTTATGGTCCGCAAATGCGTGTGGGACGCTGGTTACAGCCTGGCGACACCCATGTCGTTGTCCTTAACCAAATGTTAGCCGAGGATGTCGGCGTCGGCGTGGGCGATTGGGTGACGTTCGATCACGGTAGCCAGGGGGAGTCGACCTGGTTGGTGGTCGGCCTGCTGTTCGACCCGGTCATGTCGAACTCGGCCCACGTTCCGCGCGAGGCCCTGCTTCGAGAAACCCGGAGCGTCAATAAAACCAGCACCGTCTGGATTCAAACCGACCGCACCGACGCCGCTGCCGAAGCCGCTATGGCAATGGATCTGCGGGCCTATTACGATGCCCATGAGCTAAACGTAAACCCGCAAAGTCCTTTCGGGCGCGACACGTCGAACCAGTTGACCGAGCGCATTCTCAACAGTTTCGGCATCATCATCAAGATGCTGGCCGCGATGGCCGTTATCATCGCCTTTGTGGGCAGCATTGCGCTTAGCGGCGTACTCTCGCTCAGTGTGCGCGAACGCACCCGCGAAATCGGCGTGATGCGGGCAATTGGGGCCTCGTCCCAATCTATTGCCCGGCTGTTCATCGGCGAAGGGCTGATTTTGGG
>JAGRBZ010000498.1 GCA_020433805.1 Anaerolineae bacterium
TGCAGGCTACCTATCCCGACATCGAAATTATGGCCGCCGAACATCTCAGCAGCCATCCCGGCATTGTCGAAGCCGTTCTGTATCGATACGAGCAAACGCTCGACGGCACGGCAGCCATGACCTGCGACCTGTGCAAATATCGTCACCAATTCACCGGCTTTGAAGATGAGTACGGGATGCCGCAAACCTCGGACCATCACCACGGTATGCGGGGCGTTCCTCACAGCCACGGTCATAGCCACAGTCATACGCACGGCCCCAGTGCCACCTCGATGAACGATTTACTGCCGCCGCGCTATCAAAACGGCGATCCGCCCAGCGCCGCCCCGATGGGTTCCGCGCCCTTCAAATATAAAGAAGACGGCACTCCGGCCTGGGACGAAATGTGGACCGATTTTTGCGATCTGGCCCTGGCCGGCGGTGCACCCCATCGCGGCACCCTGCTTGAGCCGGTTATGCCCGACGCCATCCAGGCCAATCCGGCCGGATACAAAACGGTTTTGGCCGAATTAGAACGCGGCCTGCGCATGGTCACCGACTTACCTATCGTCCACAGCACCGCGCCGGGGTGGATCGGTCTGGCCTGCCACAATGAAGAAATGGCCCTCTGGATGTTACGCGCTATTGTGGTTGAAAACGTCTGTGTACGACGTGAAGGGCACGTGCTGTATCTGCCGGCCGGCCCTGATTATAAATTAGAAGATGAGATAAAAAACGTCATTACCGTTGCTGCCAAAACCCATCACTATTGGACAGAGCACCGCAACGGCTAGCTTGACAGCCAATCGCTGAGAGTATGACTATGAGCTACGACGAAATCAAAAACCCCGGCGCTATTGCCAATGATTCTTTTAGTCTCATCCGCCAGGAACTTACCATCGCCGGTTACAACTTCACCTCACCCAACGCCGACATCATCGAACGGATTATTCACAGCACCGCCGATTTCGATTTTGCCGAAACCACTGAAATCAGTCCTACCGCAGTTGCCGCCGGAACGGAAGCCCTTAATAAGGGTTGCTCCATCGTTTGCGATGTCAATATGATTCGCGCCGGCATCAGCGAACCGCGCGTCACAAATCTGGGTGGCGCAATCCACTGCTTCGTCGCCGAACCGGCTGTTCGGCAGCGGGCTGAGGCCGCCGGATCGACTCGCAGCGCGATGGGCATTCGCTGGGCGGCGGAGCAGGGCTTGCTTGAAGGTGGTATTGCGGTTGTCGGCAATGCGCCGACCGCCCTATTTGAAGCCATCAGACTGGTTGGGGAAGGCGTCCGCCCGGCGTTGATTATCGGTGTGCCGGTGGGTTTTATCAACACGGTTGAAAGTAAAGAAGCGTTGACGACCGTCACCACCGTACCCTGGATCACAACGCTGGGTCGTAAGGGCGGCACGCCGGTCGCCGTCGCTATCGTCAATGCTCTGCTGCGGTTGGCTGTCGATGCCCCGGTGACGGAGGTTGATTAACTATGACAAACAGTACCCCAACTACGGAATATCCGGTTCCGCCCCGCAACCGCCAGGGAACCAGGACAGGTTTTACCACCGGCAGCAATGCCTCTGCTGCAGCCAAAGCAGCTACCATCGCTTTGCTAACTGGCTCGTGGCCGGAGCAGGTTACCATTACCCTACCCATCGGCGGCACAACCACGATGACGCCGGTCGAGTGTCAATTGACTTCAGATACCGCCTCTTGCTGTATGGTCAAAGATGCCGGTGACGATCCCGACGTAACCCACGGCGCACTCATCTGCGCCCACGTGAGCTACAGCGACAAACCCGGTATCCATTTAGAAGGAGGCCAGGGTGTCGGGCGCGTCACGCTGCCCGGCCTGGGCCTAGAGGTCGGTGGCCCGGCCATCAACCCGGTTCCACGCCGACAAATTGGCGATAACGTGCGCGATGCCGTTGCTGCTGTAGCCGATAACGGCAAGCAATTTCTCGAAACGCACGGCTTAGATGTGGTGATCAGCGTTCCGGCTGGCGAAACGTTGGCTCTAAAAACCCTCAACGCCCGGTTAGGCATCATCGGCGGCATCAGCATTTTAGGCACCACGGGCAAGGTATTTCCCTACAGCACCGCCGCCTGGCGAGCCAGTGTCGTTCAGGCCGTGGAAGTCGCTGCCAAAAATAGCTCTGAGAAAGTGGTTATGGCCACCGGCGGTCGCTCCGAACGCTTTGCCATGAAAATCTTCCCGGAACTGCCGGAAGTTTCCTTTGTTGAGTTAAGCATTTTTACCGGCGATGCCCTCAAAACCTGCGTCGCTCACGACGTCGAGTCAGCGGTTTTTGTAGGGATGATCGGCAAGATGGTCAAGACCGCACAGGGGCATATGACGACCCACGTGGCCGGCAATCAGGTCGATTTCGAGTTTCTGGCCCAAGTCTGTCGCGACTGCGCTGCCCCGGCAGCGTTGGTCGAGGCCGTTGCCAACGCCAACACCGGTCGCCATTTTCTGGAACTGTGCCAGGAACACGACGTAATGTCTCCGGTTCAGCGCGTGGTTGATCTGGCTCTGCAAAGCTGCCACGATTTTGTGCGCAGCCAAGAGGGCGATATGGAGTTGGAGACCATTCTGGTCGACTTCGACGGTACCGTTCTGGCGCGTGCCAAAGGTGGTGCCCGGCAGACATCCGCTCGCCACGGATCGGCTGAAACCCTGGTCGAGCGCCTCAGCGCCGATCCGGCCCACTCCTACGATGAAGAAGGGGTGATGGGCCAACGACGTAATGCGCCTGCCCCCACCCAGGGCCGTGTCGGTAACCGCACCTGGGATGAAGAGATGGCCCGACGCCAACAGAAAGAGGCCAAGAAGCGGGGTGAGTAGTTCGGGCGACCTTCCACAAATCCTGATCGTGGGGCTTAGTGCGGCGGGCGCAGAAATGCTACCTAACATCCTTTTGGATCGCATCAACAGCGCCGATCTCCTGGCCGGTGGTCAGCGCCACCTCAGCTACTTCCCCAACTTTCGCGGCGAACAGCTTCCCATCAAAGCCGATATAGACAGCGTCGCCGAGCGGCTGCGACAGGTGCGCGACGCAGGCCAACAGGCCGTAGTTTTAGCCTCCGGCGATCCGCTTTGCTTCGGTATCGGGGCAACGCTGCGGCGCTACTTCCCGGCCGAGGCGCTAGAGATTATTCCGGCCGCTACCGCTTTCCAATTGGCTTTCGCCGCACTGGCCGAACCCTGGCGCGATGCCGCTCTTCTCAGCGCCCACGCCCGTCCTTTGGCTGAAGTCGTTGCCAAAGCACAGCTTGCGCCCAAAGCCGCAGTTCTGACCGATGGGCAGCACACCCCCGCCGCTATTGCTCAGGCTCTGCTCCGAGCCGGATTTGCCTCCACCAGCCCTTGCGCTATCTGCGAAAATCTAGGCAGTCCCGAACAACGTATAGTCCGTATTACGCTCGACCAGGTCGATCAGGAGTCCTACGCGCCTCTCAACGTTTTTGTGGTGTGGCGTCATCAAGCCGAACCGGTAGTTGCGATTCCGCCCGGTTTGACGGATGATAATTTCACCACCGCCGCCGCGCAGATTACCAAACGGGAGATTCGGCTGCTGAGCATTGCGGAGTTGGCTTTAGAGCCGGGGGCAGTGATGTGGGATATCGGCGCGGGGAGTGGATCGGTCAGTATCGAGGCGGCGCGATCCGTGCCCGCGGCCTCGGTATACGCTATCGAAAAACGGCTGGAATTTTTCAACTACGCCCGCGAGAATCTCGCACGCTTCCCTGCCCCCAACTTGCAACTCCTGCACGGTACTGCGCCTGATCAGGTTGTTAATTGGCCCGATCCCGATGCCGTATTTATCGGCGGCAGCGGCGGACGGCTGGAGGCCATCATCGACTTGATACAGCGGCGGCTGCGACCAGGGGGGCGGTTGGTGATCAATCTAGCCACATTAGAAAATTTGGCTACAATACGACAGTTATTACCCGAGGCGCGTATAACCCAACTTCAGGTTAGCCGAGGCGTACCCATTCTAGAGATGCTCCGTTTCGAGGCGCTGAATCCGGTGTTTATCGTCGTTTGGGTTAAGTAGGGTAAAACGGATATGCTTAGCATAAAATTAAATAGGTACTACTTTTCGATAACATTATGGCTCAGAACTCATGGATTTGACAGGTTCGTAAAACGTAAAACGTAAAACGTAATTTTTTTACGTATCCCGTTTTACGTTTTATAGCTTCAAACCTACAAAATCCTGTTGAGTCAACACCATTACAACTTCACTTTGAAAACTCACCCGTAGAGATGGAGGATTAAACCGTTGAAAAACTACACACTTACCGCTGTTGGCGTTGGACCGGGCGATCCGGAACTGATTACCCTTAAGGGACTGCGTACTATACAAGAGGCCGATTTCATATTTGTGCCGCGCAGTCAAGATGGCGAAAAAAGTTTGGCGTTACGTATTGCCAAAGAATGGATCGATCACGATCGCCAGCAAATAGTCGAACTCCTGTTGCCGATGACTCGCAATGCCGACCGATTAGTTCCGGCCTGGCAGGGAGCAGCCCAACAGATCGCCGAGCAGATGCAGGCAGTTACCGGAACTGAAACCGTCAAAGGGGTCTACCTCTTGTTAGGTGACCCGCTTTTATACGGCACCTTCACCTACATTTGGGCCGCTTTGGCTGAGGCATACCCGGAAATCACCATCGAGATTATACCGGGCGTTACCTCGTTTGCGGCCTCGGCAGCTCAGGGCCAGTTTGTATTAGGCTCAACATCCGAGCGAGTGGCTATTCTGCCCGCCAGCTATGAAACGGATGAAACGCAATTGCGCCAGCTTCTCACCGACTTTGATACGATCATTTTGATGAAAGTCGGGACCGTTCTCCCCCAAATATTAGATGCCCTGGAAGAGATGGATCTCCTGGAGTCATCCATGTACGCCGAGCGCGTTGGCATGCCGGAAGAACTGGTCGCCATCGGCGCGGATCTGCGCGCCTTGAAAAATCAACGGCGTCCCTACCTATCGCTGCTCATTACAAAACAGAAAGGGTCACAATTCTAATGGCCGAAAAACAGTATCAAGCCCAACCCGGCACCGTTTATTTTGTAGGGGCCGGTCCCGGCGCACCCGATTTAATTACCGTTCGCGGCCAAGATATTATCGCCCAGGCCGACCTCATCCTCTATGCCGACAGTTTGGTTGAGGAAAGTGTGGCCAAGTTGGCCCGCAAACCCGAGGCCCGCATCGAGACATCATCTAATCTGCATCTGGGGCAAATTCTAGAGCTAATGGTTGAAGTCGCCCAAGCCGGGGGTGTGGTCGCCCGTATTCACAGCGGCGATCCGGCGCTGTACGGCGCTACACACGAGCAGATGGCCTACCTGGAAGATTATCAGATACCGTATGAAATTGTGCCGGGCGTCACCGCCGTTTTTGCCGCCGCCGCCCAGCTTAAAACCGAATTGACCGTGCCGGACGTTGTGCAAACAATTATCCTGACCCGTACCGCCGGCCGAACGACGATGCCGGAGGGCGAGGATCTGCGCACGCTGGCCGCTCCCGGCGCATCGCTGGCGATTTACCTCAGCGTCAGCCGCATCCGCCACGTGATTGATGATCTGCTGGCCAGCGGCGGCTACGGCCCGGAAACGCCGGTGGCTGTGCATCACAAAGTAACCTGGCCCGACGAAAGTCACGTGACCGGCACGCTGGCCGACATCGCCGAAAAAGTCAAAAAGATGGGCTATACGAAACACGCCCTCATTTTGGTTAGTCCGGCGCTCGATCCCAGACTGAAAGGCAAAATCCGGCGAACC
>JAGRBZ010000049.1 GCA_020433805.1 Anaerolineae bacterium
CACTACGCAATAAACAAAGGCTCAAATTATGGCGAAAACTTAGAGACACTAACCAATTACTAAAAATTCCATCAAGCCATCTCTAGAAATATCAGGTGCAGCTGACTAGAAGTTAACGCTCAGCCGCGGCCTGGGCCAGAGCATCCATCACCCGCATATTGCGCACGCTTTCCGCCGGATCGAAGGCCAGCGGCGTATGGCCCAGAACAGCATCGGCAAAGTGTTCAGCCATCAAGCGGTACTCATCCGCGCCGGGCAGGCGGTGGAGGGTACCGCTTTCGGCCTCGACATCGCGCCGGGTGAAAACGGCTTCTTTTTCCCACGGAATAAAGGCATCATGCGGCAACTCGATCACCCCCTCACTGCCAACAATAGTGTAAGTCTGCTGGAGGGCCGACACCAGGCTGGCCTCGGCCACCGCCAGCGTTCCCCCCTCAAAGTGCATTGTCCCCACAAACGTTAGATCAACGCCGCTGTCGCTGTAGATGGCTTGCGCCTGCACGGCGATTGGCTCGGCATCCAAAAGCCAGCGGGCCAGGCTGACGCCGTAGCAGCCGGTATCCATCAGCGCCCCGCCGCCCATCTCGGGCCGGTAGCGGCTGTTGTCGGGATCGCTAAGATTGAAGGTGAAGGCCGTTTTGATGAGGCGCAGGTGTCCAATATCACCGGCCTTAATCAACTGCTTGATATGTTGGCTGCGCGGATGAAAGCGATACATGAAGCCTTCCATCAGCAGCCGCTGCGCTGCCTGGGCGGCATCAGCCATGGCTTGCGCTTCGGCGGCATTGAGGGCCAACGGCTTTTCGCACAAAACATGCTTACCGGCGGCTAACGCCCGCAGCGTCCAGGGGTGGTGCAGATGGTTGGGCAGCGGAATATAGACCGCGTCGATAGCGGGGTCGGCCAGCACGGCCTCATAATCGTCATAGGCGTGGGGGATGTTATGCTCTGCGGCAAGCTCCTGCGCCCTATCAATCGATCGACTGGCGATGGCGTGGACACGACCATTACGTGATGCCTGTATCGCCGGAATGACGCAAATGCGGGCAATGGCGGCACTGCCGAGGATACCCCAGGTTATTGTGGACATGTGAATTCTCCGTGTTAGGTGGGAAGCACAACGTGGAACGTGGGACGTAGAAAGATGAACGTCCTACGTCCCACGTTCCACGTATCACGTATCATATTTTGTGTTATTCAAGCTCCTCCACCGCCCCACCGCGTTCGGCTGAACGGACGGCTGCTTCCAGCACGGTGACAACCTGGGCCGACTCGTGGCCGGGAACGGTGATCGGTTCGCCAAGGAGCAGGTGATCGGCCAGGTTGCGGTGGAAGGGATACGACGGCGGCTTGGGCAGCGGCAGCGATTGCTCGACCATTTCGCCCGAAGCGTGGCGACGCTGGAGGGTGATCCGGGGCGGCATCTCGGTCGGGGGGATGGCGTGGCTGTGGAAGTAGTGAACCGGGTCGATGGTGTGGACGGTGACCGCTTGCCAGTGGCCAACAATCGCACCTTCAGTGCCGAGCAGATACCATTTTGGTTTGGGAATGGCGGCGATGTCGGAGTGGATGAAATCGGCTTCTTGGCCCCCGGCGAAACGCAACTGAATGCGCTCCTGGTCGGCATTGGTGATGTCGTGCCAAACCCGGTTGTGACGGGTGCAGAGGACGGCGGTCGGAGTCGATGGTATGAGGCTAAGTACCCAATCGAGATAATGTGCGCCCCAGTCAAAAGTAGTGCCGCCCGAAATTTTATCGTGCGAGTGCCAATAGCCGCAGGGGTGATTAAAACTGCCGACAAAGGCTTCCAGATGGAACAACTCACCGATAAGCCCCTCCTGCACGGCCTGCTTGATGGCTAAGTAATCGGCATCCCAGCGCCGGTTTTGGTGACAGCTTAAATGAAGCTTTTGCCGTTCGGCCAGTGACAGCATCGCTTCGGTTTCGGCTTGGGTCAGGGCCAGTGGTTTTTCGCAGACAACATGTTTGCCCGCTTCCAGTAGTTGCAGCGCCAACCGAGCGTGGGTGTTCGGCGGGGTAGCGATGACGACCAGATCGATGGCGGGATCGTCGGCCAGTGCCTCGGCAGTGTTGTAGGTGCGGATGTCGGGAAAGGTCTGCCGGGCGGCGTCGAGCCGCTGCGGGTTGAGATCACAGGCAGCGCGTAGGGCCAGTCCGTCGATAGCCTGAGCGCCTTGGCCGTGCAGTTGTCCTACGGATGGCGGGTAACCCAGCAACCCTACGCCCAGCGTTTGATGGGCATCGGGTTGTCCGGCCAAATGGCGCAGCAAGCGGTAAAGGATCGGCTGATAGGCGGGATCGGCAAAAGCGGTTAGACTGGTGCATGCTGCTCGCCCGCGCCGTATGGGACGGCTAACCATGACCGGGCTGTGTTGGTAGCGCCAGTCGGCGTACAGCAGGGTCGTTACATCATCGCCGGTGATGGTCAAAGGCTGGTAGCGGCCCGTTAGATAGCGGGTATCGGGCAAACGAGCGGCGAGGGAATGGTCAGCGTCCTCAAAGAGCACACGCAACTCCACCTCCGGGCCGACCGGCCCCGGCTGCACGCCAAAAAAGTCGGGCAGCGTCGCCTCACAGCCAATTACCAAGCCCAGACAGCCGCCGCCGGTTTCGACATAGCGAGCCAGGCGAGTTTGTTCATCGACAGACATGCCGCCGGGATTAGCGACCATTACAACATCGTAGTGGCTGATGCTCGCAGGCAATATCGGATGTCGGTCGAATTGGACAGGTTGAATGGTTTGCAGATAATCTACCAGCGGTCGGGTGGTTGTCCGGCAGTCGTCCACGATAAATAGTACGGAAAAGCAGGGGTGCGTTACCATATATTTTTCCTTTGAAGATAACGGTTTGGAGCGACAAAGCTTGCTTTGTCATCCGCGCTGGGGTCAAAGTTAACTTTGACGCTCCGATACATTTTCATCGTCGGTGTCGTCTCACGTGACGGTCACCTGGTTTTGGCGTAAGCCTTGGTGGTTTAGCCTTCGTCGGTAATGGGTTTGGGAACGGGTTCGCGTTCGGAGGTAAGGTCGTGGAAAGTTTCGGTGCCGTGGTCCCACGGCTCAACGTGGGTATGAACTTCGGACAGGAGCGGCATCGCCTCAAAGAGACGGCGGCGTACTTTTTCGGCCAGGTGATGGCTGTCTTCGGTGGTCATTTGGCGATCAACAGCAATCACCAGATCGGCGTTGAGGCGATGGCCTAACCAGCGCATCCGTAGGCGGCGAATTTCTTTTAGCTCCGGATTCTCATCAACCTGCTGCTGTGCAATCTTCTCGGCCTGATCATAGACATCCGGCTCGATGGCATCCATCAGCCGATACCAGATCGAGATGATGGCATCGCGCGTAATAAAGAGAATGGCGATGCCGATGATAAAGCCGATGATCGGGTCGACGATGGGAAAGCCCAGCCAAACGCCCCCGGCAGCAATAAGCACCGCCAGCGAGGTCAGGCCGTCGGTGCGGGCGTGTAGGCCATCGGTCACCAGCGCCGCCGAGCCGATCTTGCGCCCCGCCCGAATTTGAATGGTGGCGACGGCCTCATTACCGGCAAAACCAATTATCGCAGCGATGGCCACCGCCACGAGATTGGTGATCGGCTCCGGGTCGATCAGCTTTTGAAACGACTCCCAAAAGACGTAGGCCGCACTGAAGGCAATTGACAACACGATGAGTACGCCGGCCACATCCTCGGCGCGATGAAAGCCGTAGGTGTAGCGCCGATTGGCCGGACGTCGTGCCAGATAAAAGGCAATCAGTAGCGGCACCGAGTTGAGAGCGTCGCCCAGGTTGTGAACCGTATCGGCCAGAAGCGCGACGCTGCCAGCGGTTAGGTAGATGATGATTTGGATGACGGTCGTCAGGGCCAGCAAGGCCAGGGCAATCCAGACCGTGCGGATGCCCTCGTCGTTGTCGGCAAAGGCGGAGTCGGCGATGAGTTTCTGTGCCCCGTGGCTGTGGTCATGCCCGCCGATGTGAAAGACTTCGGCCAGCCAGCCGAGTGGGCCGCTGCCGTGATCGTGGCCGTGGTCATCATGGTCGTGATGATCATGCTCGTGCTGGTTATTATGATCGTGGTCGTCATGATGCTCGTGGTCATCATGGTGGTCATGATCGTGCTGATCGTGGTTATCGTGGTCGTCGTGCTTGTGCTCGGTATGGTTATGGGTTTTTGAATGATCGGACATTGTTAGGATCTTTCCTTTTTTTAGAATAATCAGTTGTGGTTTTAGCAATTAATCGGGGAATTACAAAGCTAGCTTTGTGACTCCGGTACGTACTCGATTAATTTGTTAATTTACAAACGATTCATTCCCTCTCCAGATCAGACAAATTCACGTTTATGCGCCGTGCGCTAAACCGGCTCGACAACCGACCCGTTCGGCGTGTCGAGCACTTTCCAGCCCAATTGCTCAATCTGGTCGCGCATGGCGTCGGAGGCGTCCCACTCTTTCCGGGCGCGTACGGCTTCTCGCTTTTCGACCAGTTCGAGCACTTCAGCCGGTGGTTCAGGCGTTTGCTCATCTGTCTCTAGCGCTGCCTGATGGGCAGTGATGACGCGATCCCAAACCTCGGCGGGAATGCCGCTTTGGGGCTGCGGGATGTTGAATGATCCTAATTCGCCGGTGGGAAAGCTTTGGCCGTTGCGGAACAGTTTTTCTTCGCCGTTGCGGATGATCCGCACATCGCTGTTGCCCATCACCCGGCAGCACTGCTCGGCAGGATCGATGACCAGCGCCGTCTGCTCGTCGATGCCGACGATGGTGCTTTCGGGTGGTAGCAGATCAATCAACTGGTTGTAGCGATCTGTACCCATGTAGCAGTGGCTAGTATCGAGTTCATCGCCGCCATCGTTGTTGTTCCAGTGAGGCACGAAGACGAGCGACAGGCCAAAGGCATCGAAAAAGTTGAGACCATCTTGCCAGTGTAGGTCCTGGCCCACTTTGTAAATCTCATAGACGGGCAGGGCTTTGAGGCTGGAAGCGATGGTGGTGGCGCTGGCAAAAATGAGATGGGCACCCAGCCTGTGGCGGGCGTTGAGGGTGTGCCAGGCGACACTGTCCATCATCTGGCGGGCGGCGTAGGTGGGGCTGCCCGGCCCCATCAAAATGACGTTTGCATCAAGGAGCGGGCTGACAATGTCGGGGTCATCGGGGCTAAAGGGCGTGCCTTTTTTGCGGGCGGGAATAATGGCGATGTCGGGATGGAAATTTTGCAGCCGCTTCTCCATAAAATCGGCGATGGCCTGGGCGACCTTGTCGGAGTTGGGTTCGAAGCCGGCGGGAGTTTCAAGAATGCTTAACTTCACCGGTTCGCACATTTGCTCAAAGAGCCAGTGATAGACTTTACGAATGGTCGGGGCCGTTTCACCGGACCCCAGTAGAACAATCAAACCTGGATTGATTTCTTCGGTCATCAGCGTACCTCTACAATGGTATTGATAGTTGTTGATAGTCTTCGCAAGAGTTACGCATTTGCGAAGCCGGAGCGAAAAAAAGGGCCAGGGTTACCCCTAGACACAGCACGTTGGTTAATTAGGTTGTTATCGAAGCGAAGGTTTCCGTTTCGATTCAACACAGTCTTTATGAGAGCCGCATTAAATAATTCTAACTTATTAGACGGTTTAGGTGATGGGCCTCACCGGCTATTTTACCTCGACCTACTATACGTATGCCAAAGGAAGCTTTGCCGCTCTATAAGATTCTGGTTTCTACTGTCATCCGCAGTCGGCCCAAATACCGTGAGCGAGCGCGTCGAGAAATAGATCGGCCAGCCGAATCGGCTTCTGAACATGAATGTCGTGATCCGTGTTTTCAAACCAGTGGACTTCAACCCGTGCGATCTGAGTGTGAGCTGCGTTGACCTGTTTGGCTTTGACTTTCATCCATTCGGGATTTTTAGCGTCTTCCGCGGCGCAGATGAGGACCGGCTCGGTTATGTTAGCGTACAGCGTGGTGGGCGTCTGCTCCCACAACGCTCGTAGGATTTTGAGATGGCGCTCCAGCGTTAACCAGGGACGAATAGTGCCGTCCGGCAGTGTTTCGAAGTTGGCTAAGGTTGCTTCGATACCCATTTCGCTCCAGTCAGGGTGAAATTCTTGCATCTTTTGCTTGAGTGATGCACGCGGCGTACCAATTAAATCGGGCGGGCGCAGTTCAGCCGAAATTTTCTCCCAGGTGGGGTCGGGCCGGCTGCGCAGATCGAGGTAGCCGCCATCGACAAAAGCCAAGCCACAGGCCCGACCGGGATAACGCACACCGAATTCGAGCATAACGTTGCCGCCCCACGACTGACCGGCTAAGATGGGATGATCGAGCTGAAGGGCGTCGAGCAACTGCGCCAGATCGCCGGTTATCGTCGCGAAATCGTAGCCCTCATCCGGTTTGTCGCTAAGGCCGTGGCCGCGCTGATCGAGCGTGATGACGTGATGGCCAGCGTCAGCCAGATGCTCGGCCACGGCTTCCCAGGTGCGGGCGTTGCTGGCCAGGCCGTGGACCAGCACAAAAGGGCGCTTTTCGCCGGGCCATTCTCTGATATGCAGGGTGAGTTCGGTGCTGTTGTTAAGGGTAATAAAGCGGTCGGTTGCGGACATTTATTCCTCCAGATAGATGCGTTGGTGAGCAGGTGTAAAGAATTGTTGGTAGGTTAAGAAGGCAGCGGTCAAGCTGCTGATGAAGGCCGATGCGCCAACGAGCATGGACATCACAATAATTTGTACTTGCACGGCCTCCAGCGGTGGCGTACCGGCTAAAATCAGGCCGGTCATTCGATTGCCTCCGGCAGCGAAATCAGCCTAACCGTTTTGGTGTTGTCGATGATGGGGATGGGTACGTTAGCGCTAGCTTGAAGCGACACGTTTCGTCCAGCTTTCTTCGAGGAATATCAACGGTTATTAGACACGATTGACAATTGTCTAGTTTGTGTTACTATCGAGATTAAGTGTAATGCAGTTGCGAATAAAATCAAAATGGAATAAGGAACATGGCTGGACAATCTGCTTTACTGAATGATTTAAAGGAGCGTGGTTTGCGGGTAACGCCGCAGCGAGCCATCATCTTAGAGGCGATCGAGGGGCTTTCGGGCCACATCACCGCCGAAGATATTTTTGGCGTGGTGAAAGAGGTCAATTCATATATCAGTCTGGCTACGGTATACCGCACGCTAGAACTTCTGAAAGAGTTGGGCCTCATTACCGAGTCGAACATGGGGACATCGACTACGCACTATGCGTTGAAGACCCACGGCACGCATCACCACTCGGTCTGTCGCGCCTGCGGCAAAACGATGGATTTGCCCAACAGTATGTTTGAACCCATGGTCGAACGGCTTCAATCGGAGTTTAATTTTGTGGCCGACGCTAATCATATGGTGATTATGGGCTGGTGTGAATGCTGTCGCCCTGAACATACCCATGAACAAGATAACTAAAGCCGCAACGTACCTGATGCAAGCGCGCTTAACCCCCCGGCGCTTGCTTGATTGGTCTGACGATACCCGACCGGAAAATTTCATAGAAGCCTATGGTGTGCAAGATCTGTTTGTTGAGCGGCTGTTGGCTCATTACGGTGGGCGAACCGTGGGCTACAAAATTGCCTGCACGAACGAAGCTGCTCAGCGCGATCTGCATGTCGATGGCCCGTTTTCAGGGCGACTGCTATCGGAGTTTGTTTATGATAGTCCGGCTCAACTCGATCCGGACGATTTTTTCATCCGCGTGATCGAGCCGGAGTATGGCGTTGAGTTGGGACAGGATTTGCCGCCGAGATCGACACCGTACAGCCGCCAAGAGGTGGCCGACGCGGTGGGAGCCATCATGCCGACCATTGAGATTGTTGACAGCCGCTTTGAGCCGTGGACGACAATGGGCGCTATCACGTTGATTGCCGACCAGGCCGTTCATGGAGCCTGGGTTATCGGCGAACGGGTGACAAATTGGCGGGATTTCGATTTGGCGACGCAGGAGATTAGTCTGTGGGTCGATGGCGAACTGAACCAGACCGGCAGCGGCGCGGCGGTGCTTGGTCATCCATTCAATTCGTTGACGTGGTTGGTCAATGCCTTGTCCGACAAGGGCGAGGGTCTCAAAGCCGGTGATCTGGTAACGACCGGCATCTGTGTCGATAAGATCTACTACGCCAACCCCGGCGAGGTCATCAAAGCCGATTTCGGGCCGATTGGCTCGGTTACGGTGTCGTTTTAGAGCCGGAATGGTGATCGTTTTTGTGAAAAGCCAGCGAGTGCGGCCGCTCAAGACCGTGCGCTTCCATCAGCGGCGAGTCGCTCATCACCTGTTTGGGATCGCCATCGGCGATGAATTGCCCCTCGTCGAGCAGCAGGACCCGATCACACACCTCTAAAATAAATTCCAAATCATGGGAAGATACAATAAAGGCCTGGTCGGAGGCTTTCAAGAAGTTAATCAGCCGTCGCCGCGAGCGAATATCGAGGTTGGCGCTCGGCTCATCGTAGATGATGAGTTGGGGCTGCATCGCCAAAATACCGGCGATGGCGACCATGCGGCGCTCGCCGCCGGAGAGGTGGTGCGGGGGGCGATCCGCAAAAGCGAGCGTGCCGGTGGAGGTCAGGACTTCATTGACGCGGTCTTCGACTTCAGCCGGAGAAAGCCCTAAGTTTTGAGGGCCAAAGGCAACATCATCCCAGACGGTCGGGCTAAAAAGCTGGTCAGTCGAGTTTTGGAAGACCATGCCGATTTCAGGCCGGAAGTCGCGATGCTTCACCGGCTTGCCAAATAGCACAATCTCGCCGGCCTGCGGCTTCTGCACGCCACAGATCGACATGAAAAAGGTGGTTTTTCCGGCTCCATTGGGGCCGATCAGTCCCACACGCTCCTTGGGCTTAATGGTCACGTTGATGTCTTTGAGGACGTCGGCTTTGTCGGTGTACGAAAACCGCAGCCCGGTAACGGTCAGCGCCGGTTCGGGCTGTTTGATAGCGTGATGGTGATAACCGTTCGTGTAGGTATTTGCCTCGGTTTGCGGTTTCATTCTTTATCCTCCAATTACACCACGTAAAAAAAGTTCGGCCAGTACGAACCCCACCGCCACAACGATAACGCCCGTCATCGCCATAATGTCAGCCGTGCCGGCTTTGAATTCTTCATAAGAAATCTTTGCCCGACCGTAGCCGCGCAAAATCATTGCCTGATAGACCCGTTCCGAGCGTTCGTAGCTGCGGACCAGCAGGCTACCGGCCAGAGTCGCCAGCGAATTAAGCGTGCGTTTGTTGAAGCCGTGCGCTCGAAATCCGCGCAGGCGCATAGCGGTCTGCATTTTGGTGAGATCGTTGGCGACTTCATATATATAGCGGTAGCTGAGCAGCATCATATCGGCCAAAATCGGCGACAGGCCCAGGGAGCGCGTTGCTTTGATGGTCTTGAGAAACGGCGCTGTGCCAAAGAGAACAATGCTCAAGGTCAGAATGCAGACAAATTTTACAAAGATGAGCAGAAACGCCAGCAGCCCTTCCTGCCGCACGGCCAACGGTCCCAGCGAAACAAGAATGGTCGTGCCGGAGAAAAGGGGTAGCACGACGGCCAAGGCCAGCACAAAAATGCCGGGGTAGCGCAGGCGGCTAACCAAAAAGGGAAAAGGCAGGCGGGATATGGCAAAGATGATGGCCGTAACCACGATCATCGCCGGGAGAACGCGCAAATCTTGAATGAAGGCAAATGCAAAAATAAGTGCGGCTAGCCCGATGAGCTTTTGCCGCACGCCCCAACGATGCACCGGCGAGTCTAATTTAGCATAGGTTTCGAGACCGATATCCATGCGTGTTTCCTTAACTGCTGGCTACTGCCGCTTTTTGGGTCGATGCGCCTTCGAGCAGTTCCGGTTTAACGCGCATGAGGAATACCACCAGCATCGCGGTAAAAATACCTTCGATAATCGCCAGCGGCATATGAGCCACAATCAAAGCCGTGATGCTGGCCCGCTCGGCGGCGACATCAATGTTACCGGGGATGGTGGTGATCAAAATAGTGAAAGCAATGGCCGCGGCCAGTGCCAGCCCTATGCTTCCGGCCAGAAAACCAAAGACACCCGTCCAAAGCTGGCTGTCTTGCAGATTAAAGCGGGTTCGCAGTTGAAAGATGCCGTAAGCCAGCAGAGCCGGAATGCCCATCATTGCGGCGTTAACGCCTAAGGTGGTTAACCCGCCGTGCTGGAACATGATCGCTTGAAAAAAGAGGCCGATGAGTATCGCCGGGAAAGCATAAAAGCCAAGTACTGTACCGAGCAGTCCGTTTAAAATGAGATGAACGCTGGTCGGCGGTACCGGGATGTGAATCCAAGAAGCGACGAAGAAGGCCGAAGTCAGCAGCGCCGCTTTCGGAATACCGGCCTGGGGGTCTTCTTGCTGATTGATTTTACGCAGCGAATACCAGGTGGCTCCGGCCGTAACGGCATAGCCGGCCGCGGCTACAGACAAAGGTACAATACCATCGGGAATGTGCATTAGTTAGCCCTCTTGCTTTGAAAATAGAGCGCCGTGCCGACAAAACCCCAAATGACACTGGCACTCATCAATAGAATTTGCGAAACGGTAAATCCACCCGTACCGCTTGAACTGGTGCTCTGTGAAACCACAATACGGCGCGAGGTCGGTTGTTCGGCAGCAGCCGACTCCTCAGCCGTTGATGACTCGGCTGTGTCTACCTGGCTTTCCGTAGCGCCAACGACTTCCGGTGCTTCAGCCGCAGTTGGCTCATCCATAGTCGATGCCTCATCGTGATCCATTGCCATCATGTTATGCTGCATCTCGTCCTGTGTTTCTTCGGCAGCGGTATCAGACGCTTCCTGGGCCGGTGCGGCGGCAGTGTCTACCACGGTTTCAGAGGCACTTTCATCGCTATTAGCCTCAAGTGCAGGCGGTTCAAAAATTTCTTCGATGTTAATATGAACGATGTCACCGTGGCCGGCCACGCGGAACTGAACGTCCCATTGCCCGACTTGGTCGGGAGCGAAGGCAAAGCGACCGTTTTCATCGGCTTTGGCGGTGAGCCACGGGGTGGCGGGATCGGCGGGGGCGTAGATGGTCACCTGGGCATTGGCTAGCGCTTCGCCGTTATCAAAGAGCGCTTCAAACTCTAACTCACCTGTTGTTTCATTGACGGTATAGTTGATAACGACTCCGTGGGCATACGCCACACCTGCCAAAGCCAGCATAAACGAAAAAGATAACAGAAAGATTAAAAATAGCTTTCGAGTGTTCATCTTTTGTCGAACCTTTGTCTGTAAAATGGTAAAGTAAGAAGATAAATGTCGAAAAGTGACAGCCGCAGGTTACAGTGGTCAAATGATGAAGTGACAGTCACTCTTGATGTAAGTTTAGTTAATTGTAATGGAGACTGTTTGTAAATTAACGTAATTGATAATTTTCGCCCGTTATTATACCAGTTGGGTAATAATTGCTCAAATGGATAAAACCTTTGAGTTTGTTGGAGTTGATAGAGTTGGGAGTTGATGGAGTTCGTGGAGTTATGGAGTTGAGAGTTAGAGAGTTTGTTGAGTAAGTTCTAAAATTATCTAGCTCAATTCTACGAACTCTACAAACTCTACGAACCCCAAAAACTCTACAAACTCCAAAAACTCTACAAACTCTACCAACTTATTCGCCGTAGTAACAGTGCCCTTCCCCGGTATGGCCCAGCGTTGACAGGCTATCGACCAGCTTCTGGTATTCCTCTGGCGGCAAGGAAAGGGATAAGGAAGATAAATCGATTTCCATACTGTCAGTATGAGATAGCATACTGAAGATTATAAAACCCGGTGCATCGACGTTGAGGCCGTCATCTTTCGGTAGGTTGCCGTCGCCGAAGATGTGATCGAAGTGGAAGGTCATCTCCTGGTCAGCGGTACCGTTGGCCGGAACGATGCCTTTTCGTTCGTCGCCGACAAACTCACCGCAGAAATTTTCATAGCTGTCATCAATCTTAATAGTGAAGTTGATGGTTTGGAAATTGTTGATCGCCGTACCGACCATCATCAGCGAGTAGCCGGCCATGTCGCCTTCCTCAGCCGGGACCATATTCCAGGACAGGGCATTGTATTGACCCGCCGGTACAATTAAGTCGTCAATAAAAATAAGGGCGGCGTTCTCATCCCCTTTAGCCAAATCGATGACATAGCTGCCGGGTAGCGACACTGCGACTTCGGCGTCAGGTATATCGCCGGTATCGGAATCATAGGGTGGGTTGGTTTGGTAGGCGGTAATATCGGCCAGGTTGACAAGGAGTTGATCGAACGTGATGTGCCAGAAATCTTTGGAGGTGAAGCCCTGGCGGACAAAATCTTCGCCGTTGGCGGTGAATTGCAGCGTGCCGGTTTCGCCGTAAAAACAGTGGCCCTCGCCGGTGTGGCCGAGCGTCGGTAGCATATCGATCAACTGCTGGTACTGGTCGTCGGGTAACGCTTCTGACAGCGCCGCCAGGTCGGTGTTAATTTGGCCCTCGTCGGCCATAGCGGCGAAGGGTGCAAAACCGGGCGCATCGACGTTGAGGCCGTCATCTTCGGGTAGGCTGCCATCGCCAAAGATGTGGTCGAAGTGAAAGGTCATCTCGATGTCCGAAGTTTGGCCGGGTTGGACGATGCCTTTGCGCTCGTCACCAACAAACTCGCCACACAGGTTGTTATAGCTGTCTTCGATGCCGATGTTGAAGGGGAGCGTCTCGCCATCTTTTTCAGCCGTGCCGGACAGCCATAGTGAGTAGCCGGCCATATCTCCACTGGGTGCCGGAACCATTTGCCACGAGAGGGCATTATACTGGCCGACCGGAGCGACCGTCGTGGCAACAGCAATCGGCGCGGCGGTGTCATCGCCTTCGGCCAGATCGACCACGACATTGCCCGGTAGCTCGACCGTTTGCTGCGCTATCAAGCCGGTTCCACTGCCCGGCTCAAAGGGGGGATTAGTTTGGTAAGCGGTGATGTCGGCCAGATTGACACGGACCTGATCGAAGGTGATGGCCCAGCCGTCTTTCGAGGTAAAGCCTTCGCGAATGAAATCCTCGCTGTTGGCGGTGAATTGCAGGCTGCCGAGTTCCTCATACGCGCAGTGGCCTTCGCCGGTGTGGCCCAGCGACGGTAAAACATCGACAAGCATCTGATACTCTTCTTCCGGCAGCGCTTCAGATAGTGCGGTCAAATCCGTGTCGACCGTGCCGTTTTGCGCCACACCGGCGAAGGGCGCGAAGCCGGGGGCGTCGACGTTGAGACCGTCATTTTCCGGCAGGTCGCCATCGCCAAAAATATGATCAAAATGGAAGGTCATCTCCACAGCGGCGGTGCCGCCGGGCTGAACGATGCCCTTGCGCTCGTCACCGACAAACTCGCCGCAGGTATTGCTATAGCCGCGTTCGATGCCGATGTTAAAGGCAATCGACTCGTCGTCTTTGGCCGCGTTTCCGACCAGCATCAGTGCGTAACCGGCCATCTCACCTTCGGTGGCGGGCACCATGTTCCATGATAAGGCGTTGTACTGGCCTTCCGGCACCGTTGTTTGGGCGACAAAGATGGGCGCGGCGCTGTCATCGCCTTCGGCTAAATCGACCAGAAATGTACCGTCCAGGCCAACGGCCAACTGCGGATCGAATTCGGTCGCGCCCGGCTCAAAAGGAGGGTTAGTTTGATAGGCAGTGATGTCGGCCAGATTGACCAACACTTGATCGAAGGTGATAGCCCAACCGTCTTTGGAGGTAAAGCCTTGACGCACAAAATCTTCGCCGTTGGCAGTAAATTCCAGCGTGCTAAGTTCTTCGTACTCGCAGTGGCCCTCGCCGGTGTGGCCCAGCGACGGCAGGATATCGACCAGCATCTGGTATTCATCCTCCGGCAGCGAGTCAGCCATGGCGGTTAGGTCGGTTTCCAGCGTGCCGCTGTCGGCCAAGGCGGCGAAAGGCGCGAAGCCGGGGGCATCGACATTGAGACCGTCATCTTCCGGCAGTTCGCCATCGCCAAAGATGTGGTCGAAGTGGAAGGTCAATTCGACATCGGCGGTCCCGCCGGGCTGAACGATTCCTTTGCGCTCGTCGCCGACGAACTCGCCGCAGACGTTGCCGTAGCCGCGTTCGACGCCGATAGTGAAGTCAATCGACTCGCCATCTTTCTCCGCTTTACCGACCATCTGCAAAGCATAACCGATCATTTCGCCTTCCGGTGCAGGCACCATGTTCCAGGAAAGGGCGTTGTATTGCCCGGTAGGAGCGGGCGTCTCGCCGACAACGATCGGCGCAGCGCTTTCATCGCCCGCAACCAGATCGACAATGTGACCGCCCGGCAGGCTGACGGCGGCTTGGGGAAGAAAGTCATTTTCGCCCGGCTCGAAGGGTGGATCAGTTTTGTAAGCGGTGATGTCGGTTAGGTGAACCAGCACCTGATCGAAGGTGATGGCCCAGCCGTCTTTAGAAGTGAAGCCTTCGCGGATGAAATCTTCACCGTTGGCTGTAAATTGGAGCGTGCCGCTCTCCTCAGGCGTTTGGGCTTTTGTTGGGGTTCCATAGCTCAGCAGTCCAAGAGAGAGCACTAACAGAAAAATTCCTCTGACTATCGTCCTGTTTCTCAACATTTCCTCCTTGGTTTAGAAAATACTGGGTAATGCGGGGAGATAAGCGCCTGTAGTTGATTACTGTCGCGAATAATTGCAACTGGGGGTATTATATACTGCACCGGTTTACTGTCAATTAGGGGGAATTACCTTTAAAACAGGTATAAAGTTTGATTGTCTTTCCCTTGCGATACAGGTTATAATGGTCGCATGCTGCCGGGGGCTAATTCCAAATTGGTACAAAAATTCATCCATTCGCTACGGGTTGGTCAATTTGTAGGGCTTAATTTTACTGTTTTGCTGGTGGTGGCCCTATTAATTGGGTTGGCCGGGCTATCGGCTTATAGAGTCAGTAAGCAACAAAATGAGATCATTCTGGCACGCCATCGCGTTGAGCGCTTGACCCTTGAACTTCAGATGCTTACGTTGGAGCGAACCAACTTGTTGCGTAATTTTTTGGAGACAAACGACACCCGCCAACGGTTGGCCTATCAAAGCAAACATACGGAGTACGTTACTGTTTACAGCGAGTTGGCGAATTTGCTGCGGAATGCCGAGGAAGCGCGCGCGTTGCAAGCCGTGGTTGAAGTTGAAGATGCGTTTGATCAGTTGGTCAATGATGCCTTTGCTCTGTTTGATAGCGGCGATATACAAGAGGCAAAGGCGCTGTGGAATAGGGAGGGCGGTTCGGCTATCAATCGTATTTTGGCGGCTACAGAGCGTTGGAATGATCTACAGGCTGAAAACAACGAAGCTATTATTGAGCAGGCTCAGCGCACCGAGCGGTTGGCTGTTTGGGGAGTCACTGTCCTTGTTATTTTGACCTTAGTGGGCGGAGCCACATCAACCTACCTTATTACGCGCAATATTACCCAGCCTATTTCCTATTTAGTGGACCAAACGAAGTCGATCGATTTTGATACGGCCACCCAGATAAAACCGTATGGACCGGTTGAAATTGCCTTTTTGGGCAAAAGCCTTAATTCGATGGCCGATCGGCTTTTTCAATCGAAGCAAGCGCTTGAAGCCAGCCGCGATCAGCTTGAGAGCGAGTTGCTGTCGGCCAGCCGAACTCAGGCTAACTTTTTGCCCGACAGCAGCTTGACGAACCACGGTTTGGACGTAGCTTGTTTTTGGCACCCGGCTCGCGAATTGGCCGGTGATTTTTATACCCACGTTGACCTTGGCCCGGGACGGTTTGGCTTGGCCTTGTGCGATGTGGTCGGCAAGGGAGCATCAGCGGCAATGATCGGTTCTCTCACATTGGGGTTAATGGAAGCCCAGCTACCGCATTACGACCGGCCTGAGGCGCTGCTGAAGGCCATTAGTAACAAAATATATCACCGCTTTAAGGGTGATAATGTGGTAGTTGCCTGTTGTTATGCTATAATCGACGAACAGCAATGTACGCTCACCGTCGCCAATGCGGGCTGTATGTTTCCTTATCTAAAGCAGCATAATCATCTGGATGATATTGAAGTCGTTGGTCTGCCGATGGGAGCCTGGCCTGATTATCATTATTATAGTAAGACGGTGGCGCTACAAACCAACGACCTGCTCTTGTTTAGCAGTGATGGATTAACCGAAGCCCGCAATCATCGAGGCGATATTTTTGGCTTCGCGCGGCTCGAATCAGTGCTGCAACAGATACCCCCCCACGCCACCGCCCAAATGGTCATCGACCGTCTGGTTAATCGCTTGCAAGCGTTTGTCGGTTCGGCGGATGTGTCGGATGATATAACGATGATTGTGGTTCGGGTTACGTAACGCTCTTTGAGAAGAGGCACTTATGCTATTGAATTTTTTGAAAAAAGTCACCGTTGCTTTGAGCCTGACAGCGGTCGGATTGGGCGGCGTAGCGTGTGGGATGGTGATGCCGGATACAGAAGCTACGGAGTTACCGGATGTTGTAGAAACAACAGAAACTGTAGAGACGGCGGCACAAGGTGAGATTGTACTGCGCGTAGCCACCGGAGACAGCGGAGCCGGTTTGGTACCGCATGAGAGAATTATTGAGCAGTTTGAGGCGGAAAATCCCGGTATTTCCATTATGTTGGAGTCGGTCGAAGGTCGTGATTATTACGGTCGCCTGTTGACGGCTATCGCTGCCGAGAATGCGCCCGATATTGTACAAATTGGTGATGATGCCTTGCCTCAATTTGTAGGTCAAGAAGCATTGCTGCCGCTTGACGGCTTAATAGTGGGGGACTATCCGCTTGATACTGGTATCTACCTGCCGGGAGTGCTAGAAGCAGGACAGTGGCAGGGGCGTCAGTATTTGTTGCCGAAAGATTACTCGACCCTGGCGGTTTTTTACAACAAAAAGATTTTTGACGCCTATAACATGCCCTATCCAACAGACGATTGGACGTGGGATGAGTTTTTGGAAACCGCGCAGGCTCTTACCCAAGATACCGATGGCGATGGTAACACGGATGTGTGGGGTGTTCAGCTACCGGCCTCATGGACAACCGGCTTTGAGTACTGGGTTGCGGCCGCCGGCGGAAGTCTCATTAGCCCCGATGGGCAGAGAGTTGAGGGCTACTTAGATTCACCCCAAGTAACGGAAGCCGTGCAGTTTTATGGCGATCTCTATAACGCTCACGGGGTGGCTCCGCTACCGGTGGATTTAAACAGTTTCGGCGGCGGTAATCATCAATTTGAAAATGGTCAGGCGGCAATGCAGTTTTTTGGCCGTTGGCCACAGTCGAGTTTGCTCGATAATGAAGCCGTCGAGTTAGGCGTAGTCAGTCCACCCCGATTAGGCGACAAAGTAAACATTTTGATTTGGGGCGGGTTTGGTATTGTGCGCGACAGTCCCAACCAGGAGGCGGCCTGGCGCTTTTTACGCTTTTACACCGGACAGCCGGGATCAGAAGTGTGGAAGGATTGGGCATTGCCGGCGGTTGAAACCGTAGCCGAAGAGGCCGGCCTCACGGCAGACCCCATTGAGGGTGTCTGGTTGGAACAGCTTCAATCTCTCACGCCGCGCGGATACACGCGTACGCCCCATTGGGAACGGGCGGTGGCTCCGGCTCTACTGGGCGTACTCGAAACCGTGATTATCGATCCGGAAGCCGATGTAGAAAGCATTCTGCAAGACGCAGCCCGCGATGCTCAGCGGGAGTTAAATATCCTCAATCAATAAGCCGCGATTCAATCTCTCCGCCAAGCTTAGAGAACCGTAAAAGTATCCCAGAGTACAGCTTCGATAGGGATCAACCTTGTGCCTCACGTAGGTTGTTGCGATGCCCATTACTTGAATGTTAAGAATTTTTAATCAGATCGTTAAGTTGCTCTTTTACACGCTTTAATTATAATAAGCTCGCTCGTTAAGTCTTGGTAGATTTATAGATTGTATGTGATACGATCTTACAATGTATAACATCTAGTAATTTATAGCAGCTGACTAACCATTACACTTAAATTAAACTCCCAAATAATCCAAAATATCAATAGCGACTGTTTTTTAGACCTTCGTGATTTGTTGTGCAAACGTGGGGTAACAGTGCAACTCGTATAAACATGTTTTTTGCAAAGTTTATTCTCGTGGCTTATCTCCCATCAGCAGTTTCAACGTTTACTTAGAAAAGGCGCGCTGATGGTTACTTTATTACTTTACACGACATTAACTAATTAAGGAGACAAGAGTATGAAGAAGTATAATAAGCCTGCAATGAAAAAGCACGCCGAATTAAAATCAGTTACCTTCAGTGCTCACTAAGTTATAAGATATTAAGTTGTTTTTCGTTTTTATGAGGAAACCGGATTTCGAACTATCGGTTTTTGATGAAAACGCTGTTTATTAGTAATATCTGAAATACGCTCGAAAACAGCGCGCCTTTACTAAGTATTTGTTTTACTGTTTTGGTCGATTGTAATAGTATTTGCGAATATTTGCAAGAGTACCTTATGGATTTATGACACCGATCGAGCACATTGTAAAGAGCATCTCTCTTGCTCCTCATTTGGATGATGCGAATTTGCCAAGTGATGATGAATGGGAGAAAATTGCCGTCGTTGCAATTGCCGTAGGGTTGGCCCCCCTTTTACATCAACACCTTATCCAAACTGATCTTGTTTTACCACCTATGGCCAAAGCCAAATTGGCCGTTCTTCGAAAAGCGCATGCCAAAAGAAATCAAGAAATTGCTAACCAACTTGCTGAAGTATTGGCTGCTTGTGCCCAAAATAATATCGATGTTTTAGTTTTAAAGGGAGCGCTGCTAGCCCCTACGGTTTATGCCGATCCGGCCCTACGCCCGATGAACGACATCGATCTTTTATTTCGAGAAGAGTCTATCGCGCGTGCGGAGTCTGTCTTAGAGGGGCTTGGCTATGCCGGTAAGCATAAAGATGCCGACCAAGGCCCCGGCGTGGTCAAACATTTAAGCACCTATCGCCGCGAAGGCAATGAGGGTGCAACACCTAACCCATATATAAGTGCTAACGCCGATCGCATGGTGGAACCGCACGTTTCGTTGGAAGAAGCGTGGTTTGGTCTCAAAGTGGATATTACCCCCGGCGTCTGGGAACGAGCCGTGCCGATTGTATTGCATAATCAACCGGCCTTCCGGCTCTCGACAATCGATCTTCTTATTCACCTGGCAGTGCACGCCACCTTTCACGTTATTATGGGTAGTTCGGTTTTTTTGCAACTGTATGATATTGGGCAGGTGGTGCAGACGATGGCCGATGAAATAGCGTGGACAGAGGTATTAGAGCATACGCGACAAGCTAAAGCCGAGGCGTTTACGTACGCCGGGTTTTATTGGGCCAAAGCATTATATCAGGCGGCTATTCCGGAAGATGTGCTCGCTACGCTGAAAGAGGCATGTTCGCCGGATTTAGTTGCTTATGTACAATCCCTCGATGCAACGGGGTTACTAACACGAACGCAGCATCCGCCGCTGATTACGTTTAAGCAGCGGTTGCAGCGAGGCCTTCTCGATCGCAAAGAAGCAGCTCGGTGGGCCGATTCATTATCCGCTAAATGGAATATTTGGCAAACGGCTTTAACTTTCTATAAAACAGATACAATGCATTTATTGAAACAGAGTTTGAAATCAGAAGCCTAGGAACTATGAAGAACGGAACTAAACCCTCACCTTTTTTTTCAATTATCATACCTGTTTACAACGGTGGTTGTCACTTTGAACGCTGTTTAAGTGCTATTCAAAGGTCACGCTTTTTCAGTTGGGAACTCATTGTTGTTGATGATGGCTCAACAGATGGTTCTGATAACCTGGCGCGACAGTTTGGAGCGCGTTTGTTTGCCACCGGTAAGCGGCTGGGGCCGGCTGCTGCACGTAACATTGGGGCTAAGATAGCCCGAGGTCGTTATCTCTTTTTTATCGATGCCGATTGCGAAATGCATGATGACACATTGTCGAACGCAGCATCATTTCTGAAAAAAAATAAACAGGTTGACGCGATTTTTGGTTCGTATGATGATTCCCCATCCGCACCTGGTTTTGTAGCGCAGTATAAAAACCTTTTTCATCACTACGTTCACCAAAATGGCAACGAAGAAGCCTCAACATTTTGGACCGGCTGCGGAGCGATTAGGCGAAGCTGTTTTTTGCGATTAGGTGGCTTCGATGTGCAGCGTTATCCCCGTCCATCTATTGAAGATATTGATCTGGGCTATCGCCTTAAGCAAGTTGATGGCGAAATTCGTCTGGTGAAAAATGTACAGGTAAAGCACCTTAAAGAATGGACATTTTCCAGTTTAATTAAATCAGATATTTTTGATCGGGGTATCCCCTGGACACGCTTGATTTTTAGAGATAAAGCCTTTGTCGGTGATCTTAATCTTCAAACGCATAACCGGGTGAGTGTGGTGACCGTGTATCTACTGGTTTTAGCGCTTTTCGGGAGTTTCTTTTCAATCCTCGCTCTCGACTTAGCGTTGGGACTGGCCATTGTCCTCTTTCTACTCAATACAAGTGTTTACCGCTTTTTTTACCATAAACGTGGTTTCCCTTTTATGTTAGGGGCCATTCCAATGCACGCCTTGTACTACTTTTACAACGGCATTTCGTTTGGCTGTGGATTGCTCTTGCATACGTGGGCAAAGTTTCAGCAAGAATCGCTGCGAACACCGGCACCTTTGGACGATCCACGCAAATCAGAGAGGGAATTAACGTATAACCGGTATGGAACTTGATCTTATTAAGTCGGCCACAGCCATTCGACGGGCTTCCGTTGTTCGCTGGCCTAGCCGCTCCCAAACTAAGGCCCACGATTTTACCTGGCTTGTATTGGTCGGCTTATGTGTTTCTGCCGTTTATTTACTTTTGCTTCCGTATGTTGAGCGCACCTGGCGTACCACCGGCGATGAGCCACACTATCTGCTCGCCGCGCATTCTCTTGTTCACGATTTTGATTTCGATCTAACCAACAATTATAATCAGTTCGATTATCTGAACTTTTACTACAGCAAAGACATCGTGCGTCAGGTTCGTTACAATGCGGCGGGTCAGGAAATTCTCGATCATTACCTTGGTCTGCCCCTGTTAATTGCCCCTGCTTATGGTTTGGGAGGGCGATATGGGGTGTTGGCCCTTCAGTCAATTTTGGCGGGCCTGCTGGCAGCTGTTACTTTCAAGCTGGCCTGGCACGTCAGCAAAAATGAGCTGGCTGCTCTTATCGGCACCAGCTTTATTTTTTTTAGCCCCCCTCTTTTGCTTTATCCCTATCTAATTTATCCCGAACTGGTGGCGGCTCTGCTAACCACGGTTGTTCTTTACATTATTATTACCGCTCGACTCACAAATCGAACAACGGTGCTGGTGATAGGAGCGCTGATCGTGCTGCCCTGGCTCAATCGGCGTTTTGTGCCATTGGCGCTAGGGTTGGCCTTGCTCACAGCATGGACGAGTTGGTCATTGGCCCATAAAAACCACAGCCTCATGTCGCGCTTGCAGGCCACAAAAATTGCCGGTCTAGGTATGGTGCTAACGTTGGTTTCGATTGGTATTCTCGTGTGGTTTAACAGCCAACTGAGTACGCCGGCTCGGGCTGATGTTATTCTTCCCCCAACAGGCGGACTGTTGTGGAGACGATTAGCCAGGGGGATCGGCTGGCTGGTCGATCAGCAACGCGGGTTATTTGTTTTCGCGCCGATTTATATCGTTGCTGTGTGGAGTCTACCTATTCTGATACGGGATTTCTTGAGTCACCGCAGCCGAAACTGGGTGCTGTTGGTTCCGTTTTTAATGTCGCTCGGATTGACCGCTGCTGCCGGGGGGTTCTGGATAGCCTGGGAACTTGGTCCCCGTTTTTTAGTGGTGGCATTGCCGGCTTTAGCGCCTCTGATAGCATTGGCATGGCAAACATACCGCCATTCCAAACTGTTTGTCGGCCTGTCGATCTTACTTTTTATACTAAGCGTGATCAACGGCATCATCATACTCCGGCAGCCGGAACTGCCCTATAAGTCATCCCTGCCTCTGTTTTATAGCGAGGCGCTGAACCTACCCATAACCGAATGGCTGCCAAATTTGGGCGATTATGAAACGCTCTTTCCCATAGCTGCCGATAATTCGGATACGCTCATTATTCAAGAAAATGGCGAGTCCTTCTGGTTTGCTGAGGCGGGGAAATCCAGGCCGATGATTGCGGCTACGACGCTCGACGCGCTTTCGTTTGGGCATTATAACCTGCGCTGGCAAGTAGGAGTCGATTCGCAACTGCCGCCGGAAACCGAACTGCTAAGGCTGTCGATTAAACATTTGGGTGGGGGGCAGGTGACCTACAAAACGGTCACCGCCGCCGAGTTACCCACGGATGGCACCTTTGGTTTTATTGATGTAATGTTCCTTAATCCTAATTCCGACCGCTGGCGCACGCCCATGGTTTTTCAAGCGACTAGCCTGGGGGCAAGTAACATTTGGGCCGGACCGGTCTCTATCAGTCCGGATTGGTTTTATGCCTGGCTGCTACCATATCTGGTTATGGCGCTTATTGTAGCCGGCGCTGTTGTCTTATGGGTTCAAAACGGGCAGAGACAATCAAAGCCCGCTCCGGTTCGATTGTCGCTACCGACCATGCCTCTTTCTTACATGTGGAGTGCGGCTGTAGTGGTGCCGATTGTAGCCCTAAGCTATTTGGGCTGGCAGAACGGACAGGTAGGCCATACCTACGGGGTTAACGCCTTTCAGCATTTTGTTGGTCAAGTCGTGGCCGATGATGAGGCTACCAACAGACGAGCCTGGCTTGTTGATCCGGCTATCGACCCACCGCAGAAGGCTATATACGGGCCGTTTGATATCTATAATGCCGGGGATTACGAGGTCACTTTTAGCCTGAAACTGCCTGAAGCAGTCGAAGCCGAGCAAGCACTGGCCCGCCTTCAGGTGAGTGCGACCGCCAGTTTTGATGAACTGGCTGTTCAAGAACTTTTTGCGACCGACTTTGCTCGGCCCGGTCAGTATCAAACCTTTACTCTCGCCGTTACCAATCCCCGTCGCCAGGCGCTTAGTTTTGAAGTCTATTATCTAGGTTTAGCACCATTACGTATTGATAACGTGACGATTACCAAATCGAACTCTTAAAGGTGGAAAATAAGGTCTTCATCATTTTGCTCAAGGAGTAATTGATGATTAGGTAATGGTAAGGCACTGGGTCCGTGCGATGGGGGAACTGTTTTAACCACGCATTACACACATGAACACGAATACAATAATATAATTGGTGAAAATTCGTGCAATTCGTGGTTGATTTTATCCCTTCGTACGCAAGCCCATCTTGCGGACCCAGTACCAATAGTAAATAACGCATTGAATTACCAATTACTAATTACCTGTTTACCATCTACGCAATGCAGATGAGCAAGGGCCATTTTCACTCCTTAATACCGAGGTATAATTTTGCAACTACATCGATTAATTTCTTATGGTTTAATGACTGCCGGAGCGATGGCTTCGGCCAAATCTCTTTTGCAACGCTGGCAGTGGGACGAAAATAACGTTATCGCCGCGATTATGCTCGACTGGGATGATGTGCAGGCGGTCGCTACCCGGGCCGCAACGATAACAGCCGGATCCAACGGCAGTGGCAGCACCGTAGAAACGTTATTACGTCAATATAAAGATAATGGCGCAACGCATCTCTCCATCCCCGAGCTGACGCTCGAACGGCTGCTGTCGCGGGGCGAACTAAGCGTGGCGCAAGGAGACGATGCCGACAAGGTTTATCTGCGAGCGCAAACGCCGGAGCTGGCCGAGTTGGTTACGACCGAACTGCAAGCGCGGCTACCGCAGCTCAAGGCCACACAATCCCAAGCCAAAAACCCCCTTATTTCTTTTCAAGGCGATTTGCCCACGGTCGGTGAGGTAGGGTTGGGCTTTAACCCGGCCCACGTCGATTTGGCCAAAGTAGTAGGGTTGGCCCCCGTGCCGCGACCGGTCGGCTTCAGTTGGGTACAGCCGCACATGATTGATCGCACACTCGATCAGGCGGCGGCGCTGGGGGCTAAAATCATTGCGGTGCAGGGAACGATGACTCCCGGCTTTGAGTTCAATATTCAGCATACCGTTGAAGCGATGCGTCGCAATGGTTTAACCTATGCCTATTTCAACCTGAGCCGTCATCAGCGCGGCGATTGGTTTATGGCCAAAAATCTCACGGTCGATGGCTTGATGGTGTTAGCCCACGAATTTGAGCCGTCCGAACTGCTGGAAGAGGATTGGTTCACGGTTTCGGACCGCTGGGCCAACCTGGCGACGGAAGCCGGCACGCGCCTTTGTTCGGTGCGCTTCTTCCGTGTCATCCACGCCGCCGATCCGCTGGAGTCGGTCGATTACATTCGGGCGCTGTCGAATGCTTTGCAGCGCGAGGGCTTTGTGCTGGGGCAGCTTGGCGCGCTGGATTTGTTGGTGTATCAGCCTGATCGGGATATTAGTTCTCTCGCCGGAGCCGGATTAAGCGCCGCCGGAGCAGCCGGACTGGCCGCAGATTTGCTGCCTATTCCCGCCCCATTGAAGCTGTTAGGGGTTGGTGCGGCGGCTGCCGGGCTAGCCGGTTTGCCCCTGTGGGAGCAAACCGGCGATAAGCAAGCGAACGGCCATGACCACCATCATCACGGTGATGACCATCACCATGATCACGACCATGCGCACGACCACGAGCATCATCACCATCACGATGATGAGCACCACCATCATCATGACCATGATCACGATCATGACCATCACCATGACCATGATCACCACGACCACCATCATGACGATGAGCATCATCACCATGATCACGATCATGGGCATCATCATGGTCATGGGCACGACCATCATCATGGACACAGCCATGACCGTATTTGGTCGACGGCGTATGGCCCTAAAGGAACGGCTTTGGCGGCGGCAGTGGCTTATCCGGCCGCGATAGCCGCCATAAACGGCGCACATCCGGCGTCGGCGTTGGCTCAGGCGTTGGTCATTGGTACTGCCGGGGCAACGGCTTTAAGCGCCACCACCGTGGAAGCCGACTACGTGATGGGGGTCGAGGAGTATCGCAGTTACAATCTCGATTGGCTGCTGCCGGTTGGCGTTGCAGCCGCCACAGCTTTGGCCGGACAGCGGCGCGGTCTATGGTGGCTCCCGTTGGCCGGAGTCGGTGTGGCGGCGGCGAAACAGGTGAGCGACGGTTTAACCCGCGACCCGCTGGTAGCGCTGGACCGTGAGCATCGTCATGCCCACACCCATCATCTTTCGGCTGTGCAGCGCATTATCGGCGACAGCAAGATGGCTCTATCGCTGCAGCCGCTGCGAAAGTGGTCGCTGTTGGCACCGTTGGGCGTAGTTGCTGCCTCGTTGCTCAAACGAAACGGGCAGAATGAGTTGGCCACCCTGGCTGTAACGGCAGCATCAGTTGGACAGGTAGCCACGCTGGCCGGCTTTCGCAACAGCCAGCGCCCCTTACTTCGAACCTTTGAGGGGCGGGCCAAAGCTTGGACGCTGGGCACTGCCCTGGCCGGTTTGGTATGGGGTGTTTCTGTCATCGTGGGCAAGATGACACGGTAGGGGGATAGTAATTGGTAACTGGAGATTGGAGACTAGAGATTAGAGATTAAAGTAAAGAGTATTACATCAGTCTCTAGTTATCTAGTACCAGTCTCCAGTTTCCAATCTCTAATCTCTCCATTTCTAAACCAGGATTTCGACTTGAGCATATCGATCAAAAAAATTCAATCCGGCGCGCTGCGTAATGTCTCGGTGGTGTCGCTGCATAAGGCGGCACAGATTGTGGGCCAAATTGTGGCGGTGGCGACGATTCCCCGACTGTTGGGGGCCGAAGATCACGGTCGCTTTGCCTTCATTATATCGCTGGCCTATTTGGGGCAAATATTGGGCGATTTTGGCACGCTGGAAGTAATGAGCCGCTTTGTACCGACCCTGTCGCCGCCGGATGCCAAGCAGCTATATATGCGGACGCTGATATTTAAGACGATTGTCGGGCTGGTATGCGCCATGCTCACGGTGGTGGCGGCGCTTTGGTTGGCTCCCTGGATGACGCTCGGCTGGGCGCTGCTGATTGGTATCGGTGTGGTAACACATATTGTTTCGTGGGTTCCCTTTCAGTTTTTGTTAGGGGTCAAGCATGTCGGCCAGTGGATGGTTGAGCAGTCGTGGCGGCAGTGGGTGTTGCTAATACTGCTGGTGATGCTTTATCCCTTTTTGGGAATGACCGGCACGGTGTTGGCCTGGACCGGCATGGAGATTGCCTTCTGCGCATTGGGCTTGTGGTGGGTTCGCGGCTACTGGCAGGGTTCTGAACTACGTTTGGAGTGGGCCTATCTGTGGCCCTACATTACCTTTGGCTTTGGTTTTTTTGTGGCCAATTTGGTGTCGGCGGTACTATATCGATCCGGGCCGGTGTTGGTCGAAATTATTACCCGCGAAACGGCTCAGGCCGGCTTTCTTAATTTGGCAATTGGCCTCTTTTTGATGCCGTATCTCTTGTTGACACAGATTGCCTTTAGCTTTGTGCCAACGCTGAGCGATTTTTACGCCAACGGCCAGCTTGATCAACTACAAGCGTGGGTGAGTAATTTTGTGCGCTACAGTTGGTTTGTCGGCTGGTTGGGCGTTATTGCGGTCTGGTTGACGGCTGATTGGGGCGTTCAATTTGTCTTTGGCCCTGAGTATCAGGAGGCCGCTGAACCCCTCAAATGGATCAGTATCGGCATTCCATTAGCCGCGCTGCTGTGGGGCGCAAATGTCGTTTCGACAGTTGCCGGACAAGGGAAGATGCGGTTTTGGTCCTCGTTGGGAGCGCTGCTGGTCTTTCTTATTGCTTCCTTCTGGCTGGTGCCCCGCTATAGCGCCACCGGTGCCGCGATGGGCTTAACGCTGTCGGTGATTGCCAATTTTACGATACTGTTTTATTTTCTCCGCTCGATATATAAGCCCGAATGGCTGCTTATGCTTAGCAGTGGGGTCGTCGGTGGAGGAGTTTTATGGCTGCTGGCCGGATTTGGTTTTTAGCTGAAAGCGGTCAGCTATCAGCTTATGAACTTTAAGGAATTAACAGGGCTACAGGTTTCAACGAAGTCCGCCCTGCGATAAATCGACCGGGCTACGCAACCGTGCCCAATCAATTGGGCTTGGGGGCAAACATTTAGTCCGATTTATCGGGCGCGGCTCACTAGCCAGGCGAATTCATCGCCGGGCGGTCGTCGCCAACCACAGAATCTGGTAGAACCAGAAAAAATTTGTGGTAACAGTTAGAACGCTGAACGCTGATAGCTAAAAGCTGAATGCTATTTAGACAATGGAGAGTAAGGTGACACACTTGTCTGACGAACAAAAGCAAATATTGGATGAGGTCGGATACGTTGTTTTTCCCGGTGTGCTTTCCGGGCCGGAGGTTGAGGAGGTGCTGGCACGGTTAGAAGCATTATGGAGCCAAGAAGGCGAACAGGCCGGTCGGGAGAATTATATTGAAACGGGTGTCCGGCGGCTGGCTAACTTAGCCAACAAAGGCGATATCTTTCGCACGATTTTTGCCCATCCGCTGGTGATTGATGCCGTTGAGGCGGTGATGGGGCCGGACTTGCGTTTGAGTATGCTCAACGCCCGTGAGGTGCCACCGCAGCTTGACAGCGCTCTGCAACCATTTCACAGCGATACCGACAACGCCGGGGTGCCGGACGGCTCGGGCTTTTTTAGCTGCACCGCCGTTTGGATGCTCGATCCGTTTACGCCGGATAATGGCGCAACCCGTATTATTCCCGGTACACACCACACCCACAAAGTCCCGGCCGATGTTTTAGAAGATACATACGCCATCCATCCCAACGAAACAACCATTACCGGACAGGCCGGGGATGTAGCCGTCTTTAACGGCCACTGTTGGCACGCCGGCGGTCTCAATCGCACCGACAAACCGCGTCGAGCCATCCTGGCCCACTATCTACGCGCCGACACACCGCGCCCCAATGATCGCCGCCAACATTTATCACCCGAGGTTCGCGCCAAAATGTCGCCGCGTGAACTGGAGATTTTGGGCCTCGATGAAAAGCAGTACGGCATTCGGGCCAAGATAGCCGTTTCGAATATGTTCAAGAATTTACGAGAGAAACTGCCGGTTTAGTATTTGTATACCCAACTTGCTCAAGCCAGACCTGACAGGTTTTATAAGATAAGGTTGAGCGTAATTACAGACCGATGTGTTTATAGCTTACTCTAAACATTTTCATTGAAAACCTGTCATGTCTTAGAAATTCCTAACCCAAAGGACTGTGCGTGGAGAAGAAGGAGTCAACAAAAACCCAGCAGTTAAGAACCGATGTGGCGATTATCGGTGCGGGACCGGCCGGTTTAACGGCAGCCTACGAGTTAACCAAAGCCGGACGTAAAGTAATTGTGTTGGAAAAAGCAGCGCTGGTGGGCGGTATCTCGCGTACCGAGCGCTACAAAGGCTACCACATCGATATCGGCGGGCATCGGTTCTACACCAAGATCGAGGAAGTGAATGACTTCTGGCAAGAAGTCATGGGCGATGAATTCCTGCGCCGGCCGCGTTTATCTCGCATTTACTACAATCGAAAGTTTTTCTACTACCCTATTCGCCCCTTCGATGCGCTCTTTAATTTAGGGCTGATCGAGAGTACGCGCGTTGTTTTAAGCTACCTACAATCGCAGATTTTTCCCTATCCCTCAGAGGAGAGCTTCGAACAGTGGGTCTCGAACCGGTTTGGTCGGCGGCTTTACGAAGTCTTCTTCAAAACCTACACCGAAAAAGTATGGGGCATACCCTGTCACGAGATCAAAGCGGAGTGGGCGGCGCAACGCATTAAAGGGTTGTCGCTGCCGGTCGCCATTCGTAATGCTCTACTGCGACCGCGCAAGCAGAGCGTCAAAACATTAATCGAAGAGTTTCACTATCCCCGGCAAGGGCCGGGCATGCTGTGGGAAAAAGTTCAGGCACTAGTCGAGGCGCAGGGCAACAAGGTGTTAACCGAACATGAGGTGGTCTGCTTAAACGGCAACGGCCACCGCATCAACACCATCACGGCTGTGAATTCCTGCGGTGAAACGGTTGAAATTGAGGCAGCGCACGTCATCAACAGCATGCCGCTCAGCCACTTGATTAAGCGCCTTAACCCGGCCCCACCGGCTGAACTGCTCGATGCCGCCGGACGGCTGTCCTATCGCGATTTTCTGACGGTGGCCCTTATCGTACGCCAACCCGATCTCTTCCCCGACAACTGGATCTACATCCACAGCCCGGAAGTTGAGGTGGGGCGTATTCAAAACTTCAAGAACTGGAGCCCCTACATGGTGCCGAATGACGACACTACCTGTCTGGGGTTAGAATATTTCTGTACCGTGGGCGACGAGCTGTGGCAAATGGACGAGGCGGCGCTGGTCGACCTGGGCCGGCGCGAAATGGCGAGAATTGGCCTGTTGGATGAAGAAGACGTCATCGACGGCACCGTTTTTCGCCAGCCGAAAGCCTATCCGGTCTATACCGGCGAATACAAAGAGTACCTGGATCAAATCAAGCTGTATCTTGATACCATCCCCAACCTGCAAACCGCTGGGCGAAACGGCCTACATATGTATAATAACCAGGACCACTCGATGCTAACCGCCATGCTGGCTGTAAAAAACATTCTCGGCGAACAGCACGATGTTTGGACGGTCAACACCGAGCGATCTTACCATGAGGAAGTGCGTATTCCTGAAGCCGAAAAAGCGTAAGTAAGGAGTAAGGAGTAGGGAGTAAGGAGTAAGAGAAAAATTATTACGCTTTTTCCACCCGGCGCAACATACGGTAGTAACGCGAACTATCAAACTCTATGAACTCTATGAACTCTATAAACTCAAAACCTTATAAACTTAAATGGAGGAGCCGACATGCCTGACGTAATTCTTGTGAATTTCCGTAGCGAACGCGATATGTACCCGCCTTTTGGCATCATGTACGTAGCCGATGCCTTGATCCAGCAGGGGCACACCGTAGAGCTGTGGCATGAAAATGATGAAGGTGTCGATGCCTTTGTGCAGCGCGTTGAAGAGACCCGCCCGTTGTGGGTTGGCATCAGCACCATCACCGGCCCCCAATTAGGCTACGCCATCGAAGCCACCCGGCGTGTCCACGCGATGGGGATTACCACCGTGTGGGGCGGCGTCCACGCCACCATTATGCCCGAAGAGGTGTTGAAAGAGGAGTACGTCGATTTCGTCATCGTCAATGAAGGCGAATTGACCGCCCAGGAATTTACGCACGAACTCCAGAATGGTAAAAACTGGGGTAAAGTTATGGGGTTGGCCTGGACCAATGAGCAAGGAAAAGCCGTCATCAACCCCGAACGTCCCTTCATTCAAAATCTCGATGACTTCTCCCCGCGCTGGGATTTACTGCCGACGCTGGAGCCGTACATGCTCCAATCGGGGCCGTATGATCGGGCGCTGCCGGTTTATATCAGCCGGGGCTGCCCCTTCCGCTGTGCCTTCTGCTACAACGAAGTTGTGATGAAGCGCACCTGGCGACAGCACAGCAACGAATTCATCATCAACCAAATCGAGTGGCTGCGCATCAACCACGGCGTCAACGCCGTTGATTATGCCGATGACTATCTTTTCGGTCGACCGCGCCCCATGAAGCGGCTGGTGGAAGAGGTGGGCATGCCCTGGAGCGGGCAGGTGCGGGTCCAACTGCTCAAGCCCGAATTTGTGCAGTGGATGAACGAAACCGACTGCCAGTGGGTCAACATCGGAGCGGAGAGCGGCAGCCAGAAAGTGCTCGACTCGATTACCAAAGACCAAAAAGATTGGCAGATTGAGTGGGGCGTGGCCAACCTGGCTAAGTACGCGCCCCATATTGAAGCCAACCTTAGCTTCATCTTCGGCCTGCCTGCCGAAGACAAAACCGAGCGGCAGATCACCATCGACCTGATCGACCGTCTGTGCCAGATCAACCCCAACGCCCGCTGCTCTATCTGCATCTACATGCCCTACCCCGGCACGCCTCTGTGGCCCGATGCGCTGGAGCGCGGCTACATCCCCCCGCCCAACCAAGACGGCTGGGCCGAGTTCGACCTTAATCGGGGCAACACCCCCTGGATCAGCGAAGCCGAAGCCAACGCGATGAGTGAGATTAGCGATATTCTGTACGTAGGTCGCAGCCGGGGTCACTGGCTGTTAAGCCCCTACTACTCGCTGCTCCGCTGGCGCTGGCTCAACCAGAAGTTCGATTACTACGTAGAAGGCAAGCTCAAGAAGGCCGGCTCCGATCTGGTCGAGAATGTCGGCCCGCTGCGCAGCCTGCGCGACCGCTATGGGCATAAGCTGGTGCAGTACAATGCCAACACCCACAAGAGCAAGATCGAAGCGCACATGCCGCCGCTGGGGTAATACTTGCAGCCAAACGCAGTGCGTTAACAAAATAAGCGGATAAATAGTCCGCAGACGCAAAGGGTAGCACAACCTTAAACTGTGAAGCGTGGGAAAGAACCCCGGTTTTTGCCTAAAGGGTAAGCATGTTGCCCAATTTAGCCCAAATATAAGCCTTTGCGGGTTTTCAGGTTCAAGAAAAACCGGGGCGCTAACGCTACCACGCGCAAACCTTTTGCGGCAAGTTAAGATGTGCTATACTTGGCACCTCTTCTTTTTCGACTTCACCTTGAGGGATTTCTCCGCCTTTGGCTACGAAATGACATCCGTAGGTGTCAACTGCGTAACATCTAAAGATAAAATGCAGCCCCAATAAATTATGGATTGTCCTGTGAGAAAACAAGTCGGACTTATTATGATCGGTGCTATACTCATGGGCTTGTTTGCGAGTTGTCTAGCCCCCAGCTTGACGGACACTCCGGATTCGCCTGAATCTCCATCGTTAGGGTTGCCAACCGAAGAAAACCTTCTCATAGCTGAATCCCCATCGTCAGGGTCGCCAACTGAAGAAAGTCTTCTGGCCACTGAATTGCCGTCGTCAGAATCGTCAACTGAAGTAAATCTTATCACCGCAGATGGTATTTCC
>JAGRBZ010000004.1 GCA_020433805.1 Anaerolineae bacterium
ATCGTTGTATTGGGTGATAGATTTGTTGCCGTAGTTGGAGGTAGCACAACATTAACCCGTGGAGAGCGGTAAAGACCCCAGGTTTTTGCCTAAATTGTAAGCATGTTGCCCAATTGAGCACCTATAGACGCCTTTGCGGGTCTCATGTTCAAGAAAAACCTGGGGTCTCATGCTACCACGATTGTGTGCAGAGCTACCTAGTTGGAAGTCGGTAGCAAAAATTCCAAAATTTAACACTTGACATCGCTCCGGCAGTTCGATATACTACGATTTACAATTTTATGACATCCTTTTAACAACGCCGATCAGGAGGAGTAAGCAGTTTGAGATTGCTAGAGAAGCGGGGTCACCGGCTGAAAGCCTCGCCCAATTATCGCTGCTGAAGGTCGCCTGGGAGTTGAGTCGCTGAAAAATTAAAGTAGGTGGCTCCGGGTTTGCCCGTTATAGCTTAAGAGAGATCAGGATGGTGCCTCAACGGCTGTCTATCCTGATAATCAAGGTGGTACCGCGAAAATCTATCCCTTTCGTCCTTGAGGTGAAAGGGATTTTTTGTTGCCAGCAAACAAAGATATATGTGGAGTAAAGATTATGACCAAAGAGTTACCCATCGACCCCGACAATATGGCGAAAGCCTATGATCCCGTCCAGTTTGAAGAGCCGCTTTATGACTGGTGGGAAAGTCAAGGATATTTCAAACCCGAAATCGCCGGCGAAGATGCCGAACCATTTGTGATCGCGATGCCGCCGCCGAACGTAACCGGGGCGCTGCATATCGGCCATGCCATGACGGCTGCGGCTGAGGATTTGATGATTCGCTACAACCGGATGAAGGGGAAAGCCGCCTTGTGGATTCCGGGTACCGACCACGCCGGTATCGCCACTCAATTGCAGGTTGAGCGGGCGCTGCGGGCCGAAGGAACCAGCCGCCAGGAAATTGGCCGCGAGCGATTCTTGGACCGCACTTGGGCCTGGAAAGAAGAGCATGGTGGTATCATCACCCGCCAGCATCGCCGATTGGGGGCTTCGTGCGATTGGGAGCGAGAACGTTTTACGCTCGATGCCGGGCTTTCACGGGCCGTCAACGAGGCGTTTGTCCGTTTGTATGAAAAAGGTCTCATTTATCGAGGCGAGTATTTGATCAACTGGTCGCCGGGGTTGCAAACGGCGGTCAGCGATCTGGAAGTTGAATATTCTGAGGAAGAAGGCAAGCTTTACTACTTCAAATATATGCTGGCCGATTCTGATGATTATGTGGCCGTGGCTACTACCCGCCCTGAGACCATTTTGGGCGATACCGCAGTGGCCGTTCATCCCGATGACGAGCGTTATCAAGATTTCATCGGTAAAATGTGTGTTGTACCGGCGTTAGGGCGAAAAATTCCGATTATTGCCGATGACTATGTCGATATGGAATTTGGAACTGGCGCGCTCAAAATTACGCCCGGCCACGATCCCAACGACTTTGAGATCGGCAAGCGCCACAACCTGCCGGTGATTAACATCATGAATAAAGATGCGACGATGAATGCCAACGCTGGCCCCTACCAGGGGCTTGATCGGTCTGACTGTCGTAAGCAATTGTGGGCGGCTATGGAAGCGAAAGGCTTAACGCTTGAGGTCAAACCGCACCGGATGCAGGTGCCACGCGCTCAGCGCGGCGGCGAAATTGTGGAGCCGATGGTTTCTACGCAGTGGTTCGTTAAAATGCAGTCGCTGGCCGATGCCGGTTTGGCCGCTGTCGATGATGGTCGCATCCAGATTATTCCGGAGCGCTTTACCAAGATTTACAACAATTGGCTGGAAAACATCAAAGATTGGTGCATCAGTCGCCAACTGTGGTGGGGACATCGTATTCCGGCCTGGTATGCTCCGGACGGCACCTTTTTTGTGGCCCACAACGAAGAGGAAGCCTATGAAAAGGCCCGTGCTCAATTTGGCCCGGATGTTATCCTTGAGCAGGATGCCGATGTGCTGGATACCTGGTTTAGCTCCGGCTTGTGGCCTTTTTCGACGCTGGGTTGGCCGGACAATACGCCGGATTTGCAGCGTTATTATCCTAACTCCGTGATGGAAACCGGGTACGATATTCTCTTCTTCTGGGTGGCGCGGATGATTATGAGCGGGTTAGAGTATACAGGGCAGGCTCCCTTCCACACCGTTTATCTGCACGGCATCATCCGGGATGAAAGCGGTCGAAAAATGAGCAAGACGACTGGGAATGTGATCGACCCGCTGGAAGTAATCGATCAGTACGGCTGCGATGCGCTGCGCTTTTCGCTGCTGACCGGTTCGACGCCCGGTAACGATATGAACCTATCCTTGGATCGGATTGCGTCCAACCGTAACTTTGGTAACAAAATTTGGAACGCAACCCGCTTTGTGGTCACTAACCAGGGGACAGCCTTTACCGGCGGCTCCGGCACGTGGAACTTGGCCGGTTTTACAATGCCGGACAAATGGATTTTAAGCCGATTGAGTCGGTTGATCGGCGAAGTCACCCGCCTCATTGATAACTATAATTTTGGCGAGGCCGGACGACAGCTTTATGACTTTTTCTGGAGCGAGTTTGCCGACTGGTACATCGAAATTGCCAAAATTCGTCTGTACGATACCGATGTTCGCGCTCAGGCTACGGCCCGACGGGTGTTGGTTCACGTGTTAGATCGCACGTTACGTATGCTGCATCCTTTCATTCCTTTTGTCACGGAGGCAGCCTGGCAGCATTTACCGCACGATGGCGAGGCGCTAATTATCGCCGACTGGCCTACGGAAAGTCTGGCCGCAATCAATGAAGAAGCCGAGGCCAATATGGCTATCCTGATCGATGTTATTCGCGCCGTTCGTAACATTCGCTCTGAGTATGACGTGGAACCGGGCAAACAAATAACGGCCTTGATCGCTGCCGGAGAGCATTATGATATGCTGGAAAAACATATCGAGATTGTTACTTCACTGGCGCGATTGGATGGAAAGACGTTAACTTTACAGAAATCATTTGCCAAAAAGCCTGATCAAACAGTAGGCCAGGTTATCAGCGGCGGTATTGAAATCTATCTGCCTTTGGCTGGAATGATTGATGTTGAAGCGGAACGTGAGCGCGTCAAGAAAGATCTGGTATTTCTTGAAAAAGGTATTGCCGGTTGCCGGGGAAAACTCAACAACAAAGGCTTTGTAGAAAAAGCGCCGGCGGAAGTGGTTGATCGCGAGCGAGAACGATTGGCCGACCTCGAGTTACAACTGGTCAAGGTAGAGCAGCGTCTCAAAGAGCTTGAAGCAATGTCGTAAGTAACTTTATCAAATCCTGAATCAAAAAAGCGTCTCCAATCGAGACGCTTTTTGTTTTTATAAAAGGGCTTTATTCAACTTCTTCTGCTGTAGCCGGTCGAGGGCCAAGCGTTAGCTCTAGCTGCTGCTCTTCACCATCACGGATAATGGTCAGGGTAACCGTATCGCCTACAGTACCGCGTCGACTCAGGAAAGAGATGAGGTCATCAAAATTGTGAACCTCTTCATCTTCGATGGCGATAATAACATCGCCGCCGATGGTTGTATCAAGACCATTATCAAACACAATTTCTCGCGTACCGCTGCGCAGGCCGGCATCGTCAGCCGGGCTACCGGAAAGAACTTCCACTACTAATGCTCCGGAAGATTGTGATAACTCCATCGCTTCAGCGATTTCCGGCGTAACCGTGTTGCCTGAAAAGCCTATCCAGGGATGATCATATTCACCATTTTCGATCAGAATGGGAACAACGCGATGGGCCAAATTAGCCGGTACTGCAAAACCGACACCTAAGAAGCTGCGTTCGCCACCTAATCTATCTTGGCGAGGTACAATAGCCGTGTTTACGCCAATAACTTCGCCTTCGGAGTTAAGTAGGGGACCACCGGAGTTGCCGGGGTTGATGGCGGCATCAGTTTGAATGATTTCGGGGATGCGGAAGGCACCATTTTCCGTGGGCAAGCTTCGACCTAAAGCACTAACGATACCACTGGTTAATGTACCATCCAGACCAAAAGGGTTCCCGATAGCAATAGCCCGCTGACCAACTTTGATTGTGTCTGAGTCTCCCCATTTTACGGGCCGGAGGCTTTCGGGGGTGGTATTAACTTTTAACACCGCCAGATCGCTGTCCGGGTCGGTGCCAACTATTTCCGCTTGAACGCTTGCTCCATCAGCAAATGTCACGTCTATCCGTTCCGCATCTTCAACTACGTGGTTGTTGGTGACGACGTGCCCATCCGTATCAAAGATAAAACCTGAGCCTTGCCCTTGGTTAGGAAACAAGTTGTTGGGGAACGAGCCGGTATCTTGACCTTCTACGGTGACCAAAATATTGACAACAGAAGGGTTGACCCGCTCGTAGATATTTGTGAGAAGAAGTTCTTCGGCATCTGCTTCAGCAATTAAGGCGGACGGTAAAGCGGTTGGTTCGGGAGCTAATGTTGGCAGAACTGTAACAGAAGAAACTTGGATTTCGTCTAATTCTTCCTTTTCTTCAACTTCTTCAGCTTCTTCAACTGGAACATTTTCTGCGGTTTGAACATCGACATTTTCGTCCGATGGTATTTCATTTTCTGATCGAGAAGAGAAAAAATCTGAGGAAAAGTTACAAGCCGATAAGATTATGATAAAAAACGTACCTAATACTATTAAACGTGGACGAATCAAAATTACCTCCCACACAACCACTAAAAAATTTTTCGCCTAACTTAAATGTGTATCAAAGCATAATTAAATCCATATGAAAAGAAGCCTTAAAAGCAAAGTACTAGACCTCTGAGATTCTCAGAGGTCTAGACAAGGGTACTAAGTGTCTTGGTTATCAATTAGTCGCGTTGAAGACCGACTAATCGAAAGACCCAGTAAGCTAATTGCATAATGGCCGCTAAAGCTGCCACCACGTAGGTCCACGCCGCAGCGTTGAGCACGCTCGTTACGCCTTCAAGCTCGCGCTTATCGACGATCATGCTGCTGTAGAGCAGTTTCTTTGCTCGAGAACTGGCATCTAACTCAACCGGTAGGGTGACGATAGCAAATAAGGCTACCATAGCATAGGCAGCTACACCAACCCAGGCAATGGTGAGGCCTAGCCCACTCATAGCTTGAGACATAAGCGCTAAGAAAATACCGCCCATAATAATCCAGGGAGCCAGGTTGCTGCCAAATTGAACTGCCGGAACCATAAAGCTGCGAAGTTGAAGCGGCACATAGCCTTTCGCATGTTGCAACGCGTGACCCGCTTCGTGAGCGGCTACCCCAACAGCGGCAATCGACGGCTGGCGGGCTACCTGAGGCGACAGTCGCAATGTGCGGCTGCTGGGATCATAGTGATCACTTAGGAAACCCTGCGTTTCCTCAACAACAACATCGTACAGGCCGTTTTCGTCCAAGATCTGGCGGGCTACTTGAGCACCCGTTAGACCCCGAGCGGTACGGACTTGGGAATATTTCTGGAATCTGTTTTTTACAGCGGCCTGTGCTATAAACCCCAACACCATAGAAGGTATCAGAAAACAGATAAATAATGGATCGAAAAACATAAAATTTAGCTCTCCTCTATCGAAATTCGTCTTAACGTGAGCGATTCCGTTTTATTTCGTAGTGTACGTTTTGTTTGCATGGTTAAGAAGAGTATAGCAAAAAATTATTAGAAAACCGTTATTTTTTAGGACAATTATACACAAAACTGCGCTTAAATATCAAGAAAATAGAATCTCTTCTCTGAATTTTATTGTCCTATGTATAAATACATAAGCGGTGACCCGGCATTAAAGTGAAGCACTTCGCGCAACTCTTCTATAGGGCTGGGCCGGTACAATGTTGATGCTAGCGATTCAAAAAAACTGCCATCGTAGCTATATTCAATGACTCGTGGTTCTCCTTCTATATCGCCCAACTCTGCCGCACGCTCAATGACATCGGGTAGGTAGCCTAAATTGTCTACCAACTGTAGTTCCTGAGCCTGCTTACCGCTGCAAATTCGGCCATCGGCAATTTCGCGTACTTCCTCTACAGTCATGTCACGGCCTTCAGCAACAATGTTGACAAAACCATCGTAAGCTTCGTCCACAAGCGACTGGAGAATGGCCCGGTCGGCTTCGTTTACCTCTCGGAAAGGATTGCCGATATCTTTAAATTGTCCGCTTTTAATGACCACTGCGGTAATACCGTATTCTTTAGCAAATTCTTCAACGTTGACCATTTGCATGATAACGCCAATTGAACAAGTGAATGTGTGTGGGCTGGCCCATATTTCATCGGTTGGAGCAGAGACATAATAGCCACCTGAAGCAGCTAAACTCCCCATCGATGTGATGATAGGCTTTTCCATTTTGGCGATCTGTAAATAAATTTCATCGGAAGCAAAAACACTGCCGCCGGGGCTATCGACAAAGAGAACAACGGCTTTAACATTGTCATTCTCATTAGCTCTTTCCAGTTGGTCGATAATGGTTTGGCTGTAAGCTTCACCGGCATTCGCGCTGAATAAATTTGGGGGTGGGGCTTCACCAGGCACGATAACCCCTTCCACGCGAATAAGGGCTATTGCATCGCCAAAGCCAATACCCATTGTGCCGTCATCACCAAAGGTGTTGGCTGCCCATAAACCTAAGCCAATAAAACCTCCGCAGGCCAACAAGATAACAAGACTGACACCGATAATCCAAAACCAGGCCGTTTTTTTCATGAATATTCTTCCTTAAACTGGAATTTATGGTTAGTATAGATTATAACATAATTTTTGGGACATTTATCAATATTATTATAATGGTTACAGCTTTAAATGAAAGTGAAATTATCTTTTGACTGATTATCAACAGCGTACCCCAGAACAGATACAACAAGATGCTCACCGACGTATTAGCCAAACCTTAAGCGACTCTTTCAAAAAACCTGATTCTAGCAAAATAGATTTTAAGCGTTATCGTAAAATTCGCTGGTTTTTTGCAAAAGCATTTTTCCATGTGATCTGGTGGGATATTATCCTTAACCGGCCCATATTGGAATGGTTCCGAACGCCGCCCCTGCCACGTTGGCAAAACATTGCAAGCCGCTATCGCGTTTTAGCTATTGAGATGGGAGGCGTTCTTATCAAGCTGGGGCAGTTTTTGAGTTTGCGGGTCGATATTCTTCCCCCGGAAGTAACCGGTGAATTAGCCGGACTCCAAGATGAAATTCCTGCGGAACCATTAGCTTCAGTTATTGCTCAGGTTGAAGAGGATTTTGGACGACCTTATCAGGAGGTGTTTGCTTGGTTTTCTCCTGAACCGTTGGGGGCTGCTTCTCTAGCCCAGGCGCATCTGGCTCATCTTGAAAACGGGCAAGAGGTTGTAGTTAAGATTTTGCGGCCCGGTATCGATGTATTAGTTGAAACTGACCTGGCGGCCATAGCCTTAGCCATGCAGTGGCTCAAGTTTTACAAGCGTATCAGTACGCGGGTCGATCTCGATTGGTTAACCCGCGAATTTACTGAAATCACTTTTCTAGAACTTGACTTTAGGGCCGAAGGTAAAAATGCCGAGCAGTTTGCTGAAGATTTTGCCGATGATCCGGGTGTCTATATTCCCAAAGTATACTGGGACTTCTCTGCTGCCCGAACGTTGACCTTAGAAAACGTAGGCTACATTAAAATTGGTGATCTGCAAGGCATTGAGGCTGCCGGTATCGATCGAGCCAAAGTGGCCAGGAAATTTTATCAGGTGGTTATGGAGCAGGTTTTTGTTACCAATCATGTCCATGCCGATCCTCATCCCGGCAATGTTTTTGTTAAACCTCTCCGTCATGAAGATGAACCGGAGCATACCACTTTTGCACCCCATCAACCTGTCCCCTACAAACCAGATCGGCCTTTTCAAATCGTGTTTGTTGATTTTGGGATGGTAGCTACCATTCCGGAACGACGCCGTGCTGCCCTGCGCGAATATGTTATTGGCGTAGGTACGCGTGATGCATATAGAGTGGTCAAATCATATCAGGATGCCGGTGTATTGTTGCCTAGTGCTGACGTCAAGCGTATCGAAGAGGCCACCGCCGATATGTTTCAACGAACCTGGGGTATTCGGATGGGACAAATGCGTGATATGGCGGCGGCTGAGATGGATTACTTTTTTCGGGAGTATCGTGATTTGGTCTATGAAGTTCCGTTTCAGTTTCCGGCCGATTTGCTGTTTGTGATGCGAACTGTCGGTCTTTTAAGCGGTATGTCCACAAATTTAGACCCTAACTTCGATCCTTGGGCCGAGACCGTACCTATGGGCGAACGGCTAGCCAAAGAAGAATTAAAAAACAATTGGCAAGGTTGGTGGCAAGAGGCTGTTGTCTGGGGACAAACGGTTTTTAAGCTGCCGGTCCAGTTGGAGCGGATTTTTACAGATATTGAACGTGGTAACGTACTTGTGCAAACCGCGCTGGCTCCCAATGCCCGTAAAGCTGTGGAAAATCTGGAAAAAGCAGTCAATTGGTTGGGCTATATGGTCTTGGCCGTGGGCTTACTCATTGCTGGTGCAAATTTAAGTTCAAGGGCGGAAGAGAACACATTAGGCTCTTGGTTGATGGGTGCCGCTCTGATAGTTGTTGTATGGGGTTTTCTAAGAAGCCGGTAAACGAAGAGCAAAAAAAATCAGCGGAAAATTTTCTCCGCTGATTTTTTATATCTTTGTAGGGAAACTGCTCTACACAGCCATACTGCATGGATTTCGTTTAATGATGTAAAATTTGGCTTAAGAAGAGCCGAGTGCGTTCTTCTTCAGGGTTCGCAAAGAATTCTGTGGGTGGTTTTTCTTCAACAATATTGCCCCGATCAAAGAAAATAACGCGGTTGGCTACACTGCGGGCAAAACCCATTTCGTGGGTGACGGCCATAATAGTCATCCCCGACTCGGCCAGTTCTTGCATAGCGTCCAGCACTTCTTTAATCATTTCAGGGTCAAGCGCCGAGGTTGGCTCATCGAAGAGCATAATTTTCGGCTGCATAGCCAGCGCTCGCGCGATAGCAACCCGCTGCTGCTGTCCCCCGGAAAGTTGGCCCGGATATTTGTTGGCTTGTTCAGGAATTTTTACCTTTTCCAACTGCTCCATCGCGACTTCTTCGGCCCGCTCACGCGACCATTTTCTGACGTGAATGGGTGCCAGGGTAATATTTTGTAAAACGGTCAGGTGCGGAAAAAGGTTGAACTGCTGAAAAACCATACCAACCTCGCGCCGAATTTCCTGAATATTGCGCAAGTCGTTGTTGAGTTCGGTGCCATCGACAATGATTTGCCCCTGTTGGTGTTCTTCCAGGCGGTTAATTGTGCGAATCCAGGTCGATTTGCCGGAGCCGGACGGCCCAATGATAACCACCACTTCACCTTCTTTAACGGTTGTTGTTACGCCTTGCAGTACGTGAAAATCGCCGTACCATTTGTGAACATCGTTGCAGATAATAACGTCTTTGCCAAGGGCCATCTTTTTTTCTTCTCCTCTTTAGTATTTTCCGACGCCTAGGTTTTTCTCTATTCTTTGGCTGGCTCTGGACATTGAAAAAGCGAACACCCAGTAAACCAGAGCTACAAAAGCAAACGTTTCGCGCTGAAGGCCCAGCCACTCTTGCTGAGCTACTACAGTTTGGGCAATTTTAAGCAGATCAAATAGCCCCACAATAGCCACCAGCGATGTATCTTTGAACAAGCTAATACATTGTCCAACCAAGGCCGGAATAACCAAACGCAACGCCTGAGGCAAAATAATGAGCCGGGTTGTTTGTGCCCCATTCAGCCCCACAGCCACCGCGGCTTCGTATTGGCCTTTCGGAATGGCCTGTAAGCCCCCACGCACGTTTTCAGCCAAATAGGCCGCGCTAAATAAAATAACACCAACGACCACCCGTAGTAAGTTGTCAATTTCAATCTCTTTGGGTAAGAAAATCGGCAGCATAATTTGGGCCATAAATAAAACGGTAATAAGAGGAACCCCACGAATAACCTCGATATAGACAATCGAGAAGGTTTTTATCATATTACCCTGTAAATAATGCCCTACGGCCCAGAATATTCCAACAACAACCACAATTTGAAATATAGCATAGGAGATTGGTGATAGCGTAAACGTCCAAACCGGTGGGTCGCGGAATATCAGTGGGATATTAAATGTCGTAGGTTCCGAGGGAAAACCAAACAGTCCCCAGAAAATCAACAGCAAGCCGGCTCCCCAAGCCCACGTGTAGGGCACCCCTCGTGTTGTGCTGCGACGGCCAAGCGCCATCAAAACCCCAATGGGAAATGAAACCACAATGCCGATAACGGAGATGACAATCGTTAAAAGAAGTCCACCCCACAAGGTTGTCGGTACTAAGCCGAACGCAGATGTTTCAGGGCCAAATCCGCGCAGGATAAAGAGTATGGCAGGAATAGAAGCAAGCCAACTCCAAACTAATATTTGACGATATTTTTTAAGCGGCGAACCAAAATTCCAGGCAAAAACGCTGGCTGCTCCTAAGGCCAGTACAATTCCAAGAGATAACCAAACCCGCCACAGAAATTCAAAAGGATAGCGTCCCACGGCGAAGAGTTTTTTGTTGGCTCCAACAATACCCCAAATGGCGCCTGGTGTAACCGGTCGAAGTAACGCGACACTTTCCGCATCCGTTCGGAACTCAGCACCAAAAACGGCCCAGGATAAAATGCCCCGGACCGCAAATACGATTAACAAGGATATAAGTAGGGTGGTTAAGGCTCCAAAAGGGCCCGTGTAAAGACTGTCTTTTAACCACTGAGACGGGCCAATCCAACGGCGTGTGGCGACACCGTAGGTAACCAATGTAGCGCCAATAATCCACAAAAGCAAAATAATAGAGGTAAGTAAGGCTCCGTTCGTGATGGTCAGCACGAAATTCCCGAGCCCGGTGGGCACCCCGTTTGGAGCAAGGTTATACGACAGGCCGACCGGGTCGAGATTAAAACCTGTACGAATAACTATGATATTGAGAACGATGAGTACTATAAAAAATATAGTGTTTCCGAGACTGCTAAATACTGTGGTTCTCAACCATTGGGAGATGTTTAGCTGAAACCTTGGCCCACTTAGCGAGGTCGATTCCTTTGATTGAGTGATCGTTGCCATCTTGTTCTCCACTCCTCCTATACTGTTTTTTATTATTTTTACCTGGAATAAAGCCGTGTTTCTTGAAGGTATCGCCCTACGAGCCGTTCACGTTCTTTGTGAAGAAAGACAACTCATCATTGATGATGATTTAAAGAAGTGACCCGCCAGAAGATAGGCCGAATTTTACAGGATATTTGCGATATACACAAGTATTTGTGGATGCAAAGGTTATATATCCAAATTAAGCAAACTTTGGAAGCTAAATTGCGCGAAATTGAAAGCTCTCGCAAAATATAAAAGAACTTTTGTAAAAAGCTTTTTAATTAAAGAAATGGGAGTTTATAAGATGTACGCGCTTTTAGTAGCGGAAGATGCTGATGACATTGCTATTCTCTCCACAGTTTTACAAAGAGCGGGGTTAGCTGTAACCACTGCTAAAAATCTAAAACGAGCTATGCGTAGCTGGACAGAACGCCCTGCGGATCTTGTTTTGGTTTCACTGCCCGGCGATGATCTTTTTGAAGAGGTTCGTCATGTTCGAGCAGAAACAATTGTGCCTCTTATCTTGATCGCCCCCAGAATTGATGAATCTTATCATTACGAACTCTTAAAGCAGGGAGCCGATTTAGTTGTGACATCGCCCTTTAGCGCCAAGATACTCATCGCGCAGATAGGGGTTTTAATGCGTCGCTCGGTTAACGTGCCGGCTCTAGCGCTGCCGAATTTGTCGACCTCTGAATTTACGTTAAATCCGGAGTCTCGAACGGTCGAAGTCGAAGGCCGGTCTCCGCAAAGGTTGACGCATTTAGAATTTCGGTTGTTGTATACCCTTATGATGAATCGAGGACAAATTATTCCCACTGAAACGATTGTAGAGCGGGTATGGGGATACACCGGCCAAGGTGATCGCGATTTAATACGCGGCTTGGTCAGTCGGCTGCGAGCCAAAGTAGAAGTTGATCCTCGTAACCCTCAATACGTTTTAACAAGTCCTGGAATTGGTTATTCATTCAAAGGTGAATAACGGTTACAACTTCTCACCAACTATTTGCCTCTCAAAAGTACCTATATTCAATAAAATTTGATCGACCTTTGACTTTTTCCTCTTAATTATTGTCTCCGTTGGCTAAATCTTACGTAATTCTACACTTTTTATATAAAACCAATACAAAACCTACATTTACAAACTATTCATCCCGACACTCTTTTCTGTTATATTTTTTGTGCAGCCTGTTTGTAAACTTGTAAGTAGGCTATTACCACAATCGACAGAGCACCGCACATAGGTACAGCCCCACAACGAAAGGTTGTGGCTAGAAAAGTAAAAATACCCCATAGGCTTTGATAAGCAAATGGAAAACCTCAGACCGAGTATTACAAGTTTTGTGCTTTTTGAATACCTCGATTTACACAAATTAACATACGAGAGCACTCTGGAAAGCTGAGACAGTTATCATGCAAGAACTCATTCCTCCCGATTTCCTTCCCCACGGCTATTGTCTGGTTTGGCAACCTAATTTGGTGATGACTCATGTCATCTCCGATGCCATTATAACCTTGTCTTACTATTCAATCCCGGTAGCGTTAGCCTATTTTATCGCAGAAAGAAGAGATTTAGCTTATAAGTGGGTTTTTGGTCTATTCATCGCGTTTATTTTTGCTTGTGGTACTACGCATCTTATGGCTATTATCACTCTGTGGGAGCCACTTTACTGGATAGATGGTTGGTTGAAAGCGGGTACCGCCGGTGTTTCGGTTGTTACCGCAGTGCTATTGTGGCCATTAATGCCCAAGGTGCTGGCTCTCCCTAGTCCAGCTCAGCTACGGGTCGCCAATCATAATCTCCACGTACAAATTGCAGAACGACAGCGGGCCGAAGGGGAAGTTCGTCGTTTGAATAGTGAGCTTGAAAAACGTGTCGTAGAACGTACGGCTCAATTTGAAGAAGCCAATAGTGAGCTAGAGTCCTTTGCTTATACGGTTTCTCACGACCTTCGTGCTCCCTTGCGAGCGATTAATGGTTTCTCCAATATCCTTTTGAAAGACTTTTCAGCCGAACTTACGGAGTCGGCTCAGCGCTATCTTACGTTGGTAAGCGAAAATGCTCAGCAGATGGGGAATTTAATTGACGATCTGCTCGCCTTCTCACGATTGGGTCGGCAGGAACTCAAGAAGAAAACGGTAGATATGACGGCTTTAGTTCAAAGCGTTATAAAAAATTTGCATTATAAGCACGAGAATAGACAAATTGCGATAAAGGTAGGTGAACTGCCTCTATGTAACGGGGATGCAACATTACTCAAGCAAGTTTTTATTAACCTTTTAACCAACGCTATTAAATTTACCCGAGAATGTGACGTCGCTCGTATAGAGATAGGGGTTAAAAAGATTGATGGTGAAGTTGTTTACTTCGTTAAAGATAACGGTGTAGGTTTTAATATGGAATATGCCCATAAACTGTTTGGTGTTTTCCAACGGTTGCATAGAGCTGAAGATTATGAAGGCACAGGCGTTGGGCTAGCCATTGTTTTCCGGATCATACAACGCCACGGCGGCGAAATTTGGGCTGAGTCCCAAGAAGGTATGGGTGCAACATTTTACTTCACCCTATAAGTAAAAAATAGATCATTGTATAACAGGATGAGAAAGCCATGTCAAATCAAGTAGAAATTCTTCTGGTTGAAGACAACCCAAGCGATCTGGAACTCGCTATGCATGCCTTACAAAAATATAACTTGGCTAATAATATTGAGATCAAACGTGATGGAGCAGAAGCCTTAGATTTTTTGTTTTGCCAAGGGCGATACTCCAACCGGGATATCGAACGCGGGCCAAAAATTGTGTTGCTCGATCTCAAGCTTCCCAAGGTTGATGGTTTGGAAGTTCTTAAGAAAATAAAAGCACACGCAAAAACACGGAATATTCCAGTTGTAGTGATGACTTCCTCTAATCAAGAGCGTGATATCGTAGAAAGTTACGAATTGGGAGTAAACAGTTATATTGTCAAACCTGTAGATTTTGAACAGTTTGCTGACGCCGTACGAAATATAGGGTTCTATTGGCTTATTCTTAACGAGCCGCCCTATTGATTTCAGTGGACGTAAATTCTCTATTCATCGTACTTTTAACCATGCCTATTCTTATTAAGGATTGTTGAGCACTGTGTTAATACCTCTAAACGTTTTGTTGCTTGAAGATCGGCCAAGCGATGCTGAATTGGTTATTTACGAACTTCGCCAGGCCGGATTTGAGCCAAACTGGATGTGTGTTGAAACCGAAGCAGATTACCTTGTCAATTTAACTCCGGAAGTAGATTTGATTTTGTCTGACTACACGCTGCCTGCTTTTGACGCGCTTCATGCCTTGCACGGATTGCAAAAACGCGGTCTCGATATCCCCTTTATTGTGGTAACCGGTACCATCAGCGAAGAAGCGGCCGTAGCTTGTATGAAAGATGGCGCAGACGATTATCTCTTAAAAGATCGTTTAGCCCGGCTTGGAACGGCTGTGAGACAGGCGCTCGATCAAAAAGCGCTTCGACAAGAAAAGAAACAGGCCCAAACGGCCTTGCGTAAAAGTGAGGCACGTTTCCGGCTGTTAGCTGAAAATACTTCGGATATTGTCTGCTTGCATGCTCCTAATGGACGCTATATTTACATAAGCCCTTCATTTAAGCAGGTCCTAGGTTACGAAATTGACTGGATATATGGGCAGGACCCTTTTGCGCTTTTTCATCCGGAAGACGCCGAGTTTGTCCGCGAGAAGATTGAACAGGTCATACGACGTGATCAGCCTATATCGAAAATTAGTTACCGGATGCGCTGTCAATCAGGTGACTATATTTGGCTTGAAACCGCTATTCAACCGGTTTACGACGAGTCAGGACAGGTCAGCCATCTTGTTACCTCATCGCGCGATATTACAGAGCGTAAAAAAGCAGAAGAAAAATTAGAACAACGTGCTGCTCAACTGGCGCTTATTAACGAAATTGGTGGTCAAATTACTGCTGTTTTGGAGCTAGATACGCTCTTGACCCGAGCCGCCCGTTTGGTACAGGAGTCATTTGATTATCATCATGTTGCTCTGTTTTTAATTGAGGGCAATATCCTTCGTTTGAAGGCGCTCGCCGGCTCATATGATAAATATTTTATGGATGATCATACTCAACCTTTGTCCAAAGGGATTAATGGTTGGGTGGCTCGTAACGGCGAAAAGCTTGTCGCCAACAATGTCGATAACGAGCCTCATTATACGTCGCTTATTGCTGAACACAGTGTTACCCAGGCTGAACTATGCTTGCCCATTAAGGTCGCCGGTCAAACGGTAGGCGTGCTCGATATTCAAAGCCCACGGCGCAATGCGTTTGGAAAAAATGATATTATCGCGATGGAAGCTTTAACGAATCAGATTGCTGCTGCCATCAAAAATGCCCATTTATATGAACAGGCGCAGCAAGAAATTATTGAACACCGCGAAACAGAAATAGCCTTGCGGGAAAGTGAAGAACGCTTTAGACAAGTTATTACCTCTATAAGCCATCACGTTTACATGACAGAGGTCACAGCCGAGCAAATTATTGTGAATCGGTATCTGTCACCCAATGTGGAAAACTTAACAGGCTATCCGCATTCTGAATTTTTAGCCAATGGTGGATTTTGGTCATCAAAAGTCATTCACCCTGATGATCACGGTTTAGAGGTGTCTCATTTGGCACGTTTGGCGCGTGGCAAAAATAATCAAATAGAGTACCGTCTTGTTAAAGCCAATGGAGAAATAATCTGGGTACTTGACAACGCCCGTGTAGAAAGATGCGGCACGTCTCAAATAATTTACGGCGTCGTAAGCGATATTACAGAGCGCAAACAAGCCGAGGAGGAAATTGTCCGGCTTTACCAAGCCGAGCGAGCACGCTATCAAGAAACCGAGACATTGCGCCAAGCCGCACTAGCCTTGGCCTCAATTGTCGATATGGATCAGGTCATCGAGAGTGTGCTAACGCACTTGCAAAAAGTGGTTGGTTATGATGGTGCTTCTTTACTGCTGTTACAAGGCGATGTGCTAAAAGTAATTGGGACACAGGGCGTTTCGCAACCCAATAAACCGGTTGGTCATACGATATCGGTGAGCGACAACCCCGATGTCGTCGCTATATTAGAGGCTACAGAACCCCGCATTATAAATGCAACAATGGAAGAAATTTTTGATGCTGACTTAGCTGATAAGATGGTAGACAGACTTTTTAGTTGGCTAGGCGTTCCCTTACGCATGGGTGAGCAAACTATTGGCGTTTTGTGTCTTAACAAACAGAAGCCTTATTTTTACACGGAGACCCATGCCCGTTTAGCCAGTGCCTACGCTGCACAGGCAGTTATTGCTATTGAAAATGCCCGGCTGCACACTGAAACTAACCAGCGAGCACACCAACTGGCCGTTATCCACGAGCTTGATCACGCCATCACTGCCAGTTTACGAATTGATGACGTCTATCAGGTTTTTGCCCGTCATACAAAACGGCTTATCTCCTATCACTCTATGTCTATCACATTGCGTGATGACCATCTTGTACGCGTAGCTTTTGGAGCAGGTGTTAACAGCCTGCCGGTAGGGAAAACAATATCTTTAAAGAATTCGGCTATCGGCCTGGTTATTACGCAGGGCCAGCCTATGATCCGCAATAACATCCTCGCCGATATACGTTTTTCTGAGGATGAAGAGATTATCGGCCACGGTAATCACTCAGAGATGATCATTCCTCTTCGTGTTAAACGTTTGGTTATCGGCACATGGAACATTGGGCATCAACAAATTGGGGCTTACAACCCAGACGATTTGGGTGTTGTACAATCTATGGCTGATCAGCTTGCTCTAGCAATAGAAAATGCACAACTGTTTGAACAAGCTCAACAAGAGATTGCTGATCGCAAACAAGCTCAAGAAGAGTTGGAAGCGGAGCGTGCTTCATTAGCTTACCGCATCGAGGAGCGAACCTCTGAACTGAAAGTAGCTAATAGTGAGTTAGCTCGCGCCTCCCGGCTAAAAGATGAGTTTTTGGCCAGCATGAGCCATGAACTGCGAACCCCGCTCAATGCTATTTTGGGTATGGCCGAGATTTTGCTGGATGAAGTGTACGGTCCCGTTACCGAGAATCAAGTAAAGTCGATACGTACTGTTGAACAGAGTGGTCGGCACCTGCTTTCGCTTATCAATGATATTCTTGATCTCTCCAAAATTGGTGCAGGCAAGTTATCGTTAAACCCTAATCCCGTTATCGTCAAAAATGTGTGCGAGGCCAGCCTGCAGTTTGTCAAACAAATGGCCCATAAAAACAAAATAAAGCTGCAGGCCAATTATGACGACGCCGTTCAAACGATATTGGCGGATGAACTGCGATTGAAACAAATTTTAGTGAATTTGTTGAGCAACGCCGTGAAATTTACACCAGAAAGCGGATGTGTGGGGTTAGATGTTATTGGAGATCCAGCCAGACAGATGGCTAAGTTCACGGTTTGGGATACCGGTATCGGCATTGCTCAAGAAGACACGGGTAAACTCTTTCAACCCTTTATTCAGCTCGACAGCCGTTTGGCGCGAGAGTTTTCAGGCACGGGATTAGGACTTTCTTTGGTATATCGCTTCACTGAAATGCATGGCGGAAGTGTATCGGTGGAAAGCGAAGTTGGTCAGGGGAGCTGTTTTACCGTCACGCTGCCTTGGCAGCCACCTTCTAAAGAAAAATCGGATTCTTACGACAACTCCGTTTCTCACAATGGGAATGCATTGGTCAAAAAAGATGTTAACCGAAAATTCTCCCCTGTTGTCTTGTTGGCTGAAGATAACGAAGCCAATATCGAGACCCTTTTTGATTATTTAACAGCCACCAATCACCAAGTTCTTATCGCGCGTAATGGTATTGAGGCGACCCAACAGGCAAAAGAGCGGCGTCCAGATATTATTTTGATGGATATTCAAATGCCAGATATGGACGGTTTAGAAGCTATCCGACATCTACGCGGCGATCCGGAGCTTATGTGTATTCCTGTAATCGCACTAACAGCGCTGGCTATGCCCGGCGATAGAGAACGTTGTCTAGCAGCCGGAGCGAGTGATTATCTCAGCAAGCCGGTTAGCTTGAAACAACTTGTTGATGTGATTAACGTGCAATTAGAAGATAAAGATGCGCAAACAGTTTAAGATTTTGATAACCAGACTTTTTGATTCTTATTTTAGTAAGATGCTCAATCAGTATCAGTTCTGCTCTATGAGCTAAAGGTAAATGTATGCAGCAAAATAGCACTATTTTGATCGTCGATGACGAACAATTTGGACGAGATACCTTAGAAGGTCTTCTCCACAACCAAGGATACAAGCTGGTTTTTGCCAGAAGCGGCCCCGAAGCATTATCTAAGGCAGAAATGGTTACTCCGGATGTAATTTTACTCGATGTTATGATGCCAGAGATGGACGGTTTTGAAGTATGTCTAAGAATCCGAGCTAATCCGCGGCTGGCCGAAATTCCGATTATCTTACTGACTGCTCTTGGCGACTACAATTCGCGCTTAACCGGCATCAAATCCGGTGCCGATGATTTTATCACCAAACCGTTCGATGCCATTGAATTGCGGGCCAGAATTCATACCACCACCCGCCTCAACCGTTATCGACGATTGAAAGAGCAGCGCGCAAGATTTGAATGGGTTGTTGAACAATCAGATGATGGCTATCTGGTTATCAACGAACGCGATATGATTTTATATTGTAACGCAAAAGCTCAGGTTTACTTAGAGTTACCTGATGATGATAAAAAGGAAGTTGGTTGTTCTTTTATAGAGGCCATCCAACATCAGCACTACGAACCTCATCCGTTTGAAGCTTGGACAACCTGGCCCAAAATTCCCTATGACGATTTATCTGTGCCTCGCTATTTGGTTCGGCCTGAAACATCGACAGCCGAAGCTTTCTGGCTGCAGGTACATGTTTTCGAAGGGCCGGCCCGGGCTGAGGCCGGACGGATTATTCGATTACGGGATGTTACGCAACAAATGACTTTGCAGCGAGATATGCGAGGTTTTCATGCAGCGGTGCTGCATAAACTGCGAACTCCGCTCACCATTGCTACCAGTAGTTTGCAACTGCTTGTTGAACATGCTCACCAGTTACCTGTCGACGAAATAATTGGCTTCTCAAAAACGGCCTATCTTGGTGTTAAGCGGTTGGGAAACGTGGTCAATGACGTTTTGCAATATGTGCACGTTCCCACTCTGGTTAAACCTGAAGAAGGGTTTAAGATCCTTCAACTGGAAGAAGTTTTATCCCAACTTTGCGCGTCTTTAGGGTTAAAGAATGTTACGGTCGCCAACTTAAATCATCTAAAAGATACACAGTTAAAACTATCAAGGCATGCCGTTGAACTCATATTGATTGAAATTTTAGAGAATGCCAAGAAATTTCATCCAAATCAAAACCCTTCTATAGATGTGTCTGTGAGTTGTGTTGGTAGTGAAAAGATCGTTCTAAAGATAAGTGACAATGGAGTTACGCTTTCACCGGATCAGTTGCGTAAAGCATGGACACCCTATTACCAGGGTGAAAAATATTTTACCGGCGAAGTGGATGGTATTGGATTGGGATTATCGATGGTGTCCTCTTTGGTCTGGGGGGTAGGAGGCAGATGTTCCATTTACAACTGTAGTCCAGGCCCCGGTGTTACCATAGAACTTGTACTTCCGTTAGCATAAACAAAGCACTACCTGGAGAGATAGATGCGAGAACAACCCCACATCCTTATTGTTGACGATGAACCGACTTCTCGAGACACAATGGAGGGTTTGCTTTATAAAGAAGATTACCATTTAACCTTTGCCCCTAACGTCTCTGCTGCCTTAGATCAACTTAGTCAAATTGAGCCGGATGTTATTCTTATGGACGTTATGATGCCCGTTATCGACGGTTTTGAAGCTTGTCGTCGTATTAAAAACAACAAACAGTGGCAGCATATTCCTCTGATTTTGGTTACGGCGCTCAACAGTAAAGAGGATATTGTTCGTGGCCTTGATGCAGGAGCGGATGAGTTCTTGTCTAAACCTGTCAACGGGCTTGAACTACGGGCCAGGGTACGCTCTATGCTACGTATTAAAAGACAGTATGATGAGTTAGCTAAAATGTTACGGCTTCGCGAAGATATGGCCAGTATGATTGTTCATGATTTAAGAGTGCCACTAACTTCTATATTGGGCTTTAGCGAACTACTTCTGATTGAAAAAAATTTTGATGACCAGCAACGTTCCGATCTCGAACGAATTCATCAGCAGTCCCAGCGAATGCACAGTTTTGTCAATGATTTGTTGATTTTAGCCAAGGCTGAATGCGATCAGTTTATTCTCAATCGCTCCACAGTCGATATAACGCAACTTGTTCAAGACATCGAGCAAGATCATCGCATTATCGCCCAATCTAAAAAGGTGAAACTGGTTGTTCAAGTACCAAACCAACCTCAAGAAGTAGCACTCGATAAAAATTTATTTCACCGAGTGCTTGATAATCTCGTTTCAAATGCTTTGAAATTTTCTCCGTCCCATAGCAAGGTTACAGTGCGACTAGAGCCAGGCCCGTCAAATGGTTCTGGTAATCATGTGCGCATTAAAATTTTAGATGAAGGGCCGGGCGTTCCGCCTGAACATCGCCATCGTATTTTTAATAAATTTGAAGTTGTGACCTTAAAGCAACAAACGGTATCACAAATTGGTCTGGGATTGGCTTTCTGCAAGATGGTTATGGAGGCTCACGGAGGGGAAATTTGGGTAGAAGATAACATCCCTACGGGATCTGCCTTTATTTTGCAGCTATAGGCGCTTGTTGTGGAGCCATATTGAGTCATCTTCAGCGATTTTACCCGATGTTACATCGCGATACCCGCATGCTTATTGTGCTACTCTGCATAACCTACCCATTTAAATCAGCGGTAATCACAACTTTTAGGAAAAACATATGTCAATGCTTAACCTGAGCAGTACCGTACTCATTGTCGATGACGAAGAGTCAGGTCGCGATATATTAAAAGGTTTGTTGTTGAAACAGGGCTATCACCTGGATTTTGCCAGTAACGGCTCCGAAGCGTTGGCGAAGGCCTCGCAACTAACTCCAGATTTGATTTTGCTTGATGTCATGATGCCTGAGATGGATGGTTTTGAAGTCTGTCAACATATTCGGAATGACCCCCATCTTGGTGAAATTCCAATTTTGCTGATTACGGCTTTAGATGATCAGGCCTCGCGGATGCAAGGTATTGAAGCTGGAGCTGATGATTTTATTTCCAAGCCATTTAACGGGGCTGAGTTAAAGACGCGAGTAAGAACTATTACTCGGCTTAACCGTTATCGGCGCTTGCTGGTTGAACGCATGTACCGGCAAGAAGCCGAGCAAGAAGTTTACCGTCGTAATAAGGAACTCACGTTACTTAACAACGTTATTACCACCGTTGCTTCAACGTTTGATGCCAAAGAAATTGTGCATATTGCCTGTGATGCAATGACCCAGATTTTCGAAGGGTTCTCATCGGCAACAGCCGTGCTGTTCAACCAAAAATCCAAGCAAAGTGATACGGTTATCGAATACAATTCTGCAGAATTTAGCTTAAAGCAGCCACATAGTAATATAGCGGCTATGAGCCATTCGGAAACAATATCTCTGGTTTCGCATCTTTCATACCAAGAAATTAAGGCGTGTACTGCTCCGCAGGTATTTGTTCGAGGACAATATGGCCGTCAACTACCACATATTGATCGCCTTATGAATGATTATGACATTAACACTCTGATACTGATTCCCCTTCTGGCCCACGACGAAACTATCGGTTTTATTGAGCTAAAAAGCAATAAACCGTTTCATGCGCATGAGAGAACCCTTCATTTAGCTCAAAGTCTTGCGGCTGCTGTAAGTCAATCTCTGGAAGCTTCCAAACTCTACGGAGATTTACAGCAGTATGTTGAAAACCTAAAAGGTATTGTCGCCGAACAAACTTTTGAACTAAGGATGGAGCGCGACCGCACGAAAGCTATTCTCGATGCTCTGGGCGAGGCCGTTGTAGTTACCGATGTTTCCGGCGTTGTTGAGTATGTCAACCCTGCGGTGGAACAGTTGACCGGTTACAAAAATGAGACGATCGTTGGCCAAAAATGGAACTTCTTAAATCGCACCGATGCAGAGATGCATTTATCTGAGAAGATTGGCCCAACAGTACGATCAGGGCTGATCTGGCGTGGCGAAGTTTACCAAAATCGCCAAGATAACTCATTTTACGATGCGGCTCTAACCGTTGCCCCTTTGTTCGATCCCCACCTCCCAGATCACGTAATTGGTTTTGTTAGTGTCCAACGCGATATTTCCCCTATCAAAGATGCCGAGCGACTTAAAGATAAATTTGTAGCTAATGTAACCCATGAACTAAGTACGCCCCTTTCTATTGCTACTTTACTCGCCGACAACTTAGGCTTACTTTATGAGCATATTGAAGATGAAAAGCGCCGCAAAATGATTCAAAATATTCAGAAACATATGCGGGTTTTGAACAATTTGGTTGATAATGTGTTGGAGATTTCGCATCTTGATAATAAGAATACAGGTATAACAAAACAGCCAATCAATTTAGCCGCTCTTTTGTCTGAGGGTATTGAAGAACAACGTCCGTTAGCTCAATCAAAGCAACAAACTTTAAAGTTTGAGGGTTGTTCTCAGTTGATAGTAAGCGGAGATGAAGGACAGCTTCAGCAGGTTGTTCGAAATTTAATTAGCAATGCCATAAAGTATACACCAGATCAAGGCTATATTACCTGTAAGTGTGTGCCTTTATCAAAAAGTTCTAGCAAAAACGAGGGTAAACACGAAGAATGGCCTGGATTTGCCGACCTACCGTCCCAAGATTGGGCGGCTCTACAGATTGTCGATACGGGCATTGGTATTAGTCACAGTGATTTACCCTATTTATTTGAACGATTTTTTCGCGTAAAAGATCAAGAAAATATTCGTGGTACCGGCCTAGGCCTCTCTATTGTTAAAGAATTAGTCAAACGTCACGCTGGACACGTGGCAGTCAATTCAACACCTAACGAAGGCAGTGTTTTTGCTGTTTATTTACCTCTACAACCTTTACTAAAGGAAAATGTCTTATGAGCCAAAATATTTCCATCCTTCTTGTAGACGATGAAGCTGAACTGTTAGAAAATATCGCCATGACTCTTGAAGCAGCCGATTTCTATGTAGAAAAGGCAAATAATGGACAAGAAGCCCTAAACGCGCTCAAAGCCCAATCATTCAATCTCATCTTGGCCGATATTGCAATGCCGGACATGAACGGTTATCAATTGCTAGATCGTATTCGCGAAAATCAACGGTGGGCCTCAGTACCATTTGTATTTTTAACCGCTCGAAAGCTTGATAGTGATATACGGTACGGTAAGTCACTCGGTGTAGATGATTATTTGACAAAACCCATTAATGCCGAGGATCTCCTGGCAGTAGTTCAGGGCAAACTACGCCGGGCAAAATATCTTCAATCGCAACCTCAACCTCAACCAAAGATTGATTTTATTGCGACCACGCATAATGTTGAGGTTGGTCCGCTAAAAATGGATATAGAACGGCACCAAGTGCGTCTACGCAATCGGAATATTAAATTATCGGCCAGAGAGTTTGCTTTGTTAGAAGTTTTTGCGCGTAATCCTAACAAGGTGTTTTCTACACGCCAACTTATTACCGTCACCCACGAAAACCTAAAAGATCACGGTTCCAATACCGACGCCCTGGTTCGCTCGATTATTCATTCCTTACGTCGAAAAATGGGTAACTATATAGAAAATGTTCGTGGTCTAGGTTATCGGCTTGTATTGCCGGAAGCCTAACCCGTTCAATGCCTTGCGCATTTGAATATTCTCCCCGTAATGCACCCTTGATTAGAGGGTGCATTTTTATTTCTACACTTTTCTACGTTTTCTACACTTTCTACAAAATTCATTATACAAACCATCTTTAACATTAACTACTTCAAACTAGATTCTGCATACAAATCGACCTTAACAATAACTGATTCAGACTCAGAATTTAGTTATTATAAAACTACACCCTTTTACTAAATCTAAATGTAAATAAACTTCGAAATCCGCTGTATTTATGTAAGGAGATTATAAAGTATGGTAAAAAACACTTATGAACATTTTCTGAGCGCGAAAGCCAAACGCAAAGGGCTTCAACTATCTTTTGTTTTCTTAGCGGCTTGTGTTGCATTTTTTTGTTTGACCCAGTTCGCCTTGGCCGATCCCCCCGTCGATGCCTATGCCGACTCCGTCGCCGGGAGTAGTGGCAGTGTTACAAGTGGTAATGATGCCACGGGCGCTCCTGACAATTCTCCGGCCTTGATTGTTGCTACTTTGATTTCCACGAGTGGTTTAACATTAGATATGGGCGAAGGTGAAGAAGGAACCGGTGATTTGATTGTTTACTACATTGGCGGTTCAGTCGGTTTGAACCCCGATGTTTCTTTCCTTGATAAAAATAAACAGGTAATAGCTACGGTTGGCAACTTTCCCATTCAGATAGGCCTTGGGCAGTTTTTAACCTCCACTGTGGTTTATACAGGTTTTCCAACACGCTATCGTTATGTTCGTTTTGAAACAGAAAGTTTAGCTCTCTTCAGTGTGGATGCCGTTGAGGCCACCACCTACAGCCCCGATGATGACGGCGACGGCATTCTCAACAGCGATGAAGATCGCAACCGAGATGGCAACCTAGATAACGACGATACTGACAATGATGGCATCCCTAACTATCAGGACACTGATGATGATGGCGATGGCACAGCTACAGTGACAGAGTGCCCTAGTGATCCCTGCACCGATAGTGATGGTGACACCGTCCCTGATTACCTTGAGCCAAATAATGTTGACACCGACACGGACAGCGCCATGAACCACGCCGATAACGACGATGACGGTGATACCGTTCCTACTGCCGATGAAGATATTAACGGTAACGGCGATCCCACTGACGATGATTTGGATGGTGACGGCACCCCCAACTATCTCGACGAAGATGACGATGGCGACGGCACCAACACAATTGATGAAGGTACAGGGGATACGGATGGTGATGGTATTCCTGATTATCTCGATCCCGATGATAATCCTAATAGTGACAGCGATGGTGATGGAATTATTGATAGTGAAGAAGATCCCGACGGCGATGGTAATCCGCTTAATGATGATACCGATGGTGACGGCACCCCTAACTATCTCGACGAAGATGACGATGATGACGGCACTAACACGATTGATGAAGGTGCGGGTGATACGGACGGCGATAATATTCCTAATTATCTTGATCGTGATGACGGCGGCCCTGGAGCAGGCGATAGTGATGGAGATGGGCTAGATGATAATGAAGAAGATCCCGACGGCGATGGTAATCCGCTCAACGATGATACCGATGATGATGGTACGCCAAACTATATGGACAGTGATGATGATGGTGATGGCATCCCCACCGCAAGCGAAGATTTCGATGGTGATGGCAATTTGACAGATGATGATATCGATGATGACGGAATACCCCACTATCTGGATAATGACGAGGATGGCGATGGCGAGACCACGCCACTGGAAGATAGCAACAGCGACGGCGACGGCAATCCTAGCACCAATCCCGATGACACTGATGGCGACAACATTCCCGATTATTTAGATGCCGATGACGATGGCCCCGGAGCCGGTGACAGTGATAACGATACGGTCGATGATGACGAAGAGGATATAGATGGCGATGGTAATCCCCTCAATGATGATACCGACAACGACGGAATTCCGAACTATATGGATACAGATGATGATGGCGATGGTATTCCTACCGCCGATGAAGACAATAACCACGATGGGGATCTGTGGAACGATGATAAGGATAACGATGGAACTTCTGATTTCCTTGATCCAACTACGAAAATAGAAATTTTTATGCCTCTAATCCTTCGCTAAAGTAATACCCTTTAAAGGTAAACTAGCTTCTCAATAAAAAAGCCACCCGAGGCAACCGGGTGGCTTTTTTTTATAACTAGTTTTTTATAACTAGTATAGAAATTAACGCTCTACAAGAGCTACCTTCTGATTGTACCAATTCAAAAATGTTGAGATAGACAGGCTGATTGTCAGATAAGCAACCATAAAAATAATGATTACCTGTACCGCAAAGCCCGACTGGTTAAGCACCGTATTACCGACCCCCACCAAATCCGGATAGCCGATAGCAACCGCCAAACTGGAGTTTTTCGTTAGGTTTAGGTATTGGCTGGTCATTGGTGGAATGATAACGCGCATAGCCTGGGGTAGAACAATCAAGCGCAAGCGCTGAGTGTCATTCAAACCCAATGCACGAGCTGCTTCGGTTTGGCCTTTAGAAACGGCCAAAATACCGGCCCTTACAATTTCGGCTGCGTAGGAGCCAGTGTAAATGACCAGACCAATCAACAGCGCTGCAAATTCCGGAGTTAACTTCACCCCGCCTTGAATATTAAACCCGGCCGGAGCGGGTGTGTTGAGTACAAGCGGTGGGGCGTTGGTAGCAATAAGTTCGTGAGCATCTGGAGCTTCCAGAATAGCGCGTTCGGAGGCCAGTTCGGCCTGAGTACCGGCCAAAATATCACAGTCTCCGGCGGCATAGGCACTTCCGGCTTGGCTCACGCTGTCTACGCCGTTAACATCAACCGGAATGTTGCGCCGGCGAAGTTGACTGGCGGCATTAATCTCGGAGGCACTATTTTCTACCGCACAAAGCGTAACCGCACCGTCGTTGAGTACGTCCAAACGACCCTCTACTAACTCAGCTTCTTCGGGAGATAGCGTGCCTGACTCAAGCTGGTCTGTTAACTCGGCTCGATATTCGGCAACATCAAGAATCGTTGTGAGATTTCGTTCGCTTCCTAATTCTGCTAAAGCATCGTCATCAATACTGGCGACATAAATGCTTTCAAAGTCATCGAAATCGCTGATGTTTTTGGAGGCGCTGACCATAATCGCCTGATCGCTGGCAAAGGCGCTGGTCACGATCCAACCAATGAACGCAACGATAAGAAAAGCAAAGACAGCGTTTCCGAACTTATTTATAGACTCACCGGTTTGCTCTTCCTTCCGGCTTTGAATGGTCCACAGAACCATTGCCAAAATAACGCCCAAAATAATAAAGGCCAACCAAATAGGAAAGGCGGATGTAGCCGACAAGCCGGGTACAGCAATGCCGCGATTGTTGAGATAGATAGGCAATCCAAAGAGTTGAGCGCTATCGCTCACTGCGGGCAGTTTTAGAATGACAGCAAAGTAGATAAAAAACAGCAGTACTAGTAGAGGAATGTTCCGTACAATTTCTATATAAACCGTGGCCACGCGGCTAATCAACCAGTTATTAGAAAGGCGGGCAATACCAACTACAATCCCCAGCAGCGTGGTTAGAACTATACCGATTAATGAGACTCGTAATGTATTAACCACCCCAACCCATAATGCTCGACCAAAGGTGTCAGTAGCCTCGTATTCAATCCCTTCAGCGATATCGAAAGAGGCGGTGCTGTTAAGGAAATCAAAGCCTATTTCTAAACCTTGGTTTTCGGCATTGGTGATAAAGTTGTTGACGAGCCAGGCAAAGAAAATAATCACCAATATTGTGAAAATAATTTGCGCGATTATGCCTAAAACACGAACGTCTCGCCAAAAAGGAATGGATGCTTCTTGTTTTATGTTTGGTGAAGTTGATGCCATCTATCTCCTCATCCTATGAATAACTTAAAAAGACAGCCCGGCGATACATCCACCGGGCTGTCCTTAGCCTAAATTTTAACGGAACGGGGGCGAGTACATGAGGCCGCCTTCGGTATATTCGGAATTAAGACCGCGCGGCAGATTGAAGACCGTGTCGGGACCAAGGTGACGATCATAAATTTCACCGTAGTTACCAACTTGGCTGATAACCGTGACCATGAAGTCGTTGTCAAGGCCTATCCCTTGACCCAAATCACCTTCAGCTCCAAGGAAGTTGCGAACGACCGGATCTTCGCTGGTCGCGGCCATTTCTTCAACATTGTCGGAAGTGATGCCAAGTTCTTCGGCTTGCATCAGGCCGTAGGTGACCCACTTAACAATATCAAACCACTGATCATCTCCGTGGCGAACCGCGGGTGCAAGTGGCTCTTTCGACATGGTTTCATCTAAGATGATGTGTTCACTTGGATCAGAAAGTTGTGTTTGAGAGGATACCAGACCGGATTTATCGGTCGTGAAGCCGTCACAACGACCTTCTGCATAAGCGGCTAAGGTCGCAGGCTGGTCGGCCAAAACAACCGGCTCGTAGCTAATGTCTAAAGCACGCATCACGTCGGCTAAGTTCTTCTCGGTTGTCGTACCCTGCTGGACACAGACGGTGGCACCTTCTAAATCAGCCAAACTTTCAACGCCAGAGTCAACACGAACCATCATCCCCTGACCATCGTAGAAGTTGGTGGGGGCAAAGTTGAAGCCAAGGGACGTATCCCGGCTGATAGTCCAGGTGGTGTTACGAACCAGAACGTCAACTTCACCGGCTTGCAGTACGGGGAAGCGGTCGGTACCGGTGGTGGCTCGAACTTCAACCGCTTCAGCATCGCCCAAAACGGCGGCAGCGATAGCTTTACAGAAATCGATATCAAAACCGGCGAATTCGTTGGTGTCGGGATCAAGGAAACCAAAGCCGGGAACGTTGGCATTCCCACCGCAGTTTAGTACACCGCGATCTTGGACAATACCCAAGGTAGCGCCTTCTTGAGCAGCCGGAGCGGCTGTCTCTTCGGTGGTTTCTTCAGCAACCGTTTCTTCGGTAGCTTCAGCAACGGCTTCTTCTTCAGCAACGGCTTCTTCTTCTACTTCAGAGGCAACGGTAACTTCTTTGTCTACTTCAACGGTAACAACTTTTTCAACTTCAACGGTAACAACTTTTTCAACTACCGGGCTGCCCCCGCAAGCAGTTACAAACAGACCGATTGCGATAAGCGAAATAGCGGAAAATAAAGTGCTCTTTTTCATATTTGACTAACTTCTCCTCAATATTTTTGTATTTATGAGACACAATAAAAAACTTACTTAAAGGATGCTTCGTATTAAAAGCAAATCAAAGGTAAAGTAGATTTATGTTAATCTCCTCCTTCCATAAACTCTGAGGCGGCATCACTTCCTTGTGAAGGATTGTCTGCTTTGAGACGTGGAAAATACTGCTGGCGAAACCAGGAGGGTTTAGATGTATAAACCGAAAGTTTGGCGGATTATAACAGTAAAGTGTGATTTGGTCAACTGATCGCTAGACGCCTCATTTCATTTTAATGTTTGGGCTAATGTCAGATTGGGAAAATTTGAAGTTGTATCCCTATTGCGCCGTGTGATATAATATTTTGAGTATTGCACCTATCGAGGAGAAATTTTTTGGCTCAAAAACGTGGAACACTGGCAAAACGCATTCCATCTAATCAACTTGTTCTCGCTTTTAACCAAGCGGCTGCCCTTATGCGCAGCAAGCGTGCTACGGTAATGACAGCGGAAATGCTGTTAAGTGCTTTTCTGACGGTCCCATCAACCGAAGCGTACCAGCTTTTGCAAAAATTCAGCCGCGAACGCGGCTTCGATTGGGATACATTGGTTTATGATGTCAATCGCGCCGCCACCGAGCGGCAGGCGCGCGATGAACGGTTTGATTTTGTGGCTGAAAAAGGTGAGCGCGTCCCCCTTAGCGATGAAATTTTAACCGTGATTGACGAAGGGTTAACGCTGGCCGAGTCGCAAGGCCGCAAGCAGTGCAACACGGCGCACGCCTTGGCCATCATGTCCAATATTAAGGTTGGCACCCATTGGCTGCTTAACAAACGGGGCATTACGTATAAAGCGGTTCTTGATGCGATGGCTAGCCCTTCGGTTACCGTTGATGGCACTAACACCGTCAATTTAATTACGCTGGCAAAACAAGGCAAGCTAGACTCAGTCTACCTCCGAACAAATTTGCTGAACAATCTGACGAATTTGTTATCGATGACCGTTAATCGCCATATTATGCTGGTTGGCCCTTCGGGTGTAGGAAAACGCTCGTTGGTGTTGGGGTTAGCCCAAATGCGTGCTCAAAATCAAGGCCCAAACAGCGTGGAGTCGATCATTCAGCTTAATGAACAAGCTTTAGTCGATGACGATTATACGGTCTTACAGGATGGACTGACTGCCGCCCGAGGTGGTATTCTCTTCTTGCCCGATATTATCCGCTTTTTTAACGGCGGATCGCAGCTTGCCTTTAACGAACTGCAAAAAGCCTTGCTTGGCAATGGAGTGGCAATTATCGGCACCGCCACCGATGACCAATACAGCAAATTATCAAAATTAAATTTGGTTACGGATCGAACTCAGCAATTTAAGGTCCCTCCCACCACCGTTGCCGAAACAACAGAGATCCTCAAAGCGCAGAAATCTACGTTTGAAAACGATTACAAGATTGCAATCACACCTGAAAGTCTCGATGAAACCGCCCGGCTGGCCGGTCGTTACTATACAATCGAACCGTTGCCCGGCGCAGCCCTTCATTTGCTGCATCGCGCTTGTGCCCAATTTAAGGTCGATCTTGAAGCCGATACAGGCAGCACCGTAGCCAACGATGGCCGGCTTGATGTCGAAGATGTGATGAATGTCGCCAGCATGGTAACCGGTATTCCCATTGCCAGTATGCAGGCCGACGAGCGAGAGCGCTACAAAAATATGGCCGATCACATCCACAAGCGTATCATCGGCCAAAACGAAGCAGTTGAAGCCCTCAGTCGAGCCGTAAAAATGGCCCGTGTCGGACTGAAAGATGCAAAGCGGCCTATCGGCTCTTTTATGTTTTTGGGGCCAACCGGCGTAGGTAAAACTGAGTTGGCCAAAGCACTGGCCGAGTTTATGTTCGGCACTGAAGATGCGCTCATTACCCTGGATATGAGCGAGTATATGGAGTCTTCCTCCGTCAACCGGCTTATTGGATCACCGCCGGGGTATGTGGGCCACGAAGCCGGCGGGCAATTAACGGACGCTGTACGTGAGCGCCCCTACAGTGTGGTGCTTTTTGATGAAATAGAAAAGGCCGATGTCAAAGTCTTCGACGTGCTGTTACAAGTACTAGATGAAGGGCGCTTAACCGACGGCAAAGGCGCAACGGTGAGTTTTAGCGAATCGGTTATTTTGATGACCAGCAATATCGGCGGACGCTTTCTGGCCGATCCGGGTTTGGATGAATCGGTGGCTCGGGAAGCGGCTGAGGAAGCCGTAAAAGAGCATTTCCGGCCCGAGTTTTTAAACCGGCTGGACGACATTATCTTCTTTCATCTACTCACCAATGAGAATTTGCGCGATATTCTGGATCTGCTGCTCAAAAAAGAAAAACGACTCGTGGCGGAACGCGACCTCACCTTAGAAATTTCCGAAACAGCCAAAACATGGCTGTTAGACCAGAACGATCATCCCGAATGGGGCGCACGGCCCCTACGCCGAATTATTCAGAAGCATTTACGTGAACCGCTGGCAGATTTTCTTTTGGATGAGAATCCCGCGCCGGGTACAATCTTAAAAGTGCAAAAGCAAAAAAATGGGGGCTTAAAATTTGTTCAAGCCCGATCTAAATAAATAGGGAGAGGAGAGATTAGGAGCCAGGAAAATTAAGAACCCATTCTCTTCATCATCTACCAATCTTCTCAAAATCAAGGAGTTAGACAATGGAGTCTATCAATATCGATGCCGAAACGTTAGCCTATATTAAAAGCGAGTCAGAATTTAGCCAGGCTCGACTCAAAGGTTTTTTAGAAATTGTCATGGGTCTCATCACCGGGCATCAACGGCACTTGCTCAGTTTTGATGAGATAGTGAGCAAACTGAGGCTTAAGCAGTCCATTTATAAAGGCTTGCAAGATGTCCCTCTCGATCATATCATTGGCAGCACCGGGCGCTATGAAGATTTTACGCGCCACTTTCTGCCCCGCACCGGCGATAAGCGCGATAAGGAGCGCTGGCGAAATATTTACACCCTTGCTGTCACCGGCAAAGGCTTCCCCCCTATTGATCTGTATAAGATTGATGAAGTCTACTTTGTTAAAGACGGCAATCATCGCGTTTCCGTCGCCCGTAAGTTAGAATGGCCGACTATTCAAGCCAATGTTACCGAACTGCCGTGTTCTATTTCCTTAAATCCGGATGTTGACACAAAAGATTTGCTTATAAAGGAAGAATGTGCTTACTTTCTGGAAAAGACCCGGCTCGATCAGTCGAGACCTGACTCGAAATATCATATTGATTTTACGGAACCGGGTGGTTACAGAAATTTGCTCGATGACATCGAACTGCATCGCTATCTCTTGACCCTGAGTCAATCGCGATACACCGATGAAAGCAAACCGGTCTCCGTACCTGAGGCGGCGGCCGATTGGTACGATAATGTGTATCAGCTTATTATCAAGACAGTACGAGACCTGGATGTCATTAAACATTTTCCTAACCGTTCGGAAATGGATTTGTATGTGTGGCTCATTGTACATCAGCCTGAACTTCGCGATCGGCATAATTTAGAAGATTTACGTCTGTCGAATGGCGTTCAAGAATTTTTAGACTACTTGTATTGGGAGAGTAAGACGAATAAAGAATGACATCGCTTGTCGATTTTTTAATGACCTCGCAATGGAAAGGTGTTCTGTTCTGGGTCAGTGCTATTGTTATTATTATCTTAGCAACCGTGTTTTATCAACCTGCTGCGGCTAAGACAGGATCGCTCTTGGTATGGACACGTGATCGTGTTTATATCATGGATATTGATACGCTTAATTTAGAGCGTGTTGGGCCGGCGACGGCGCAAGAAACAATAACGCCGTCGCCCGGTTGCTCTGAACAGACCACAGTGCCTTGCTGGGTGGTGGTTAGCGACCGGATATACAAAGTTGATATAGGTACCGATCAGATCGAACAGACCCGTTTGCCTGTTGATGATGGCTATCGTTGGATTAACAGTGCCGTGAGCTGGTCGCCGGATGGGTTGCACATAGCGTACAGCGTTCAAAATAATGAGAGCAGCGAGGCTGAATTACGGATTTACGATGCCTCTAGCCGCCAGGTAAAGATAAAAGCCGCCAATGTTGATCCGGCGGTGGCTGTGGCTTGGACATCCGATTGTGCTGCGGGTTTAGAGGCATCCAATTGCGAGATAGGCTATAAGCAACTGCCTAATCGCGGTGAACAGGAAGTTTTTCCGTGGTTAGTGGGCTTTAACCCGGCTACGGAATCGGTGCAGAAGTGGGCGTTATCGCCGGAAGAAATTTTTGAATTGAACTGGACAGCCCAAAATACGCTGCTCTACAGCCGCCCCAAACGTTTTTTTCGAAGCAGTGAAGACCATACAGAAGCCTATCACATTCCGCCGGGTAGCCAATTAGCCAACATGTCGCCGGATGGCCGCTATACGGTCTATTATCAGCCGTTCAAGCTAAAAGATTGTCCTCCCGATGATCCGGAGGGTGACTGCGTTCAACTTGGTGTATGGCTAACGTCTAACGAAGAGATCGATCCGGAAAAAAAGTTGATTTATAACACCGCATTATCCGTACAAAATGAGGGGTTAAATTTTATTCCTATCTGGTCTCTCAATGGAGATGAATTTGTTTTTTTTCTTGAGGGAAAACTGATATATTACAATTTGCTTGAAGAAGAAACGACCATCTGGTATCGGTCGATTAATGGCAAACTGCGGTCTATTCCAGTCTTTTCGCCGAACGAAGAAGCTGTTGCTTTTGTTGATGATCAGGGGCAGGGCTATTCCGAATATCGGCTTGTAATAGCCAATCCAAAACTCCAGCCCGTTGAACATATCATCGAGACAGACAGCGGTTTCAAAATTTTAGCCTGGTTGCCCAATTAGCCAACCCATATGGCTGCTAACGAAACTATCTAACCAATCCTCAACGACTTTAAGAAGATTCCTTTAAGGCCGCTTCCTCATCCCAGGTATCATCGAGTTCTTTGGCTACGGCAGAGGCGACTTCAGCAGCCGTACCTTCACGTTCAAACTCATCACCCCATTTGAACATGGATGTGTATTGAGCCGCACTTTTATGACCGGCTTTGGATGATGCGTTTTCAACAGCTTTTTGGAAGCGAGGCGGTAGGTTTTCTCGAACAGTACCGTTTATGTCTGTGGCCTTTACACCCAACGGAATATGTTCCCAATACAAAATTTGATATCTTGCCACTACGTAATCTCTCCTTACGATGTGATCAACACCGGAGTAATTGTTATAGCCTAAAGTCGTGTTGAATTTATTTCTATTATATAACGATGTTAGGATTTTTCAAGGAAATGCCATAGCATATTTGACCTATTTACGGTGGCAACATAAGAGTTTGATGAGAAAATGTCAAATTTCTTGAAAAATAACGGTTTATTGACTACAATTAAATTGATTCTCAGGGATTAGTTGCGTGTTCGTGACTGCGGCTAATCTATTTTTTTGGAAAAAGACAAATCTACCGTCTGGAGGTCCGGCTACTTAGCATGGAAATGACAGCAATCCGCGAACTTAATGAGGCCGTTGAACGAGAAGCCCTCTTTCTGCAAGGTCTCATCTCAGAAGTGAATAAGGTTATTGTTGGCCAGGAAAAATTGATCGAGCGCTTGCTTATCGGTTTGTTGGCCGATGGCCACGTTTTATTGGAAGGTGTGCCGGGGCTGGCAAAAACACTGGCGGTTAACACGCTGGCTCAAGCCGTTCAAGGCCAATTTCAACGCATTCAGTTTACCCCTGATTTGCTCCCCGCCGACTTAATTGGTACTGAAATTTATAATCCCCGTACAAACGAATTTACACCGCACCTTGGCCCCATTTTTGCCAACTTTATTTTGGCCGATGAGATCAACCGTGCTCCGGCCAAAGTGCAGAGCGCCCTGTTGGAAGCTATGCAAGAGCGACAGGTGACCATCAGCAACCAAACTTATCTCCTGCAAGAGCCTTTTCTTGTACTGGCTACCCAAAACCCCATTGAGCAAGAAGGAACCTATCCGCTGCCCGAAGCTCAGGTTGACCGTTTTATGCTGAAAGTCGTCGTTGGCTATCCAACGCGGGCGGAAGAACGGATTATTATGGATCGGATGACGGGCGCAGAGCTGCCGACCGTGCAGCCTATTACCACTCCGGAAGAACTGCTGCGCGCGCGAGATGTTGTACGCCAAATTTATGTTGATGAGAAGATTAAGGATTATGTTCTCGATTTGATTTTTGCCACGCGCTATCCGACCCAAAGTGGCTTATCCGATCTACAGCCGTTGATGAGCTTTGGTGCTTCACCACGGGCAACTATCTACCTTATTATGGCTGCCAGAGCCCATGCTTTCTTAAAGGGGCGCGGTTTTGTTACTCCGGAAGATATCAAGCAAATCGCTCCTGACATCTTGCGCCATCGTATTGTAATTAGCTATGAAGCTGAGGCGGAAGAGATAACCAGCGCGGATATTGTACAGCGTATTTTAGACCAAATCGAAGTCCCCTAATAAATGCTAAACGACGACAGGCAAAGGATACCGCATTAAAGTGGGTCGCCCTGAACCTTTTTTTTCGACGTTTATCTGAGAAGATCTGACATGTTAAGCCAAGAACTGATTAAAAAGATCCGTCGCATCGAAATTAGAACGCGCCGGCTGGTAAACACCAGTTTTGCCGGAGAGTATCACGCTATTTTTAAGGGGCGCGGTATCGAGTTTGACGAAGTACGGCCCTACCGTCCGGGTGATGAAGTGCGCACAATCGATTGGAACGTTACCGCGCGAACCGGTGAATTGTTTGTTAAGCGCTATATTGAAGAGCGTGAACTGACGGTTATGCTTTTGGTCGATGCCAGTGCGTCAGGCCAGTTTGGAACCTTTAATCGTTTCAAGCGTGAAATCGCAGCAGAGTTGGCGGCTGTTTTGGCATTTTCAGCCATTTCTAATAATGATAAAGTAGGATTATTAATATTTACAGACCAAATAGAGCTGTTTATTGCGCCCCGTAAGGGGAAACGGCACGTTTTGCGCCTGATACGAGATTTGCTGGCGTTTGAACCACAAGGTCGCCGCACAAACCTGAAATTGGGGTTAGACACATTGAATCATATGCTTAAGCGGCACAGCATTATCTTTCTCATATCAGACTTTTTAGCCCCGCCCGATACCTACCGCTCTATTTTGCAGGTGAGCAATCGTCGTCATGACGTGATTGCCGTGACCTTAACCGACCCGCGTGAGCAGGGCTTTCCGGATGTAGGGCTAGTTGCTATCGAAGATGCTGAAACCGGCGAAGTGCAGTGGATCGATACCAGCAACCGCAAGTGGCGAGAAGAATTCACGGAACGCGTGAACGAGCTACATACAGCCCGTGAACGTGTTTTTCGAAAAGCCAAAGTTGACCGTATCGAGGTAACAACCGACAGCGACTATGTTGTCCCGCTCACCAATTTCTTCGAGCAGCGTGCCAGACGCATACGGCGATAAGTCAACCCATGACGATGTCAAAATCCATTTCTTTAAGATTAATAGCTCTGATTAGTATTTTTGCGATAGGCTGGGCATTGTCCCTAACCCTCGCAGCCGCTCAATCTTTCGATGCGAAAGTGAGCTTTTTTTATGTGCCTTCTTCCGAAGACGAAGCGTATCACGTTGGTGATCGCATAACGCTGCGGCTAGAAGTTCGTCACCCCGCCGACTCGCAAGTCGATTTGCCCAGCTTGCCGGAAGGCGAGCCGTGGGGCGATTTTGAAGTTGTGTCCCAAACCATTGCTGAGACGGCTCGACGTGGCGATAACGTTGCAATTACCCACAAAGATATTGTTGTGACGGTTTTTGAGCCGGGCCAATATCAAACCCCCCGCTTGTTAGTTACCCATCTCTTAGCCGATGGCTCGACAGAGGAGTTGGCTGCTCCGGTTATTCAATTGGATGTGGCAACTATTCTGGTCGAAGGCGACTCCGAATTGCGCGATATCAAAGAACAGGCCTCACTGCCCGTACCGCCTATTTGGCCCTGGGTGCTGTTATCAATTTTGGTGGCGCTGCCGGTGGCCGGATTGATTGCGGCGGGTGGTTTTTGGCTGTACCATCGCTTTAGACGTCGTGGCGAAGTCATCGATATGCCTATTCCGGTGCCGGTTGATAATCGCCCGCCGGAAGTTATCGCTTATGCCGAGCTGGATAGAATTGAGGCTTTGAATTTGCCGGCCAAAGAACAATATAAAGAGCATTATACGCTCGTAACCGAGTGTCTGCGACGCTACGTTGAAGGGCGCTATCAGATTCCCGCTTTGGAGCGAACAACCGATGAACTCCGTCGTACGTTGGTGCCGACATCGGCTATAAAAGATGAACGGCGCAGATTCATAGAGATTTTCTCTGAGAGCGATCTTGTCAAGTTTGCCCGTTTCCGGCCCACACTTAATGACGCGTACGAAATTGTCAGTAAGGCCCGTCGGTTGGTGTATACGACCACCCCAATTCCCGAACCGCCTGATAATACAAAGCCCCAAAAAGAAACAGAGGAGATGGCTGCATGATCTTTCGCTTTGCCTCACCTTGGTTACTTTTGCTGCTTCTTGTTCCGCTGGGGATTGTCATTCAATACATCAGAAATCGGTCTCAGATTACGGTTTCAACGCTACAATATTCTGATTTGCGGCTGACAACTCACTTGGCTCCCTCTATTCGCCAGCGTCTTCGCTTTATTTTGCCCGTTTTACGACTTATTGCCCTGATCCTGTTGATTATGGCCCTGGCTCGGCCGCAATCGGGCAGTGCCCGCGAGCTTATCTCGGGTGAAGGGGTCGATATTGGCATTGTGCTCGATATTTCCGGCAGTATGGCTGCGCTCGACTTTGATCCTAATCGTCTTGGCGCGGCGAAGAGCGTTATTCACGATTTTATCGAAAATCGCCAATATGATCGGATCGGGTTGGTGATTTTTGCGACCGAGGCTTTTAGTCAGGTGCCACCTACACTTGACTATGATGTTCTCAAGCGCATTCTTGACCAAACGCAAGTGTCGTGGGATATTGGGCTAGATAGTGGAACGGCTATCGGTTTAGGTTTAGCGAATGGAGCCAATATGCTGCGCGACTCCGAAGCTGAAAGCCGGGTGATTATTCTGCTTACCGACGGAGCCAATAATTCGGGGCAGATCGATCCCCTGACAGCAGCTGAAATCGCCAAAGCGCTGGATATTCGTGTTTATACGATTGGTGCGGCCCGTCCTGGTCCGGCAGCGCTCCCATTTCCGGATGGTCGTATTGAGTATCGCGACTCGGAAATCGATGAAGAAACGTTAAAGGAGATCGCCGATATTACCGGCGGCCTTTATTTCAGAGCTGAAGATGAAGTTGGACTCCAAGAAATTTATGATACGATTAATGAATTAGAGCGATCGCACGTGGAAATAAGAACCTTCACCCGCTACAACGAACTGGCGATCTGGTTTATTATTCCAGCGGCATTTCTCCTAATCTTTGAAGCGCTTTTGCGCCGAACTTTACTCCGTAAGATACCGTAACCATGCTAAGAATTTTTGCTGAACCCTTATACTTTTGGTGCTTTATCCCGTTGTTACTGTTGGGTGGGTTGCTCTACTTATTGACAAAACGCCATGAACGATCTTTAACTCGGCTGGGTACTCCGGAATTAATTAAAAAACTCAGTGCCAGCGTCAACTGGAAAGGTCGTCGTTGGCAGAACCGGCTATGGTTTATTGCCCTTATATTTCTGGTGCTGGCCTTGGCTCGACCGCGCTGGGGCAGCCAGGTTGAATACGTCGAGCGACGCGGTGTTGAAATTATGGTGGCTCTGGATGTATCGGAAAGTATGATTGCCGAAGATTTTAAGCCTAACCGTTTGGCTCGGGCCAAGTTGGAGATTTCAGAACTAATGGATCGCCTCGACGGCAATGAGTTAGGGTTGGTCCTCTTTTCAGGAGCCGCTTTTGTACAATTTCCCTTAACTTCTGATTTCGCCACGGCTCGCACATTTCTCGAGTCGGCTTATCCTGGCATCATCTCCAGACCCGGTACGGATATTGCTGAGGCTGTTCAGGTTGCTATGAGCGGTTTCAATGAAGAGCGGGCCACACAAAAAGTTATCATCATGCTAACGGATGGCGAAAACCATCGTACCGATGTTTTAGGGGCGGCTCAGGAGGCTGCCGACCAAGGGGTTATTATCTTTACCGTTGGTTTTGGCTCTCCCGACGGCGAGCCGATCCCGCAGTATGATCATCTCGGTAACTTGATCGAGTATAAAAAGGATAACAGCGGCCAAACGGTTTTGTCTCGCCTGGATGAAACAACCTTACAAGAAATAGCCGCTATCACTGCGGGAGCTTATTTTAGGGCGGCTCCGGATGGTCGTGAGGTCGGTTTACTGGCCGATGCGATTAATCGGCTGCAAACCAGCGAATTAGAAAGTCGGTTTGAGACGCGCGGCATCGAGCGGTTTCAATGGTTTTTAGGTGTTGCGGTGATGGCGCTCATTATCTACGAACTGATTCCGGATCGGATGCGGCCCAAAAGAGCGCGGGCTAATGTGAAAGGATTGTCGGATAGTCCGGCCAAGCAGCCGACATAATGGATTATGACGTATACACGCATAAGGCACGAGCGATGAGATCAAAACTTTATATGACCATGTTTATACTCTGTTCGATGGCGTTAACAGCTTGCGGTTCGTCAGCAGCCCGCTATAATAACGATGGTAATGATGCCTTTGATGAAAATAACTATACCGAAGCGCTAGAAAACTATACCGCCGCAAAACAAGAGGATCCCGATTTAGCTGAACCCTATTACAATTCGGGTAATACATATTATCGACAAGGGCAATACGACTCGGCCGAAATGCAGACCAAACAGTCGCTTCGCTCAACCGAAGATAGCGAGAGTCAAGAGCTTGCTCAAAACTCTTATTACAATTTAGGCAACAGTTTTTTTCAAACACAACGATGGGATGAAGCTATCGATGCTTATAAAGAAGCGTTACGCTTGAACCCTAATGATGAAGATGCTAAATATAATCTTGAGTTGGCCTTGAAAAATCAAGAGGAAGAGCAGCAGCAACAGCAGCAAAGCGGGGGCGGCGGTCAACCTCCACCCCCGCAAGGTGGTGAGCAGCCGCAAGACAATCAGGGCGACCAAGAAGGTGAACAACCCAACCAAGGACAAAATGGTGATCAGGAACAGGATGGCGGCGGTGGTCAGCCCGAACAAGATGAAGATGGCGAGTCGGGTTCCCAGCCGGATGAGCAGCAAAATAATGATGGCGGCGGTCAGCGAGGGTTAACCCCTGAAGAAGCCGAACAACTCCTTGACGCTTTGGGACAAGATAGTCAAACCTTACAGGAACGGTTGCAAGAAGGCTTTTTTGCGCCCGGTTTGCCACCTACCGAAGATTGGTAACGCATTTATAAAAGTACTGTGATCTAAGGACAAAAAAGCAAGCCCTTTCATGAACTATCGCCTATTTTACCATTCTAATACTTGTAGAAAATCGACTACGGTTGCACTGATCGCATTCTTTTCAATTTTATTGTCTGTTAGCTTTGTACCTTCGCTCGTTAAGGCGCAATCTCCAATTACGGCTCGCGTCGACCGAAATACAATAACTATCGACGAGCAAGTGGTTCTCAATGTCACTATTACCGGTGACTTTCTCAAAATTCCACAGCCGGACTTAAACGACATCGGCCCCTTTATCGTGGTGAGCAGCAGTACCTCAACCCAGGTAAGCATTGTCAATGGGGAAATGACTTCGCAAAGTGTTTTTATTTATCACTTACAGCCGTTACAAGAAGGTGAGTTGGAAATAGGGGCGATAGGGGTCAACATCGACGGGATGCTTTATCAAACTGATCCCATTCAGTTGGAAGTCTTTGCCAGTGGCAGCCCGCTTGTACCGCAGAGCCAAAACAGCCCCGACTCTGATACGCCACCTGTTCGACCCGGTGAGGAGTTTTTTGTAATAGCCGATGTCGACAACCCTAACCCTTATTTGGGCCAACAGATTATTTACACATTTCGCATTTACCAGGCATTGGGCTTTCCACCCGGCCAACCCGACTACACCCCTCCCTCATTTACCGATTTTTGGAGTCAAGAAATTGTGGCCCCGAGTCACTATACGACCGAACTGAACGGTATCGGATATACGGTTACGGAAATTATAACGGCTCTCTTTCCTGCCAACCTGGGATCGATTACCATTGAGCCGGCCAGCTTGGTTATTCCCGGCGGCTTGCTCAGCCCTGATATTCGTTTGGAGGCCGAGCCGGTTCAGGTTGAAGTGAAACCGCTGCCCGAGCAGGGTAAACCCGAAAACTTTAGTGGAGCCGTTGGCCATTATACGATTGATGCCATGTTGAGCGAGTCGGAAGTCGTTGTTAATAATCCGGTAACCTTGCTGGTCGAAATTAAAGGCACAGGCAATATTGAAACATTAGCTGAACCAGCTTTGCCGGAAATGGAAGCTTGGCGGCTCTTTGAGAGTAAATCTTTCTCGAATTTCGATACAGAAAATGGCAAAGTGGGTGGCACCCGGTCTTTTGAGCGCTTGGTTGTTCCTGGCCAGGCTGGAGAGTTGACTTTTGAACCTATTCGCTTCAGCTACTACGACCCTGAAGCACAAGCCTACCAGACTATCAGTACCGACCCTATTGTCATTACCGTTTTACCAGACGACTCGCAGCCGGCCCTGCCAACTGTAGTCAGTTTCAACAATAATGAAGAGGAATCGGTTAATTTGATAACGTCCGACATCCGGCATATTAAACCGGTGCCTGCTACTTTAAGCGTGGGGGCGACGTTGTCGGTCGTGTGGCAGACCGTGTATTGGGTGGCATGGATTTTACCATTGTTTGCTGTGGTGGCTATCCAAATTTGGCAGCAGCGTCACCAGAGGCTTAAAACCGATCCTGCCTTCGCCCGCGATCAAAGAGCTAAACGACAAGCGTTAAACACGCTTAACGAAGTTCAATCGGCTAGCTCAAAAGAGCGGGCTTCGGCCGCAGGGCGAGCTTTGTTAGGCTATCTCTCCGATAAACTCAATAAGCCGACAAGTGGTTTGACCACCGCCGGACTACTACAATTGCTGCGTGAGTCGCGCCTGCAAACCCAGCAAATCGAACGCATTGAGGCGTTGCTGAATCAAATCGATATCGGGCGCTTTGCTCCCATTTCAGCCGGTGATGCGGAGTCGATTACCGAGGAAACGCGCAGTTTAATCGACGATCTTGAGAAATCATTCAACCGGCGTCGTAAAAGGTAAATCCTAATCCTATGCTGCAAAAGCCTATTTCACCCCGCCTTTGGTTTGTCACGTTAATCGTAACGCTTAGCCTCATTTTGATGGTGACCACTACGTTAGCTCAAGCTGTCAGCCCGACCGAAGCTATGGCCGCCGCCAATCAAAATTATGAGGCCGGGAATTATATTCAGGCTATCGAGATTTACGAACGAATTATCGAGGCCGGTGTTGAAGATAGCGCCTTGTATTACAATTTAGGCAACGCTTACTTCAAAGAAGGGGATTTGGGACGCGCTATTCTCAATTACCGGCGGGCCGATCAGCTTGATCCCCGTGACATCGATATCTCAGCCAATTTAAGATTGGCTCGAAGCCAAAGCTTAGACAAATTGGACTCGACCAATGACGAAGGTTCGATTAACTTTGTCAGGGTCGTTGAAAATTGGCTTACGATTGGGGAGGCATCGGTTTTAGCGCTGCTATTGTGGCTTTTACTGTGTGCTCTGGCCATTATCGCCATTGTTTCGCGTAAATTTCGCCAGACGAGTTTGTGGGGAATGGCTATCGTGGGCGTCTTTTTGCTGGCTGGTCTAATATCTATCGGCAATCGTCTGTATAACGCGCACTATTACCCTCCTGCGGTTATTGTCGCGGAGAAGGTCGATGTGATGAGTGGCCCAGGCGGTGCCGACAACTACGTGGTCGAATTTGAACTGCACTCTGGAGCCGAAGTGACCCAGTTGGAAAGTCGCGACAATTGGCGACGTGTTTCGCTGCCGGGTAATGATTTTCAAGGCTGGATTTCGGCAAGTTCTATAGAGCCGGTTACCCCTAACTAAATTTTGGACGCAGATTAACGCTGATAAACACTGATTTTTTATTTTTTGGCTCTTTTGGAATTTAGGGTGTTGACAGGATTGTAAAACGAAAAACGAAAAACGTAATTTCTTTTTACGCATCACGTTTTACGTTTTATCGTGTCAACCCCACGAAATCCTGTTGAGCCTATTTTTTATCTGAGAAAATCAGCGTTAATCTGCGTCCAAATCCTCATTATCGGTTTGAGGCGGAGCTTCGTTAGATAGTTACCTCAATTTGATATGGAGTTCCTTAAGCTGCTGCTCGGTCACCTCTGTGGGCGCACCGGCCATAAGATCGGCTGCGGATTGGCTTTTGGGGAAAGCGATTACTTCGCGAATATTCGGCTCGCCGGCTAACAGCATTACCAGCCGGTCGATGCCGGAGGCGATGCCGCCGTGGGGTGGTGTGCCAAATTCAAATGCTTCCAGCATATGGCCGAATTGCTTTTTAGCATGCTCTAGCTCCAAACCGATCAAACCGAATACTTTTTCCTGTAGCTCACGCTGGTGAATCCTGACGCTACCGCCGGCGATTTCATTACCGTTGAGCACCAAGTCGTGCTGCTTGCCGCGAGCTTGGCCGGGGTCAGAGTCCAATAAGGGGATATCTTCATCAACAGGTGCGGTGAAGAGGTGATGGCTTGGATCCCAGCGCTTTTCATCTTCGTTCCACATCAGGAAGGGGAAATCGATCACCCAACAGAAGGCCAAGATGTTGTCATCGCGCAACCCCAGCCGATCGCCCAACTCTAACCGCAGCCGGCCCATCGACTCGTTGGCTACAGCCGGTTTGTCGGCTACAAACAGCAGCAGGTCGCCCGGCTCTCCTTCTAGCTGGTCAATAATACTGGCCACTTCATCCGTAGACAGGAACTTGGCAAACGACGAGCGTCCGGCCACCGGGCCTTCATCGCTCTCATCGACCACTAACCACGCCAGCCCTTTTGCCCCGAAAACTTTAACGTAATCCGTTAATTCGTCAAGCTGTTTGCGGCTGTAACCACCCAAACCCTTGGCCTTAATCCCTTTAACCAGGCCGCCGCTGCTGACGGTGCCGCTAAAGACCTTGAAGTCGCTGTTGGCTACGAGAGCGCTGATATCACTTAATTCCATCCCAAAGCGAATATCCGGGTTGTCTCGTCCATAACGATCCATAACGTCGTTGTAGCTGAGGCGAGGGAATGGCTTGTGCATAATCTGGGCCTCGCTCATGGTTTCGACCAGGCCGATCATCAGCCGCTCTGTGATGTCGAGGATGTCCGTTTGATCGACAAAACTCATTTCAACATCAAGCTGCGTGAACTCCGGCTGGCGATCGCCGCGCTGATCTTCATCGCGAAAACAGCGGGCAATTTGAAAGTAACGATCGTAGCCGGCGACCATCAAAAGCTGTTTCAACTGCTGCGGGCTTTGCGGCAGCGCATAAAACTGGCCGGCGTGAACGCGGCTGGGAACCAGATAGTCGCGCGCGCCCTCTGGCGTAGTCTTAAACAGAATAGGTGTTTCGACCTCAACAAAATCAACATCAGACAGGAAGTTGCGAATATAGCGGACAACCTCGTGGCGCAGGACAATATTGCGCTGCATTCGCTCTCGGCGCAGGTCTAAATACCGATATTTCAGCCGGATCATCTCATCAACCGGCGTTTCTTTATTAATATCAAAGGGCGGTGTATTGGCTTTATTGAGAATATTCAGCGAGCGCCCCTCAATTTCAATATCGCCGGTCTCTAAGTTGGGGTTGGCCTGCCCTTCCGGCCTGGCCCGAACCAAACCCGTTACCTGAATGACATACTCATTACGCAGCGTCTGGGCAAGATTATGCATGTCGGTATTGGTATCGGGATCAAAGACGATTTGAGTCAGCCCCCACCGGTCCCGCAGATCGATAAAAACGAGACCGCCATGATCGCGGCGGCGATGAACCCAGCCGGATAGGGTGACTTCTTCTCCTACATTATCAAGGTGAAGTGCATTACAGGTGTGTGTTCTAAACATACTGCTTTTCCTCTTGTTACAAAAAATTTGGGGAGATTGCGTTGCAACCGCCCCAATGTGTATTTAACATGTCTGCGAAATTCTAACACAAAAGCGAGAAATGTAAAAGAACGGTTTTGTGTTAGCTAAGGTGATCTTAGCACTTTCCGTGAACTGAGAAAAGGGTTGGCCTTGAAACTGTGCCGATAGCTTCTTCCTTGCCTTGTTGAAGGGCATAACGAGGGGCTTGTCGAAAGGGGCAGTTGCGATCACCTGAAACTTTACAAACGAGCCAAACAATCCTAAGATTAGGGGGCAACTTAACAGGCTATTTTGGGACACTGACCAATGTACCGGAAACTACAGCATAACTTTGATATCATTCAGTACTTGCTAAAAGACATCTCAGCCGAGCAGTTGGCCTGGCGTAACCCGAAAGACAGTTTGACGCTGGACGAGATCATCGAACGTCTTAATCGGCTCGAGCAGTGGCATCACGCTTCACTACGATTGCATCCCATAAAAATACCGACCCTTTGTTTTGCAACATTCGGGGTGGATGCGATTTCTCGCAAAGTTGCTCATTGCCCGTGTAACTTTGAAACGTATGTTGACTCTCGTCGCCATACATTAGCCATGCTTAAGGATATCCCTGAGCCTTATTTTCAAATGCGTCACCCGCGTTTTGGCCTGCTTACTCTGGCCGACCTCATTCCCAAAATCGATGCGTATGATCAAGCCCATATACGTCAAATCGAGTCGATTATTCGTTGTATGCCGCTCAACCCGCTGCTGATCCGGGCCAAGTGCGAAATTGACTCGTATCATCGCCGTTATCAATTCCACCTGCAACAGGCTCAATCGGTTCTGGATATTGGTGTGGGAACCGGGCTGGCGCTGAACCATATCATGCAAAACCATCCCCAAATTCGTTTTGCAGGTGTCGATGTGCGCGATCTACGCCTGCCGGAGATAAACATACCGCTTCAGATATACAACGGTCATACGTTGCCCTTCGCCGACAATCAATTTGATGTTTCGTTACTTTTTTATGTTTTGCACCATTGTCAGAACCCGGAGCGAGTGTTAGACGAAGCGGTACGCGTTACGCGACAGAAGATCGTTCTCATAGAGGAGTTTGACCGGCCCGATGCCGATGAAATCAGCCTCGATCTCACCGAACGGCATGGTCATCGCGCCATCGGCCTGCCATCGGATATGCCTTATCAACTCTTTAGTAAACCGGAGTTTGAAATGATGTTGTCCGCACATGGTTTGGTTCAACTCGATCAACAACGGCTGCCCTCTAGAACGACTCGTCCGGTTGAGAAGTTTTTGTACGTAACCCAACTCGCCACAACGTAACGCCGATAAGGAGTGCAGCGGTCGTCCAGGCCAACCGATTACCCCATATCACACTGGCCGGTCGATAATCAAGCACGATGTCATATCGACCCGGCTCGCTTAAATAGACTCCCCGCAATAGGCCGTTTACTTTTTCTACCGGCTGCGTCGATCCATTGACTGTAGCCTGCCAGCCCGGATACCAAATTTCGCTTACCACCAGCCAGCCAGGGGTTTCTACCTCTGTCTCGATTTGGATTTGATTGCTCCCATAAGCTGTGATCTCGGCGCTGCCGGCCGGGATGTCGTCATTACTAAGGGGAGTATCCGAGTCAACGATTGCGACATCGGCCAAATTGGATAGCGATTCAAGCTGCGCTAGCCAATCCGACTCCGGCGGGCGCGTTTGATGGGCAACCCAAGCCCGAGGCAGCGCTTCCCCATTGCGATAGATATACGTATCGTCGATCTTTTGCTCTAAGCTCAAGCCCTTCCAGTTCATCGGAAATGCGGCTGCGACATAGTCGACGTTAAGCAGCCCTAACAGCCGCAGGTTAGGTTCAACATCTTTTAACGCGGTCTCCAACGGTCCATCACCAAAGTGGGGGATCGTTACGCTAAAACCGGCATCGTCATAACCACCTGCTCTCGCCATAAATTGATCGTAGGTCGCCAGATGCACCGGCTCAACACCGTCGGCCAATTGGAGATTGAATGCGGCGGCGGTTTGCATAGAGAGGCTGTAGCTGGGCGAATAAACACGAAATGTACCGGACTGTTGAGCCAGATAGGTAGCGGCCGGGCGTCCTTCTGCCAGAGCCTCATCGAGCGGATCAAATCGCATCATCGACAAATCGAACGAAGCGAGATCAAGGTAAAGCAGCAGCCCCAGCAACAGCACCATAAATTGACTCGAAACCCGTTCGCGCATTCGGAGCAATATGACCGTCAACCCCACGGGCATAAAGAGCGCCAGCGCAAGGGGAGCGCGTCCCGCTTGTCCAAATAAAAATGTGAAGCCCAAACCTAGAATTAGCGCTGTGGCTCCGATAATTACGCTCATTCGCGTTAGCCATTGCTGCGCGTTTTCTGACCAGTGCGTTGTACGCAAGCGGTCAATACCAAAACCAACAAGCGCCGAGGTAGCTATCGCACCGACAAAAAACATACGGGCCGGCGTTCTGACCCATCGAAATCCGGGCACGAAGTCGTAAAATAAACTGTGAATCGGGGTTGATGGGCCGAGGGCGAAGAGAATCGAAAAGAGGAGTATCACCCCGTAAAACCAACTCCACGAACGGCGATGTATGCCAAAAAGCGCAATCAGCAAAGGGACAAGGCCCAAGTAAATCACCAACTCATGCCCACCTTGAGCCGAAGGTAATAGTAGTCCAATCAGCAACTGTACCGGCGTAACCGAATATTCGGCTGCTTGAACCGGTGAAAGCGATCGATTACTATATTCTATCAGTTCTATTAAAGGCAACAGCTGACCGGCTCCCAATAATCCACCCAAACCGCACGCTATAGCCAGATAGAGCGTTGACCAGAAAAAGGATAACAAAAACGCGCCCCATTTGCCTCCGGCTTCATGAACCTGCCATGCCGCAATCAGAAAATGCCAGCTAACCATTGCAGCGATGAGATAAACCGTGTAAATCACCGGCAGTGTGTGGGTGACAAGCTGCATTCCGAGCGAAAGGGCAATGATGACGCAAGCAACCCAGGGAATGGGCGGTCGCCGTGTGGTAACAGGTTGCTCGCGATTCTGCGGTCTTAGCGAGCTGTCTGAAAAACCTGCTTGCGTTCGAAACAACATCATCACCCCGACTAATGCCCACGGCATCCAGCCAATTGCGCCGACCATACTCACGTGTCCGCCGGCTGCGTGGGCCAGCCATTTACCGTTGAGCGCAAAGGTTAATCCACCGAGCAAAGCCGCTTCACGCGACAGATTGTATTCGCGTAGTAAAAAATATATTCCAAACCCACCCAGTAGGAGATGGAAAATAAATAACAGATTGAATGTGAGTTCGAGGGGGAGGAGAAGTAAAAGCCAGGCCGGAGGATAAGCCAGCATCGCCAATTGGTTGGCAGCGAGCGGCATGCCGCTTAGAATAAGCGGTGTCCAGTAGGGTAGGCCGTCTCCGCGCTGCCAGCTTTCCGCCATCAAATGCGCCTTTGGCCAGTGGATAACCATCGTATCGGAAAAAGGGCTGAAAGTTGGATGCAAAATGAGGTCAGGGTTGCGTAAAACGGGTATGAATAATGAAAGTACGGAAATGGTAATAACAAGGTACGGTAGAAACTTGAGTCGAAGATATTGAGACATGAGCCGATAAGTCTGTTTTATTTTATCCGGAAGCACCGCTCCGAACTAAGAAGAAAATTCCACATAAGATGAAGGCTACACCTAGCATACGTTCCCAGCCTACGGTTTCTCCAAAGAAGAAGCGGCCAATCAAAAGCGTAAAAACATAGGTTAATCCAACCATGGGGAAAGCGAGGCTAAAATCAAGCTTTGATAGAACATCAAGCCACAGAACAGCACTTAATCCGTAAAGGCCAAAACCAACAATAATCCACGGCGTTTGCAGAAGTTTGAAGATACCGCCTAATCCGTCTGATAAACTAACGCCACCAATGGCATTGAGACCAAATTTAAGCGAGGTCTGCCCGGCCGATAAAAGCATGATGGAAAAAAGACCTAATAAGATTGTACCAACCACCTGACGATTAACCTCCGTTTTTTGCATAGCTTCACCTGAGTTAAATAGTTTGTAACGCTTATAAAAACCTTTAATTAATGTTCCTGCTGACTCTTATAGATACGTACATCTCCGTTGGAGAAAACCACAGGGAGTTCCTGCAGAAGTTGAGGCTGGCCGATGGCTTGTTCTGAGAATCCGTAAAAGATATAGTCACTCTCTGGTGATGTTGATACCTGCTCGCCTTTGTAGAAAGCCTCGACTTGCGCCTTTTTGTCCTGAGCCTCAATCGTTTCAAAAGGATGCCCGTAAAACGCTCTCGCTCCGGTTTGGCCCGGTATCAACATGCCGATACGCGGCGAGGCCAGAATGATGTCGTCTGGCTCGACATTGTCCCGCAGCCATTCGAATGCAGCCGTTTCGTCATCTCGAACAAAAAGCAGCGATGCGGTCGGTGAATCGACCGGCTGTTGAGCAATAAGCAAAAGCGGTAAACCCCAAACGATTAAGGTGCCCAACAGCCCCATAACGATTACGCCTAAAACGATCATCCGTTGAAATGACTCTCTTAGTTTACTCTGTGCCAACCAACGCAGCAATCCCATAGCCGCCAAAATTGCTAGTGGGATATGTAAGCCGGTGATAAAGCGGCGCTGCAAGGGAAACGGCACGTAGAGCAGCACTATCGAGCTTATTACCCACAAACAAAGCAGCCATTCGCCCTCAGAAGCTTCTCGCCTTCTCCACCACATAATGCTAATGGCGTTGATGAGTGCCAATCCGCCGATAATACCAAAGCCGAAGATAACGTCCGTAACGGGAGGCGTAGATGTTATATTCTGCGCATTCCAGCCGGCCAGTATGGGATTGGTTACAGAGATCCAATACTGGTAGCCCACTACCGGCAGCGATGCACCGACCACACCTAGTGTAGGCCAAATATGAAGCCAGGGCAAACGTCCTCTGTCAATTAAAACCTTCCGCCCAATAAAGAGCGCTGAAAGCAACCACACAATAATCAGCGCAAACGGCAGCACGAAAGCCAGCAGTACGGCCAAAAGACTGGGGGCCAGAATCCAAGCAATGTGTTGTATCTGAGGAGGCCAAATGATATACATAAGGATAAGCAACATTAAGGTCAGGCCGAGCGGAAAATGTGGATTGGTATGCAGGCTGTAATGCACAAATGCCTCCGGTACCCAAAAGTCGATAGGGAAAGCACCAAAAGCAACTCCCAACCAACCTAAACCTGATGCGGTGCCTACCAAAAGATAGGCTAGACGCCGTTCGGCTATATTAGCCGTAATGTGAGCGTTAAATCGGTAAACTGTGAGGAGTAGGCCAAGCCCTATTATTAATCGGGCGAGGTGAAACACGAGAACGAGAGAGGCGCTGGTCAAACGCGCGATGTGGCCTAGCCCTAGATAAAATGGAAAGAGAAATACACCATCATGCGGTTCCGGGGTGTAGGTTAATTGAAACAGCCAGTGACCCTCTGCCCCTTGCTCTATTTTTGCCACGTATGTGTGACCGTCGAGCGGATTGACCAAGATTCCTGTAAAGTTCCAGCCGGGCGGAGTCATCGCCCAGGCGCTGAGAAAAGGGAGAGCGCTAGCAACCAAAATGAGGAGTGCCCATCCAACTGCCCAGCGCCATTCACCCGTAGTTATCAAGACCTGATGACGTGGCGTGGCGTCTTGAGGGGCATCCATTACAGGATTTAGGCTATTACGGGCTGCGGGTTCTCGATAAGACACAATAATCTGCCGGTCGGACAATGGTCATTGGAAACTACGAAGCAATACATAAAGTTCATGGTAGCCTATAGGTAGACCAATTGTCAATTTTATGAGAACAATAACCGGAATTAAAGTTTGCTTTGTTTATCAATATTGAGGAGGAACAAAAAAAGCGAACGTCACCCTTGACGCTCGCTCCTATAGAAATTTATGGAGTTAAAAACGAAGTCTTAATCTAAATCGACATCAATTGGTGTATTATCCTCATCAAGTTCAAACGCTACCTGATTTTCAGTAGAGGACTTGCTTTTAGAGGTGGGCTTGGGTTTAGATTTTGTTTCAGTTGTTTTTTCTGCGTTGACCTTCTCTGCTGCGGCTGACATAATCGGATCGCTAATACGCAGCCCTTTCGCTTCCCGTACTTTGTTTTCAATCTCCATCATCATATCGAGATTGGCTTCCAAGAAGGTTTTGGCATTTTCACGACCTTGGGCCAGGCGGGTATCGCCATAGGAGTAGAACGCGCCTCGCTTGTCGACAATGTTTTCATTGACCGCATTATCGAGTACATCGCCTGAGCGAGAGATACCCTGGTTGTACATAATATCGAATTCACAAACACGGAAGGGCGGAGCTACCTTGTTCTTTTTCACTGTAACTTTGGTTCGGTTACCAATTACCTCGCCGCTGTCTTTGATAGCCTGGGTTCGGCGAATATCAAGCCGAACAGAGGCATAAAAGCGCAGTGCCATCCCGCCGGTAGTCGTTTCGGGGTTGCCGAACATCACGCCGATCTTTTGGCGGAGCTGGTTCGTGAAAATCAACATACAGTCACTTTGCTTAACCGTACCGGCTAACTTTCGTAGAGCTTGGCTCATCAAACGGGCTTGTAAACCCATATGCGAATCGCCCATTTCCCCTTCGATTTCCGCTCGGGGAACCAGTGCCGCTACACTATCGACCACCACGACATCAACTGCACCGGAGCGAACCAGCGCCTCGGTAATTTCCAGCGCTTGCTCGCCCGTGTCGGGCTGCGAAACATACAGATCGTCAATCATAACCCCACACTTTTCCGCATAGGTTGGGTCAAGCGCGTGCTCCACATCGACAAAGGCCGCTACACCACCTTGCTTTTGTGCTTCGGCGATGATGTGCTGACACAATGTCGTCTTGCCTGAACTTTCAGGACCGTAAATTTCGATAATCCTTCCTTTGGGCAACCCGCCGATACCCAATGCAAGGTCTAGCGACAGACAACCGGTTGGAATCGTTTCGATATTCAGCTCATTCCGGTCGCCCAGCCGCATGATTGTGCCGTCTCCAAAACGCTTCTTTAAGTCATCCAAGGCTACCGCCAGGGCTTTTTCCTTACCATTATTTTGTTGAACCTTGGCCACAGTGTTATACCTCCGTAATCTATTATAAAAACAACACATATGTTCTAAAGGGTTCTGGTATTTTAGCACAAACGTTCTTTTGTGTCAATATTTTTGTGGCACTTTGAACCAAATTGTACTCAAATCGTAATAATTTTTTCACACTTTTTTCGCACTATAGCGTTATGATAGTGCCGTTGCGGAAAATCACTTTTTGCGCATAAAGGTTGAAAGCGACTATAATAAAATTTGCTCTTCTTATGATAGTTTCGTGTCCGATAATGGCGTCGAAACCGAGACTGTCCATAAAGACTGTCGACCAATCGTCATTCCCCCCTAAAAATTTGTTGTCCAATCAATAATGTCTAAATTAGAGGAGACTCCATGCAATTTGCCACTATCACGCTTATTGTTGAAATCTTGTTTTACCTTACTCTTTGTGCCGGGGTTGTAGCCCAGTTAAGAGGGGCTTACAAATGGCACGATCGTTTCCAAGCCCCCGTTGTCGTTCTTAACATCTTCTTTATTCTTTTTGTTATGTTACCTACGTTTAGAGCCGTTGTGTTTGGTAGCTCCGGCAGCCTGTCCTCGGTGCCGACGCTTATCACGGCTATTCACGGTCTGTTGGGAACCATTGCCCAGGGCTTAGCCATCTACTGTCTCTTAGCTGGCTTTAAGATTTTACCGCGCAAGATTGGCGTTTTGCGTTACTGGATGTGGGCTACCTTTGTAGCTTGGACAGCCACGGTTTTGTTTGGGGTTGGCGTCTATTTTGTTTACTATATGGGCGATTCTTCCGATGGCAGTGTTGATGGAGCGCTTGTCGCCGAGCATGATGAGACCGTCATTGATGTTGTTCCAACTGAGTCATCCGATACGCCGGTTGTGGTTGAAGAGTTGGTTGAAGAGCACGCCGAAGTGGTTGTTGAAGTACCGCCGGCCGAAGCCGAAGACCCCGTCGACCCTGCCGATCCTGCCGTGCCGACCGAAGAAGTGGTGTCTGAGCATGCCGAAGAGATCATCGAAATTGAACCGGAAGTAGACCCGGCAGCAACCGAACAGATTGTCGAGCCGATAGCCGAGCCTACCGACGTTTTGATTGATGAACATGGTGAGATTGTTGTCGAAACGCCGTCGGAAACTACAGTTTCCGGCCCCATGGTCGATGACGGTGACACCGAAATGGATGGCCTTATCTCCGAACACGCCGAAGTGGTGATCGAGGTAACCGAACCGCAATACAGTGGTGAACTTGGCGTTGTGGCCTGGCAGCAACTCAATCCGGCCAACGCCGGCCCCGGCCCGCGCTACGAGCATGCGATGGAGTACAACGCAGCCACCAACCAAATCTTTATCTTTGGTGGGCGCGACGGCAGCCAAATTTATAACGACACCTGGGCCTTTGATATGAATACCGCTAGCTGGCGACAGCTTGCGGTCAACTCCCCCACAGCGCCTCCGGCCCGATTCAGCACCGTTATGATTATCGATGAAGCCGGCCAGAACCTCTATGTCGCTACCGGACACACCCAAGGCGGCCAAAACTACAACGATGTCTGGCGCTTGAACCTGGCCTCCGAAACCTGGGAAGATGTTACGCCCGCCGGCCCTGCACCTGATCCACGCTATGGTGGTCCCGGCGGCAACTTGAGCGATGACTTGGTGGTCACCCACGGTTTCGGCACCACCCGCTACGATGACACCTGGCGTTTCGATACTGCAACGAACCAATGGCAAAATATCACGCCGCCGGGTCAAGTACCCTTGCAGCGCTGTCTCTTTGCCGCTACAGCAGCACTTGGTAATTCGCTGGTTGTCCACGGTGGTTGTGCCACGCCATTCGGCGATTGTTTCCTTGACGATGCCTGGGTCCTCAACACCGACACCAACACATGGCGCGAGATCACCAGTGATGTCAAGCCGGTTGGTCGCCAGTATCATACCCTGGTGCCTGCTATTTCATCACAAGGCGATCTCAGAGCGATTATGTTCGGCGGGCAAGATGCCAGCCTGGCACCCCGTAACGACGCCTGGATCTTAGATGTCGCTTCCGGCAATTGGGTCTTAGTTGGACCGCAGGGTGCGCCGCCGGCCCGTTACAATCACGGTGCCGTCTGGATACCCGGCTACGGGATGATCCTCTACGGCGGACGCAACGACAGCGGTGCCTTGGGCGATATGTGGTGGGGTGATTTCTAACATCGAAATCCAACGGTTTTGGGCGGCGCGATCACAACGTCGATTACGCCGCCCATCGCTTTCAATAGTCCGATGTACTGCCATTAAGTTATTAACCTGAGTTCGATAAGTAAAGCCGCACATGTCATTTCGTAGCCAAAGGCGGAGAAATCCCTCAGACATTTCAGATAATGAAGCGTTGGCCGGGAACAATAAGCGGTGTAGCGTTAAATGTCCCCATCGAACCGCTTTTTATCTGTATTGTCACAGGGATTTCTCCGCTGCGCTACGAAATGACATATGACGTATCTATTTCTAAGCTCAGGTTAGTAGCATCTGGAGTAGGTCGAGTGCATCCTGAGTTTGATGAAGGGCATGCGAAACCGTATCGAGGGGTGCGGGTTGGCTCCGAAACATTGTTGTAGCCGCATCCTGCGTAGCGCACAACGGAGTGGAGCGCGTATCGAGGGGGCTTCACCGCTTAACTTCATAGCAGTGCTAGTCCGAAGACACGTGTGATCATATGTCGGTTTATGACGGAACATACGATCGAGCAGTCGATCATACGTCCGGTGGCGACGGGACATACGATCGAGCAGTCAATCATACGTCCGGTGGCGACGGGACATACGATCACGCAGGCGATCATATGGCGGTTGGCGACGGACCATACGATCGAGCAGTCGATCATACGTCCGGTGGCGACGGGACATACACCTATCTTTGTAAATCAACAAATTAATCGGGGAATCACAAAGCTAGCTTTGTGACTCCGGCACCTACCCGATTAATTTCTAAAACCACAAGTGCTGTAGCTCCTACAGCTAGCAATTTTCTATGACCAACACGACGAACGCCAAACCCCATTTCCAATATACACATCTCCTGCTGCTCTCCTCGCTGATTTTACTGGCCTTAGTCCTGCGCGTCTATCAGCTCGATACCCACAGCCTGTGGTACGATGAACTGCTCGAACTGGATGTTGCTCAAGGACCCTTTCTGTCCATCGGCCCGCAACTGCCGCGCCACGCCGCGATGCCGCTGGATTACTATCTCATGCACGCCTGGATCAAATTAGGGCGGCAAGAGTTTTGGGTGCGTCTTCCGGCGCTCTTCTTTGGGGTGCTGGCTATTCCGCTAACCTATGCCCTGGCCCGCCGCATGCTGAACCGGCGGGTCGGTACCCTGTCGGCTGTGCTTATGACGCTGGCCTTTTTTGCCGTTCGCTATAGCCGCGAGACGCGCCCTTATGCCATGCTGCTGGTCTTTACGCTGCTGGCCTTTTTGGGGCTGTGGCAGGTTTATCGAACCCATAAAATGCGCTACTGGCTAGTTGTCATCGTCGGTTTAAGCGGCGCGGCGCTCAGCCACTACTTTTCCATTTTTCTCCTGTTGCCGATGGGGCTGTTTGTCGCTATCCATCAGCTTTACCACCTTAAAGAGTTCACCTTCTGGCGGCATACCCTCTGTTTTGCTTTAGCCGTGCTGATAATGGCCCTTCTGTTTGCCTTAAACGGGCGCATTCTGGTCCTGTACAGCGTCAGCTATCGCTTTAGCAACGTGGTCAATCAGCCCGAAACGCTGGTTTTGCCGGCGGAGGAAAAACCGAACCACGGCTCCGGCCCGCCTTTAGAACCCGGCTTTTTTGTCACCGATGTCCTGTCACCGCTATCGACCACTATCCCGACGGTGCTGCTCTGGTATAGCGCCTTCTTTCTTATCGCCGTTCTGTCACTCGTGCTGCATCGCTCAGCCTCAACCAAGGCGATACTCCTGCTGCTCGGCTGGTTAATCCTGCCGATTTTGCTCATCTACGTCTTTTTACTCCATCGCGGCACGTTTTACGCCACCCGCTACATTCTGTACGTGCTGCCGGCCTACCTGATTTTGGTTGCTTACGGCATGGACCGGCTGGCCGGTTTCATCGTGTCGGCGATGGCTAAAGGGCCGTATCGACAAGGCGTTTTAACGGTGGCACTGACAATTCTGCTCGCCCCGGCGCTCTTCGCTCAGGTTGATGATCTCCGCAGCTACTACGGGGCTGACGCCCGCGAAGATTGGCGAGCCGTCGGCCGGCTATTGTATAACCATGCCGCTGCTGATGATGTGATTATGGCTATCAAAGCGGAGCCGGCGATCAATTGGTACTACCCGCCCGGAGCAACGCCTTTTGAGACATACAGCCGCAGCGATCCGGTCAATGCGGCTTTGCGTCAATACAAGCGGCGTTGGTTTGTACTGAGCAGCTACTCCTATCGGCGTGATGAGAATTTGCGCAACTGGCTGGCTCCACGCGCCGCCAAAATTGTTATTGATCGACGGGTGGTGGTTTACCTGCAAGAAGAGGGGAAGTCTGCCGGTGATATGTTGGCCGAGGTCAAAGCCTTCAACCTGCCGCCCAACGCCATCACCTACGCCCATCTGGCCGAGCAGTTCAAACAGCAGGGCGATATTGAAACCAGTCGTGCCTTTTACCAAAAGGCGATTACCTTAGCTTCCTCATCAGGACTAAAAGCGCAATACGAGGCCCGTTTGGCGGCTCTGCCTCACTTAAGCGATACGATTTTGGAATAAGTGTAACTGCTCAGGTATGTCATTTCGAGCGAATAGCGAGAAATCCCTAAGAACCTTCGTTTGCAACACCCATCGGGGGATTTCTCGGCAAAAAACGCCTCGAAATGACATAGCGAGGCTCTGTAACTGCCTGTGATCAAAACACTTCGTGATGTTATAGCCTGGCCGATTGCGGCGCTCCTGCTGTTCTTTACAGCGCGGCGCTGGCTGTTTTTAATATTTGCCTTACAGTCCCGGCAAGCTCATGACGATGCCCTTGCTCCAACCGCCGCGTCGGCATCGGTTTTGCTGCTGGTACCGGTTCGTAACGAAGCAGAAACCCTGCCCGTCTTCTGTTCGGCGCTCGACCGGCTCAATTATCCGGTCGACAAGCTAACCGTGGTTTTCATCAACGACGGCTCCACCGACGCCAGCGCAGCCATATTGCAGCAGTGGACGGCTCAACGCGCTCATTGGCACACGCTTTCACTCGAACAGAATCGAGGCAAGGCGAACGCGCTCAACGTTGCGCTTACCCGCTTTACTCAGGGCGACATCATTGCCATCTACGACGCCGATGAGCAACCCGCCCCCGACGTACTCACCCATTTGGTCGCCCCCTTTGCCGAGGTGCAGGTCGGCGCAGTCAGCGGGCAGCGGGCAGTAGGCAACAGTTTGGCTAGCCCGGCGGCCAGCTACACCGCGTTCGAAACCCTGGTGCATCAGTTCATCACAATGGGGGCCAAAGATCGTCTCGATCTGGCTCCGGCGCTGCTTGGCTCCAACTGCGCCTATCGGCGTACGGCGCTGGCCCAGGTCGGCAATTTTAAGCCGGGTGCGCTGCTGGAAGACAGCGACTTAACCGTTAAACTGGCCGCTGCCGGCTGGCGAACCCGCTTTGAACCTCGCGCCGTCAGCACCCACCACGTCCCCGAAACCATCGCCGGTTATTGGAAACAGCACACCCGCTGGGCCAGAGGCTTCGCCGACGTCGCCGAAGACCAAGCCAGCGCGTTTATTCAGCAGTCGGCCTTATCGTGGCCGCTGCGTCTCGAATTGTTGATCTTTTCGCTCGGCTACTTGGATCGGGTGGCTCTATTAATCGGAGGCGGCTTAGCGTTGTTCGGCAGCCGCCTGGCGCGTCGAGCCGTGGCTATCACCCTGCTGACGCCGCTGTTACAGGTTCTGGCAGCGCTGTACGCGGCTCAGGCTCCGGTAGCGTTATGGCGACGTATTTTCTGGCTCCCGCTCTTTTTCGGCTTGGATATCGCGATGGCCGTTAGCGGCTTTTGGGGCAAGCTGACCAAGATGCCGCAGGTGTGGGAAGAGCGACGAGCGCGGCGGTAGGGGGCAGCTGACAGCGATCAGCCGTCAGCTTTGGTTTCTAGCAGTGTAAGTGCTTGTGTCGATTAAATTATCATCGGTTTTGGGGGTTTTTGGGAGGGTGCCGGCAAAGAAAATATCTTAATCGTTGGTGGTATGTTCGCCTTTTGTTTCAACCTCGGCCTGCACCTTGGCCTCAAACTCGGCCAGAGAGCCAGCCTTAAAGGCAGCTTCGCTCAACCGGTCGAGTGCTGCCAGGTCGAGTACATCCCAAGCTGTGTCGAAATGGTCACGTGGAACGGCGAATCGCTCGGCCAGGAATCGCCGTAGGAGTTTTAGGGTCGCTGCTCGCTGGCCTTGCTCTAAGCCTTGCTCTAGCCCCTTCTCCAAGCCGATGGCTTCGCCTTCTTGTCGGCCTTCTTCTATCCATTGTTCTGCTAATGTTGGCATCGGATTTTCTCCTGTCTCGAAAATGGCTTGCACTACCTCAATAAACTCACGCCGCTCGATTTTCTCCGTTCCGCCGGCTACATACCTCAAGATAGTGTGTAGATACTCTAAGCCCGTCTCCTGCCGACCTAATGTTTGAAGCAGCCCCACCATCCCCCGAAACTGCTGCTCGAACTCGTCGCGTAAGATGTATTTTAGCAGCAACATACTCACCCGTAAAATGACCTCGCCTCGAATCTCGTCATCGCTATAGCGGCTCAGATCATACAATTGATACTCGAACGTCGGTACATACTGGCTCAGAGCGTCGGGCAGTTCAAACAGCGCCGCGAAATCGAGCGGTACCGTCCACGCCTGCCGCCCGTGGTACAAGACCAGCGGCAACACAGGGCGGAAGGGCTTTCCTTGTTTGCGATCCTGCTCCCAAATTCGAACCTGATAGCGCAGCAGTTGAAAGGCTATCTCCGGTTCGGGATAGCTTTTGTGTTCGAACAGTAGGTAAATGTACATATCTCGACCCGTATGCAAGCTAACCTGATAAAGCAGGTCAGAGAAGTGCTCTTGCAGTTCCGGGTCGATGAAGCTATCTTTGTGAATTTGTAAAGAGTCTAGATCGAGCAAGCTGACAACCTCGGCGGGTAGGTAATGGCGCAAGAAATCGCGGGCGGCGGCTTGCTGCGAGAAGAGGGCTTTAAAGAAGCGGTCGTGGGGGTTACGCAAATCGGTCATACTTGATTATAGTCGGTTTGTCGGGCAATGACCAACCGCCCGAAGCGATGGGAGCGTTCCACATTTGCTGCGAACTGACTGCTTTGATCGATGAGGCCGCTTCTGAAGTCACTGAAATCGCTGATTTTTCAAAGCTACAAAGTGAACAAAGGTTTGTCTGGCGTCAAGGCGCGTGTTAAAATAGCGACTCTTGGACACACGACCTCACATTAACGCACAAACTATGGACATATACTGAAGGAGATTATGGGAACCTTTTACTTTTTTCTATTTCAAGCACATTCCGGCTGGCGTTGGATCGCTCTACTGTTACTGGTTATCACAACCGTCAAGGTGGCTATCGGTTTGGTCGCCGGCCAAAAGTGGACCAGCCTCGACCAGAAGCTGGTTACCTTTACCAATATCGCCGTTTCGATTCAGGTTTTGTTGGGGATTTTTCTGTACGTCTTGCTCTTAACTCAAGGGGGTGGGATTACGGGGCGTTCTGTCGGCTCGATTACTACAGCCCACATGATTCCGGCTTTGCTGGCGATAGGGGCTATCGGCTTTGCCTCGGCTCGCTCTAAGAAAGCAAGCACCGACCGCCAGAAGTTTATGATGGCCACAATTGGAATGGTCATTGCTGTGCTGATGGTTGTGGGGGCGCTCATGTCCGTCGGTGGCATTTTTGTGATGGCAACGGCGGGGTAATAGCATTCTTAAGATTTTACCACAAAGGGCACCAAGAAGGCACAAAGAGCGCAGAGAGAGCTTCTCTGTGAACACTGTGTCTACTTTGTGGCCTCTGTGGTAAAGCGTTTTTTCCTCAATAATACGGTTCTTTCTTTTAGCCTTAGCCTCAGCCTTAGCCTTACTCTTTTAACCCTCTTCCCCCGCATTGATTTTCTGCGCCCAGACGAGATCGTAAATCGTCTCCCATATCTGAATGTCGACGTACCGCAGCGGCAGCTGCTCCAGAATGGCTTCAAGCTGCGAGCGAGACCAGGTTTTTCCAGGCATCAGTTTGGCTTCCCATCCGATGCGGTTGGTGGTGAGCAGCCAGCCGCCGTCCGGGTTTTCAGCCGAGATCGGCTTCAAAACGCGCACCATCTCGGCTATGCCGTGTTTGGGGTCGGGATAGAATTCCAACGCTTCTAACGAGCTTACGACGGGCAGACTGTTATCGGCAAAGGGGAGCGCCATGGCATCGGCTTGAATGAAGATGATCCGATCGCGGTACTGAGGTTCAAGATCGCGCCGGGCGACGGCCAGCATTTTCGACGCGCGATCCAGCCCGATGATTTTGCCGCGATAACTTGGTTGCCGGAACAGCGTCATTGCCAGACGTCCCGTACCCGTGGCGACATCCAGCACCGTGGCGTCGGGTTGCACGTAAAGCCGGTTAGCCAAGGGGCGGCCCAGCGTAAAATCCTCTTCGAAGTCGCTAAATTCTTTGATGCCATTGTAGCGTTCGGCAGTCCAGTCGTAGAGCAGCGCTACCAGAGGCGCACCCAGATAAGCGCCCTCTGCCAAAATGAGCTGCCAGTACAGGATTAATCCAATTAGCAGGACGATAAAGATGACCAGTAACCAAATCATTAAGGGGTTTTCACCTGAAAAATATCGAGTGCGCACTACGCACTACAGATAGTTGAAGAATTAAAAGATAGACGACGTTATTAAGGATTGGAAAATAAATAACTTCCGCACTACCAAAAATGGAGATAAAGAGATTAGGCGATAAGGAGATTTGTAGGGCTAATCTCCCAATCTCTAATCTCCAATCTCCTGTTTAGAGTGCTGAAGTTATTTATAGGAGTTACGCATTTGACATCTGCCTATGTCATTTCGTAGCCAAAGGCGGAGAAATCCCTATAGCATCTGTTTGCAAACAAAATTCTCAGGGATTTCTCGTCGTTCCTCCTCGAAATGACATGTCAACTGCGTAAGTCATAATTTAATGGCTGATCCTAAATACCTAAAACGCCCAGAGATATCCCCGCTGTGAGCATCGCGATGACCAGGTAGGGCTGCGCTTTGGTTAGCCATTGGGCCGGTTGGTCGAAATAGGTCTTTAGCATTAGAGTGACCAGCAGGCTCAGACTCACAATAGCTGCGCCCGGTAGCACGCGCAGCCCCAACAGCAGGAGAATTGCCGCTATCTGGCCCCCGAAAAAGAGCCAATCGGCCCGATGATGACCACCAAGCAGTCGTAACCCGCCCAGATAGACCGTTCCATAACAGATCGCCAGCGCACAAGGAAATAGCGTCAAAGGCGACCACAAAGCCGCCCCCATCAGCCACGGCAAAAGCAGGTGCAAGAGGGACGGTAGGCGTCCACCGTGGTTCGATTCTAATGAGGCCGGATAGTGACCGGCAACGAGCGTCAGCCCAATCGCAACCACTACAAGCCAGAAGATAGTTGGCTTGAGTGCCAGGCCAATCAACAAAGCCAGCACTACTCCCAACCCAAAGGTTATCACCTGACCGCCGTATTCAGGCCAGTAGTACCGTTGCCACCACACCTGATAGCGGCGCACGAGCATAACCATCTGCCCACCCATTGAATTCGGTTGGGCATAGGGTAATGAAAAACCGTGTCGGGCCGGGGCTGTCAACTGCGCTTGCGTAACCCGTCGCCACAATCCTTGCTCTACCGCTAGCGTCCATAGCGTACCAAGAATCGGATCAACCAAAAGCCATAAGCTGATCAGTTGCAGTACCGTACCGGCAGACATGTCGGGTAGCCCGCTCGTCATTGCGCCGGCCACTGCCGCCCACCCTGCGCCCATACTCAGCCACGTTTTCGAGCGCGAGAGCCTAAATGTAAATGTTTGTCCAAAGGGGTTCTGCTTCACCGCACAACGCTCCATCAATCGGCATCAAATTGAGTATACCACGCCGCGATAGGTTCAGACAATCATCCATCCTTTTTGATACTTTACAGCAATACAGTAAAATCTACAGAAATCCGTTTGAGTTTAGGAATAGAGAGTTTTATTGTGATGTTTGACGAGAAATTAACCGGGACGTACGTTTTACTATTGTTATTGCCCGAAAACCAAACCATTACCGTGGGTAAGTTAGGCACGTTCGATTTTCCGTCGGGGTGGTATACCTATATCGGGAGCGCTTTTGGGGCTGGAGGTTTGTTGGGGCGCATTAAACACCATATGCAGCCCACGCAGAAACCACATTGGCACATCGACTATCTACGCCGGGAAGCGACGCTCAAAGAAATCTGGCTTTCGCCCGATACCGAAAAGCGTGAACACGCCTGGGTTGATCTGATGATCGATGTGCCGGGCGCAGTTGCGTTGGTCGAGGGGTTCGGCGCGTCCGATTCTGTTCACGAAACGCACCTGTATTACTTCGATGTCCGTCCCTCGCTGGAGGATTTTGCAATTGGCGTGCGAACACGCTTTCCCGAAACCAAAGTTATTCGTGCTTTTGCGGATGAATAAGGCGCAATTAAGCCTACAACCATCCCAAAAGCATCATCAGCGGCAGCAAATCTGATATTTCAATGACATTGAGAAAATCGGCCACAATCAGCAGGAACATAATCACAAAGATGATGCCCAAGGTTCCCCCCGCAATAAAGGCAAACCACACACGGCCTTTAACGGGTTTCGTGTCGACTTTTGCCATAGGCGGGGGAACGGCTGGAATTATTTCCTCCGGTTGCTTTTCCGCTTCCGGTTCTTTTTCCTGAAAATTGAGCCGGATTTGACCGAGTTCGATCATATCATTGTGAAACAAATAGTAAGGTCCCTGGATAAGCCTGCCGTTAACACCGGTTCCCCCCGGCCCGCCTAAATCTTGTAGAACCCACAGATTGTTGCGCAGTTCAAGGCTTGCATGACTGGAGTCGACTTCGGGTGATTGCAAAACAAGGTTGTTATCCGGGTCAGACCCAATCAAGATACGAGTGCTTGATAACTCGAATGTTTCAAATACGCTCTCAGAATGTTCAGATTCTTCGTAAATGATTAATCTGGCCATGCTGATGGCCTCCTCGCATTGTATGAGCGCCGGCATACACACCCAGCGCTTACTCTTCCTTCTAAAAACAAGTTTCGATGTAGTTCGTTCTTAATGTCTATCGTATATTATAAATCTTTTGGGGGCTGATGGGCAAAATTGGGGTCGGCCTTGATAAAAGCGACGGCTGCTTCCCTATTCTCTACCTCCCCGGCAGCCTGCGCTTCCTTTAGGTTACGCAGCAGCAAGCCAATGAGGCGACCTTCTTGCAGGCCAAAATCATCAATGAGGTCTCGCCCGGTAAGTAGCGGCGGCGGATCGACCACCTGATCTTTTCTTTCAAAATAAGCTATTAAAAGTTGATGCACAACTGCCAGCAACTGTTCCCCTTCGGCCTGACCTTGACCGGGTGGATATGTTGCCTCATGATCAATCAATGCATGGAGCGCTACAGCCACACCCGCCTCAGGGGTAGAACTGCCCGTATCGCGAAAAAAGCGATAGACGGCTCGACGGCTGAGTTTATCGCCGCTAGCCAGCATTAAGGGCCGCATGTGGTGCATAACAACGTCGGTGACAAAGCCGGTGGCTTGACTGCTAAAGCGCAACCGCTTCATTACTTTCCGGGTCAACTTTGCGCTCTCGCGGGCGTGGCCTAAAAACCGTATTTTGATTTGCTCCCCCACGGCTTCTTCGGTGCGGGTGAGCGCTTTGCCGGTATCGTGGAGTAAAATAGCCATAGACATTATCTGGGCAACGGATACGTCACCGGCCAATTCGGTGGCTAGATAAGCGTTGACGTCATCAGCCAGGGCGACGAGTTGCTCCGGTAGCTCGGTTTTTGCGGCCCAAAGATTAAGTACTGCCACTGTGTGGTTAAAAACATCCTGATAGTGCGGTGCAGACTGCGTAACCGTGGCTAGAGATTCTACCTCCGGCAGTAGGTGAGGCAGTATCTCGTATGTGTGCAGCATTTGGATGGCATCCCCCGGTGCCGATGTGGACAGCAGTTTCATTAATTCATCGCGCTGACGTTCCGGTGAAACGTTTGGCAACTGTGATGCGGCTTGACACAGCATCGTTTCGGTTTCAGTGGTTACCGTAAAATCGAATTCGACAGCCTGACGCACAGCACGCAGCACCCGCACCGGATCGTGTGTGAACGCATCGGCTGAGGTCGCTCGAATGTGCCGTTGCTCTAAATCGGCTTCGCCGTTGAGCGGATCGATCAGGTGGGGTGGGTTGGCCAGACTCAAGGCGATAGCGTTGATGGTGAAGTCGCGGTCCGCCAAATCGGCGGTTAAATCGACCCCTCGAAAAGAAGCGAAATCGAGATAGGTTTTGTCCTCGGCGGTGGTGTAAACCACGCGGCCGGTGCCGCGTTCGACATCGAGCGGGTAGAAGGCCGCATGCAGGGCGTTGGCTACCTGTCGGGCGACGGTTACTCCGTCGCCGGGAACAACAAAATCAAAGTCGATGACATCCTCGCGGCCCAGTAGCAAATCGCGCACCGCACCGCCTACCAGGTAAGCCTCAATCTGCTTGTGCCGCAGAATGTCGATAGTTTCGGTTAGAAGTGTATGACGCTCTAGCCAAGCGTCTATATTGGCCGGTGGCCTGGTCAGTTGGCCCTGCTCATCAACAAACAAGAGCAGTGGTTTATCTTTAGGGCGCGTATTCTTGGCCGCACGATAAGCTTGTTCGCGCGTTAAGCCAACCCCGATCACGCGCTCTCGTACCACTGCTATCCAGCGATCCAGGTAAAGGGCGGTATCGATAGATTGGCTAAATTTATCTACAGTCACGGTTAAGCCTTGGGTATTTGATATCCTCATTATAATCAATTTGTCGTATCGTCTAAAAATACTAACCACCTATCCAGGCCATAAACTCCCCATCTGCCCGATGTAAAACGATGTCGTTTCGCATACACTAATCAATAGACCGTATGTGTTTGGTCACTCAACAGTTATTGTGTTTATTTTGCGCCCTGAGCAGCGTGCGGAGGTATGTTATGGACAGTCACGGCCCTATTCAGCCGTTAAAAATAATTTTGGCCAGCGATGGATCTTGTTTCTCTTATGCCGCAGTCGATTTGATGACGCACATGAGCTGGCCGCCTGATACAACGGTGAGTGTGGTGTCCGTGGTCTCCTCCTACCGTAAGCCAACGATCGAACGTGACTATCGGTTTGAGCGGTTCGATAGTGGAGAACAAACCGATTGCGCGGCGGCGCAAACGCGGGCAATTAAGATTGCCAAAAGGCTCCGAAATCACGGTTTGACCGTTCAAACCGATATTCAAAGCGGCATTCCGGCTTCGATTATCTTGCATCATGTCGAGAACACGTCGCCCGATTTGGTTGTTTTGAGTGCAAAAGATCTGGATACCCAACTGGCGAAAGTGGGTACCACGGCCGTACGTGTCGCCAATCGGGCTGATGCATCGGTGTTAATTGCCCGCCACGGCGGTTTTGTTCGCCCCCTCAAAGTGCTGCTGGCGGTTGACGGTTCACAGTCGTCTCAACGGGCCGTCGAGTTTTTGTGCCGGCTTTCACTGCCGCAGTGGGCTAATATTACCATCGTCAGTGTGGCCGAAAATACTCCTGTATCGTCAGAGGTGCAGTTGGCAGGAGCCTATGCCCGCGCCGAATCACAATCTGCACGCATGCTGAAACCCTTTCCTGTTACCGAAACGTACGCTACCGATGTCATGCGCTCTTTGCACCAGTGTGGGGTTCAAACCCGCATTACCCTGGCTCAAGGCGATACCGCCGGCGAGATTTTATCGCTGGCAAATTATCATCATGCCGACTTGATTGTGATTGGTGCTTACAGCCGGCCTCACCCCGATCCGCTTCATCTGGGCGGTGTCGCCCGTCGCCTCATTGAAGATGCTCATTGCTCGGTGATGGTGGTGCGCTAACTCGCCGCTTGGCGGGGCACAATACTATCCCTCTAACCAGTGCTAAAACTCTCCATTGATCGGATGAAAATGGAGAGTTTTTCTTTTAAACTAAATGTAGGGAGAGACTCGATAGCGTTACCGGTAAGGAGGTAAATATGACTGACTGGTATCGTATGGATGTCGAAACTATCTACTCCCGATTAGAAACAGGTTCGCAAGGATTACCCCTGCCTCTCATCCGGCATCGACTGGAAGAATTTGGTCCCAATGAATTAATTGAGCGAGGTCTAAAAAACCCCTGGACAATTGTGTGGGAGCAGCTTACGGCTGTCTTGGTCGTTATTCTTATTGTGGCTGCCGTTATTTCTGCATTTCTGGGGGATTATAAAGATGCCGTTGCGATCATGGCGATTGTCGTCATCAACGTTATTATCGGCTTTTCGCAGGAGTATCGGGCAGAAAAGGCCATGGCCGCCCTCAAAAAGTTGACCGTGCCGACGGTCAAAGTTCGCCGCGATGGGCAGGTGCGTGAAATTTCGGCCCGCGATTTGGTGCCGGGTGATCTTGTCCTGCTGGAAGCCGGTAATCTCGTCCCGGCTGACGGGCGGTTGATCGAGTGTGCCAGCCTGCGCACCCAGGAATCGGCTCTGACAGGCGAGTCGGAGTCGGTGGAGAAACAGTGTGAGATGGTGAGTGGCGATGATCTGCCGTTAAGTGACCGCCGTAATAGCGTCTTTATGGGAACGACGGTGGTTTACGGGCGCGGTCTAGCTATTGTTACCGAAACCGGCATGCAGACCGAATTGGGACACATCGCTGAAATGATCCAGACTGTAGAGCGCGAGCCGACGCCGCTGCAACGCCGGTTGGAGCAGGTGGGACGCGGTTTGGCTATCGCCGCCATCGGTATCGTTACCCTTGTTTTTGGATTGGGCTTGCTGCGCGGTGAGGATCTGAAGCTGATGTTATTAACCGCAATTAGTATGGCCGTAGCCGCTGTCCCCGAAGGTCTGCCGGCCGTAGTGACTATTGCGCTGGCGCTGGGAGCGCAGCGGATGTTGAAACGCCGGTCGCTCATTCGCAAGCTGCCGGCCGTAGAAACGTTAGGCTCGATCACGGTCATTTGCTCCGACAAAACCGGAACGCTAACCGAAAACCGGATGGCCGTTACCGTCATGGATGTGGCCGGTCGCACATTGACGATGCAAGGGATTTTATCGCCGCAGCCGGATCTAAGTGCTCATGTTTCGCAACCACAACAGGCGGTGGCCTTAGCCCCTGCCGTTCTTATCGAAGATCCACGGTTACATCAATTGGACCCCACGCTAGCGTTACTATTAACCGGAGCTATGGTGTGCAACGATGCCGTGTTGAAGAGTCCCCAAACCAATACAGATGATCCTCAAGCGATAGGCGATCCTACTGAAATCGCGCTTTTAATAGCCGGCACCCAAGCCGGTTTGAATAAATCTGAACTGGATGCAAAGTTGCCGAGGGTAGCTGAAGTTCCTTTTACATCCGAGCGTAAACGGATGACGACAGTCCATCAGGTTGCGCTGCACGATGCATTTATCGACACCGTTGTGACAAGAGAGAGACAAGCCTCTCATTTGGCCTTTTGCAAGGGAGCGGTTAATAGCGTGCTTGACGTATCGAGCCAGGTTTGGGTTGATGGCACGATCGAGCCTTTGGATGAAGATTGGCGAAAACGTATTTCCAACGCCGATAATTATTTGGCTGGAGATGGTATACGAGTGTTAGGTGTCGCCTATCGCATTTTGCCCCATGAAACAGTCCCTACAATGGAGGCAAATTTAGAATGTGAGTTTGCGTTTGTCGGATTAATCGGTATGATTGACCCTCCTCGCGGTGAGGCTAAAGATGCTGTTGCACAATGTAAAACAGCGGGAATTCGACCCGTTATGATCACCGGCGATCATCCGTTGACGGCCGAGCATATTGCCCGGTCGCTCGGTATTACCACGGATGAGACCGTTTTAACCGGCCCGGAACTGGCCCGGATACCACCGGAACAATTGCCGGACGTGGTGGAAACTATATCGGTTTATGCCCGGGTAGCGCCGGAGCACAAACTGAATATTGTGCATGCCTTGCAGCAGCAGGGTCACATTGTGGCGATGACCGGCGACGGGGTGAATGACGCGCCAGCGCTCAAAAAAGCAGACATCGGCGTGGCGATGGGGATCACCGGCACAGATGTTTCCAAAGAGGCCGCCGATATGGTGCTACTGGACGATAACTTTGCAACCATTGTCGCCGCGGTTGAAGAGGGCCGTGTTATTTATGATAATATCCGTAAGTTTATCGAATACACGATGACCTCTAACTCGGGCGAAATATGGGTAATGCTTTTAGCCCCATTTTTGGGTATGCCGCTGCCGCTGCTGCCGCTGCAAATTTTGTGGGTCAACCTGGTGACCGATGGGGTGCCGGGTTTAGCTCTGGCCGTTGAGCCGGCCGAACGCAATACAATGCGCCGTCCGCCCCATCCGCCTGATGAGAACATTTTTGGGAGGGGCATGGTTTGGCGTATTTTGTGGATAGGTGGCCTTATTGGGGCGCTGTCGCTGGGGATGGGCTTTTTGACCTGGCGGGTTGATAACCCCCATTGGCAGACAATGGTATTTACCACCTTAACCTTATCACAGATGGGCAATGCGTTGGCTATCCGCTCGCGGCGCGACTCGTTATTGACGATTGGTTTGTTTTCAAACAAGGTGATGCTTGGCTCGGTGCTGGTCTCATTCGGGTTGCAGCTAGCCGTAATCTACGTGCCTTTTCTACAAAGTATTTTCAAAACAACTGCTTTATCTTTTGCCGATTTAATGATAAGCTTGGGAGTAAGCAGCATCGTTTTCTTTGCGGTAGAAGGTGAAAAATGGTGGCGACGACAGGCTACTAAATCTTACACTGTTGTTTGAAGGAGAGAGAGAATTGAAGAGAAATAATCATACCCATGGTTATTCATCCATTGTGCCGGTGATGGCGAAAGAACGAGAGATGGCTTCATTACGAGAAAATCAAGCCCATTTTGTCAGCATTTTAGAGATAGCCCATGAAGCCATTATCTCTATTGATGAGCGACAGCGTATCACCCTGTTTAACCGGGGAGCGGAAAAAATATTTGGGTATATGGCTGAGGAGGTTATGGGGCAATCGCTCTCTATTTTGCTACCCATACGTTTTGTCGAGCGTCATCAAGAGCACATTGTGCAATTTACCCAATCGTCGGCTGGAACGCAACTTATGGGTGAACGGGAGAGTATCACCGGGCTTCGGAAAAACGGCGAGGAATTTCCGGCCGAAGCTTCTATCTCAAAGTTTAGGTTTGAGAATCGTTGGATTTTTACCGTTGTATTACGGGATGTCACCAGCCAGAAAGCGGCTGAGGCCGAACAAGAGAAACTGATTCAAGAGCTTGACTCCTTCTCCCATTCCGTTAGCCATAATCTTAAAGCCCCTTTGCAGCTAATATTAGGGTATACGGCATTGCTCGATGAACAGGCACGTTTGCCCGACTCGCTTCAGGCGTATTTGGATGCTATTTTGCGTAGTGGTCGAAAAATGCAAAATATTATCGATGAACTTCAGCTTTTAGCCGGCGTGCGGCACGCTCACATCGAGCTAAAGCCGTTAAATATGGGGCGAATTGTTGCGGAAGCCCAAGATCGATTAACGTATATGATTGAAGAGTACAACGCTAAAATAGAGAATGCTCCTCAGTGGCCAATCGTGTTAGGTCACGCACCTTGGATTGAAGAAGTGTGGGCTAACTATTTGCGAAACGGCATTAAAAATGGCGGTCGCCCCCCGCGTCTGCGGTTAGGGGCTACTACACTCTCTGGAGGAATGGTTCGATTTTGGGTTCGAGACAATGGTCCCGGTATATCACCGGATACAAAGCAGAGTTTGTTTAAGCCATTTTCTCCACTTGACCAAGTAAGAACAGAGGGGTATGGTTTAGGGCTACCCATCGTGCGCCAAATTGTTGAGAAGCTTGGTGGACAGGTTGATGTACACAGCGATGGTATCGCCGGTCGTGGAGCAACATTTAGTTTTACCCTAAAGCAGGCTGATTCATCGGCTGTTATTTAAAGAAGAAGTAAACCTGGCTATGTAGCCAGGAAAAAAACTATTTATTTGATTAGCTTGTTATCTCCCCAAATGTCTAGCGTGTTTGGGGAGATTTTGTTTTATAGTATTAGTCATAACTAGTACTACTACGAGATTTTGACATAAGCCTGGGAAAGAAACCAGGGTTTTCGGTCAATTCGATCAATTTTGCGCCAAAAACGGCTCACGCAAGCGCATATTTTCAGTTCTGACGTTAAAACCCTGGTTTCTCAGACCGAAGTCTCGTTGTAGTATTAGTAACAGGCGTTGATTGGCGACAAATGAAGACCCGTTACTAGTAACAGGCGTTGATTGGCGGCAAATGAAGACCCGTTACTAGTAACAGGCGTTGATTGGCGGCAAATGAAGACCCGTTACTAGTAACAGGTGCTGATTGGCGGCAAATGAAGACCCGTTACTAGTAACAGGCGTTGATTGGCGGCAAATGAAGACCCGTTACTAGTAACAGGTGCTGATTGGCGACAAATGAAGACCCGTTACTAGTAACAGGTGCTGATTGGCGACAAATGAAGACCCGTTACTAGTAACA
>JAGRBZ010000499.1 GCA_020433805.1 Anaerolineae bacterium
GAATATGGCCCCGAATAATATCCGGCAGGGCCTGCAAACACGTCTCCAACAAGGCCAAATGTGGCCGCAGCAACGGATAGCGTTGAGCCAACACATCTTGCTGTCGGACTAGCCCTTGTCGATCCGTTTGCGCGACGTTGGCCGTCGTCTCGACTTGGGTTTCGGTTAGGCTGAGGTAGCCCGCTTGGGCTAAGACGTTCAAACAGGCGTCGTAAAGGCGTCGGTAGCCGGGCATAATACTCAACTGCCGGGCCAACGCCTGCCGATCATAACTTTCATCCGCCTGCTGCAATACCTCCTGCCGTTGAAATGCCTGTAACAATCCCATTTGGGCTACCGCTTCCAACGCCTTGAAACCGGCTTGATCCTGCTGCAAAATCGTCTGGTCCGGCAACAAGCTCGGCAAGGTCGCGATAAGCTGTGCAACCGTCCCGCTCAGGACCGACGCATATTCTGGCTGTATGAGCTTAAACGCACGGTCGAACGCAACCCCCAAGTGCTTGAGAACCGGGCGGTCGGCCTTGATCGCCACCACCTGGGCCGGCGCTCCGGCTACAACCTGGTCGATGGCCGCCAACCCGTCCTCGACCTCAATAGACCGGATGCCCTGCTTGGCCAATTGCTGCCGATAGGCTTCGGTTGCCACCACCCCAACCGACCCCCAATAACCCCAATTGATGATCTTGACCGGGTAGGGTTTGACGGTATTGAGATACAGGGCTAGAGCATCGGCAAACATACAGCCGGCAGCATAGTTACTCTGCCCGGCATTGCCCAAAAACGATTGGCTCGATGAGAAAAAGAGCATAAAGTCCAGGGGTTCATCTTTAACCACCTCGGCCAGGACCACACTAGCGGTTACCTTGGGTGCCAGAACGGTCCGGAAGGTGGCTTCGTCCATCATGCTGATCGCGCCATCTTTTAATACCAACGCCGAGTGGATTACCCCGTTGATTGCGCCAAACGTGTCTTTAGCCTGGCGGACCACCGCTTGCATCTGGGCCAGATCGGTGCCATCGGCCTGACAATACAGGTAGTCCCCCCCTGCCATTCGGATACGATGGAGGCGCGCTTCCTTCTCGGGCGTCAAATTGCTGCGACCGATCAGCACCAGTTTCGCTTGGACCTGTTCCGCCAGATGGGCTGCCGTTTCCAGCCCAATCCCTCCAGCCCCGCCCAAGAGCAGATAGACCCCGCCCCGCCGGTAGGGGAGTTCCTGGGCCGCCGGCAAACGCAACGGAGCCAATCGCCTGACATACCAGACCCCTTGCCGCAACGCGACCGGCTGGCCGGACTCCCCTTTTTCGACAAGAAGCGCGGTTACATCTGCCTCAGCGATAATAGGCCGGCCCTCTTCATTCGTCGTCAGCACCACATCAATACAACTGACCTCGACCGCCGGATATTCCCTGGCCAGGCTCATGGTTAGACCACTCAACGAGGCGCTCCAAGGCTGCACGCTTTCTTGGGGATAACACTGTTGGGCCTGGGCCGTTAGGACCTTGAGGGCCGAGACACGGGCCAGCAGTCTGTGCTGCTCCCATATCTTGACCAACCGAAACAGGCTCAGGACACCCTGCTCCTGGCTTTGGGCCAGGTTATTCAAATCAAGGGAAATCGAAGGAGGAGGCAACAACCCGCCCAGAAAATACAACGTGTCAACCTTTGCCAATCCGCTCAGGCTGTCGGCTAAGCCCGCGCTATCGGTTAGATCGATCATCCAGTCTGTCTCGTTCAACCGAATATTGCGGTCTCCCATAATCAGCCGCACAACGTGCTGCTGCGAATAGCGTTGGACCAGCGTATCGGCGACTGTTTCCATTTCCCTTGGGATAACCAGCACGATGCTGCCCGTTGTTTCTACTCTCTTTCGCCCCGCCTCAGCCAGAGCCTGCCGCTCCCAATAGGGCCGATAATACCAATTTGATTCCGCCGGGGAGATAGATTTGATCGTAACATTGTGGAGTTTGAGGCACACCCTTCCTCCTTCATCCAATAGAGCGATGTTGAAACGGGCGGTATCCGGCTGAAGCGCCAATCGGGTGACATAGGCATAGCCGATGGCCGGAGGTGGCGTCAGCACCTCCAACGCATCCAAGGCAAAGGGGAGATACAATTTTGATGGGAAACTGTCGGCCATCAAGCCTATCACGCTTTGTAGTAATCCATCCAGCAAGCTTGGATGCAAACCATAGGCCTCGCTACCAACCTCAGCCGGCAGCCGCAGCCGGGCCAGCGCCTCCATCTCGTTTTCGACGACGTCTTCGATTACTTGAAACGTGGGTCCATAGGTCAGCCCTTGCGCCTCAAAGCGCCGGTAACAGGCTGCTCCTGATTTTGTTTCTGGACAGCGCTGCCGGATCGCCTCTAAATCGATAACCTGGGCCGCCTCAGCCGTGGCCGCAGAGACCAGTTTACCCCGACCATGAACCACGGCTTGTCCTGTTTCATCGAAGCTACTGATTTCGTAGGCTACCGCCCCATCCTCTGTTGGGTGCAGGCTAAGCTGCGTTTTCAGCGGCATATCCTTGACAACTAACGGCCTGAGCCAGACCACATCTTTGAGTTGAGTCACCGCGCCATGATCGATGGCCATCTCTCCGGCAGCCAAGGCCATTTCCAGATAGGCCACCCCCGGCAATACCTTTTCTCCCTGCACGCGATGGTCATTCAAGAAAAATTCGGTTCCGGTGAAGGTCGTAGTGAAACGTTGCCCGGTAAGCGTAGAGGTATTTTGGTGGACTAAAGGATGGATCGGAGCCATTGCCAATTGAGAATCGGCAACGGGCAATGGGCCACTGTTGGACAGCCAATGCCTTTCCCGAGCAAAAGGATAGGTCGGCAAACTCATCCGCCGAGGCTTAACCGCCCCATAGAGTAAGGTCCAATCAACCTCTACACCCTCGACCCACAACTCGGCCAATTTAGCTAATTTTCCCTTTCTTAGCCAGGTCGTAACCAGTTCTCCGGCATCTTCATCGTCATTTATCAGGTTGATGGTGCGTTTTTGTCGCGTTAACTGTCCGGTAAAAAGTCGCTCGCTCTCAACTTTTCCGGCACCATACGCGACCAAAGCTTCCTGTAATTCGGTTTCATTCTCCACGACCAGGGCCAATCGCGCTGACATGGCCTCTCGACCGACCTGTAATGTATAGGCTAACTCTGCGAGAGAAATATCAGGGGATGCTGTCAGGAAATTCATCAGCTTTTGGGCATACACATGCAGTTGCGCCTCATTCCTGGCCGATAGCACAATCAGGTACAACCCTCCCTCTGCTTGCTGACTCCTAACTTCGAGTTCCTGAGAGACGTACTCCTCCAAGACAACGTGAGCATTGGTTCCACTAAAACCAAACGAACTCACTGCTGCTCGGCGCGGCCCCTTGGCGACGCTCCAATCTTTGAATTCGGTGTTCACATAGAACGGGCTGTTCTCAAAATCGATATGCTCATTTGGCACCGCAAAATGAAGCGAGGGCAGGAGCTTTTTATACTTCAGCGATAGCAACACCTTGATTAACCCGGCCACTCCCGCCGCCGCTGAGGTGTGTCCGATGTTGGTTTTCACCGAACCGATGGCACAATAGTGACTGGCCTCGGTGTAATGCCGGAACGATTCGGTCAAGGCCTCCACCTCGATCGGATCACCTAGCTTTGTGCCGGTACCGTGCGTTTCCACATAGGTTATCTCGCTGGGATCGAGGCCATAGTTGCGGTAAACTGCCAACTGTAAATCCCGCTGTGATTTGACATTGGGGGCGGTCAAGCCGTTGGTTCGGCCATCCTGGTTGACCCCGCTGCCTTTAATAACGCCATAAATGGTGTCGCCGTCAGCACGTGCGCGACTCAATAACTTGAGCATGACAAAGCCAACGCCCTCACCCGGCACAAAACCATCGGCCTGCGCGTCAAAGGTTTTGCACAAGCCCGCAGGGGATAGCATATGCGCTTTGCTCATCCCGATGTAAGGTTGTTCGGTTAGATACAACGTCACGCCCCCGGCCAGCATCATCTCGACTTCCCGATTGATGAGACTCTTGCAGGCCATATCGACCGCTACCAGCGAGGAGGAGCAGGCTGTATCGACCGTGATCACCGGCCCCTGCAAATCAAAGGCATAGGCCACGCGACCGGCCAAAATTGAACCGGCGTTGCCCATCATGGCCTGGGCAGGTTGGGTTTGCTCCACACGGCGCTGATACTCATTGCCGCCCATTAAGCCAACATACAAACCACAGGCCCGCCGGGCGATGGACTGCTGACCATAGCCCGCGTCTTCCAAGGCGTGGTAGGCCTCTTCCAAAACCAACCGCTGCTGAGGGTCCATCACTTTGGCTTCAGCCGGCGAGAGGTTAAAAAAGCGGGGATCAAACTTGTCGATATCGCTCAGAAAGCCACCCCATTGACTGTAGCTCGTGTTTGGGGCATGGGGATCGGGATCATAATAACGCGCCACATCCCACCGTTCGGGCGGAATTTTGGCAACCGAGCAGATGCCCTCTTTGAGATTGTGCCAATATTGATCGAGGTTGTCCGCGCCGGGAAAGCGGCCGGCCAGGCCAATCACCGCCACATCGGTCTCGTTCATCACCGATGGCGAAATCAGTTCACGTGGCGTTTCCGCCAGTTCGACGGTTACGTTTGGCAGCTTCAATCTGCTGACCGTTGTTTCAGCTTCGATACCATCATAACCCGCGTCGGTATGTTCGACATGGCCGGGGTGACTTAGCTCCGCCTTATCGACCAGACGGACCACATACGCTGCCATTTCCCTCAGGGTAGGATAATCATACAACTTGCCGATCTTCATCGCGACAGCAAATGTCTGATTAACTGCTTTGACAAACTCCACGCCTGTAATCGAGTCCATGCCTAACTCATTAAACGGCTTGTCTTCATCAATTGCACCGTCCAAATATAAAGTCGATATCAGCAATGCCCGAACTTCTTTTTTGACATCGCTTGCTGATGGGCTTGAGGTTTGCCTGACAGGGGTCACGGATTGACTTCGGTTTTCGTTAGGGGTCACATTTTTTGGGTTGGCTGGCGGTAAGGATAGAGACAAAATATTCTTGGCTTGAACTTCATCCGGCGGCAGCCCTACACTCTGGATCGGTTTTAATATCAATTTGCCCTCATTGTGGGGCTTGGATGTCTGGATTGCCGGTTGACGTGGCGCGACCATGGGTTGGTGATGGGCTTGATGGGCATCAAACCAATACCGTTTGCGCTCAAAGGGATAGGTAGGCAATGAAATCCGTTTGGGCGTTTCTTGCCCATACAGCAACGACCAATCAATTTCAACCCCTGAGACCCACAGTTGGGCCAATTGATCAAGCTCTCGGTTACGGATGACAATTCTGATAAAGGCTGCACCGGCCTCACCGCTAACCAACAGTTCTGATTTGAGGGGACCGGTCTTGATATGGCTCTGGTAGACACGTGCGCTTGACGTCTGTTTCTGGGCGTACTGCCGCAATTTTTCAATCAAATCATCAATGCTGGACACCACCAGAGCCAGCCGGACCTCCATTGCCTCCCGCCCCACCTGCAAGGTGTAGGCCAGGCTGGCCAGCGATGGCTTTGATGAGTCGACGGCTTGATCTTGTTCAGCCTGCTCCAAGAAAATCAATACCTTTTGAGCATACATCCTCAAGCGATCTTCATTTCTGGCCGACAGCACAATCAGATGTGGCTCTGTTTCTGGTTCGCTGTCTCGCCGGGCCACTGTTTCCTGATACTCCTCGATGACCAGATGA
>JAGRBZ010000500.1 GCA_020433805.1 Anaerolineae bacterium
TCGGCGGCGGTGGGTTTGTTGGCGGGCGGCACGCAGCGCCCGGCAGCCGTGATAAAGGCATCGGTCAACACCATACCGTCGTCGCGATGGCGAGCCGTGGGCTGGCTGGCAAAACCGGCTTCGTACAGCGCTTCGTACAGGAAATCGCCGGAGCCGTCGCCGGTAAAGACCCGCCCGGTGCGATTGGCTCCGTGTGCGCCGGGGGCCAGACCGATCACCATTAAGCGCGCTTGATGATCGCCAAAGCCGGGTACGGGGCGGCCCCAATACTCGAAGTCGCGGTAGGCGCGACGCTTTTCGCGGGCGATCTGCTCGCGCCATTCGACCAGGCGAGGGCAGGCCCGGCAGGTGATGATCGCTTCATTAAGAGATTGCCAGCGGGCAGCCGTATCGTCATTAGGCACGGCCTACTCCACAAACTGAACGCTAACTTGATTGGCGAGAAATCGCCCCTGGCGGGTGAGCCGCAAACGGGGGCCGGTGGGGGAGTCGATCCATTCGGTGAGGTTGCGCTCCAGACCGTAGGCCACGGCCTCCGCGTACTGCGCTTCTAACGCAACTCCAAAACGTGCTTCGAACGCCTGGCTGTTGACCCCTTCACGTACCAGGCGCAGACCGAGCATCATATGTTCGGCCATGGCGGTTTGGGGTGTAAGGGTTTCAAACGTGGCTTCATCGCGAGCCAGACCCAATCGACCGCCGGTGCCGACGCGCCCCATATAACTTTGGGGACGTTTGACGTTGGCCCAGCGCTTACCGTTGACGGTACCGAAAGCCCCGGCCCCAATCCCTAAGTAAGATTGGTTGCGCCAGTAGATGAGGTTATGGGCCGATGCCAGCGCCGGTGTCTCCCAATCGGGTTCGCCTTTGGATTTGGCCCAGTTGGAGATTTCATACTGCATATAGCCGGCCTGGGCCAACGTATCGATGGTTGCCGCGTACATGTCGGCCGCAACATCATCATCCGGCTGCGGCACATTCCCTTGCGCAACCTGGCGATGCAGCGGTGTGCCCGGTTCAACAATAAGCGAGTAAATGGAAAGATGGTCCGGCTCAAGCTTGATGGCTTCATAGAGGTTCGAGAGCCATTGTTCGAGCGTTTGTTGGGGGAGATTAAAGATGAGATCGAGGCTTACGTTTTCAAAACCGGCAGCGCGGGCATTTTCAACCGCTTTGCGGGCTTCGCGGCTGTTGTGCAGCCGGCTGAGGAATTTTAGCTCGTAATCGCTAAAGCTCTGCACGCCCATCGACAGGCGATTGATGCCGCCTTGACGCAACTCGCGCAAATAACTGAGCGACAGGGTGCCGGGGTTGGCTTCGGTGGTGATCTCCGCATCGGCTTGCAGATTGAAGGCGGCGCTAACGGTGTCGACCAACTTGATCAACTGCGTCGGATCAAGCGTGGTGGGTGTGCCACCGCCGAAAAAGATCGTATTGAGTGGCGGGCGCTTCAAACTTGACCCACTCTCGCGAATTTCGCGCAGCAGAGCCGCCTGATAACCGGCTTTTAAGTCGGGATTGCCCTCAACATAGGTGTTGAAGTCACAATAGATGCAACGCGTCGGACACCAGGGAATGTGGACGTACATACCGAGCATTGGAGCAATATTTGGGTTCATAGATGTTCGCCTTACTGAAACGCATTAAGTCGTACATCTATTGTAACACATACCGCCTGAGGATTGTAAATTCGGTGACCAAGGCTTAGCCGCGCTTTATGCAGCACAAGCGCGGCCCGTCGGGGGGCTAACGCTAAGCCGGAGATAGAATGAATGGTCCGATTAGGTAGCTCTGCACTAAACCGGGGTAAAGAAAAATTAGACAGAATTTACAAGATTATCACGATTTTATTTGTCATAATTAGAGTAAATCTTGTAAATTCTGTCGATTATTAAAGCGATTTTATGGTTCCACGGTTTAATGTTGCAATACCCTGTATTAAGCAAAGCGCAGATATTCTATAATAGCCATCTGGCGCTCAACATGAAGCAGGGAATCCTGCTGTGTCTTGGCTTCGTCGGCGTCACCGCTGGTCATAAAGGCTTCTCTGGCTGACCGATACGTATCGGCCCGCACTTTTATCTCTTGGTACAGCTCGCCCAGGCCGCCTTGTGATTGGGCGATGGTGGCTAAGGTTGTGAAATCTTCTTCGGACAATTTCTGTTCGAGAACAGCGTAGATAGCTAGGGCTTGGGACAGTTTTTCGGACATCATCATTTCTTTTCCTTCCTTTTTCTTCTCGTTGGCTGCCGGTTTGTGATGTTGCAGGTTAGGGTGGGGGTACATTAGACCTAGTATACGCGATAGGTACGCGGCTGCCCATACTCAAGCGAGTAATCCCGCGCAACGAGTTGGGTTATCTTATATAGTCCAGGGGGATGAGATATATAACTTTTACGGTTCAACAGGATTTCGTGGGATTGACACCATAAAACGTAAAACGTGATGCGTAAAAAAGGATTACGTTTTTCGTTTTACGATCTTGTCAACCCCCTGAGTTCCAAAAGAGCCACTTTTACTTATAACTTATGCAGTTGACATGTCCATTTCGAGGAGGAACGACGAGAAATCCCTGAGAATGATGTGTGCAAACAGATGCTATAGAGATTTCTCCGCCTTTGGCTACGAAATGACATAGGCAGGTGTCAAGTGCGTAACGCCTATTTCTATCGTATAGAATGCCGCGTATCCCTTGTAGCTGCTAATTTGTCTCTAACCCAGCAACCCAAGGTCATTAAGTTAGTGGCTGAGGTTAGCCCCCCTAACCCCCCAGAGGGGGGAACTGACGTCTTGCTCCCCCCTCTGGGGGGCCGGGGGGGCTTATTAGATAGCAACGTCCATTATCTGGTTGAGCTAATGAAAATAGCTCTTTCCAGATGAAAAAGTTACTCCTTTGAGTATCGTCAATAGGCGGACCGTTTGATATACTGATATCTATTATGTGAAGGGCAGAGTAGCACCCTTATCGACAAGCAGACCCCTTCTATCTTATGCAATACCGGATTGGAGACATGAAATGATGGACAACAGTTTCAAATACCTTATCATCGGCGGAGGGATGACGGCCTCAGCCGCCATATGCAGCCTGCGGGAGGCAGACAAAGATAGCGCGATAGGGCTTATTACGGCCGAAAGCCACCAGCCCTACGACCGTCCTCCGCTTTCCAAAGGACTGTGGAAAGATAGCACCGTTGAAGAAATTAAGCGTAATATAGACTATTCTAACGTCGACATCTTCTTAAATCGTTTCGCCCAAAAAATCGATACGAACCGGAAAGTGGTCACCGACAGCGAAGGCCGGACCTACCGCTACGAAAAGCTGCTGCTGGCTACCGGCGGTTCGCCCCGCCAATTGCCGTTTGGTAACGGACATATCATCTATTATCGAACCCTGTCCGACTACGAGCGATTGCGACAGTTGGCCGCGAAGCACGATAAGTTTGTGGTCATCGGCGGCGGCTTTATCGGCGCGGAAGTGGCGGCGGCGCTGGCGATAAATGGCAAACGGGTGACGATGGTCTTTCCCGATAAGGGGATTTGCGCCCGGCTTTTTCCGGCGGGACTGTCCCAATACATTACCGATACCTACCGCGAGAAGGGTGTTGAGGTTTTAACCGATGAGGAAGTGATTAGACTGTCGGGTAACGATACCGATTTGAAGGTTGTCACGATGAGCGGCCGCGAAATACGGGCCAACGGTGTTGTCGCCGGCATCGGAATTGAGGTTAACACCGAACTAGCCGAATCGGCCGGTTTAAGTGTGGATAACGGCATCGTCGTCGACAAAAATCTGCGCACCAGCAACAAAGATATTTATGCGGCCGGTGATGTGGCTGTCTTTTACGACCCCTTCCTGGAAAAGTATCGCCGGGTTGAACACGAAGATAACGCCCTGACGATGGGCGGTGTGGCCGGTACGGCTATGGCCGGCGATGAAGAAACCGAATACAACCATTCGCCTATGTTTTACTCTGATATGTTCGATATGGGCTATGAAGCCGTGGGCGAGCTAAATTCTGACCTGGAGATGGTTGAAAACTGGCAGGAAAAGTACAAAAAAGGCATTGTCTACTATTTGAAAGAGGGTAAGGTACGCGGCGTTTTGCTGTGGAACGTGTGGGATCAGGTTTCAAACGCCCGCAATTTGATTGCCGAGAATGCGACCTTTACGCCGCAGATGCTTAAGGATCAGATCCCGTTTGATTGACTATGACGCTTGACGTGGTAACGATGGTAATGAGGGAGTAGGGAGTAAGGAGTAGGGAGTAAAAAGAGTTATCCCCCTACTTCCTACTCCCGTCTCCCTACTCCTTCTCACTATCGGCGTCAACAACCTCAACATCAACATCGGCCGTGCCGTTGAGCAGGGTGCTGTCTTTTACGACCGGCTCGCTGCTGCCGTTGGTGGCCGGTTCAGGCGTAGGCGTCGTTTCTCCCCCACTTTCCTCACGGGACGAAGACGAGCTGCTTTTGGCGGCAATATCATACCCCCAATTTTGTAAATCTTTCGATATTTTGAACTTAAATTCCATAGCCAGCAGATAGATACCGGCCGCCTGGAGATAGTTACACAGCTTCAGCGCCAATTCGTTACATCTTTCGACCTGGCTTTCCCGCTTACGCAGCGATGCCGCCCGTGTATCGGCCTGGTCCTCCAGCGCCATGTGCATATCGATAACATCAAGCAAATCAGGGATAGGAAAACGTTGATCTTCGGGCTGGCTTTGTTCTTGGCTGATGTAAGCGTTAAGCGTTTCCAGCCGCTCTTCAAGCGATTTAGGCAAAATGACGTTGCCGGTATTCGCTTTATAATAAAACCCCCAGTTCGTAGCCTGGTGCGGCTTGTCGGAACATTTAGCGGTGACACTTTTCCACATGTTCCAAATAATTTTGCGGGCTGCACCCAACAACGACTTCAGTTCCGAAGCGGCCGACTTGCGCTCACGCTCGGCTTGTTTCAGTTCGTTTTCAGCGGCAATAGTACGCTGTAGTAAATCGCTGATAATGGGGGTAAAGGGTGTTTGCTGCTCAACGGGGCGGGTTTGTTCTTGGGCAACATAGATTTGCCCATGCTTAATCACATCCGTACGCTTACGAGGGTTAGGAAAGCGAATTTCGTTGGGGCTGTTGTTGTCTCTGTAGGAAATAGCCATGTCTAGGTCTCCAGTAAAAGTTAGTGAAATAGGAAAAAAGTAGTTAGAAAACTTAAGTTGTAGGAATCAGTATATCTGGGTTTGAGAAGAATGTCCACCTCGCCTTTTCAATTTAGGCGCACACAGGTTGGGGCAAAGAGTTGGCGTTATAAATCTATAGATAATTACACACCTAAGTTCTACCCTGTTGGGATTAAAAACCCTAACAATAACGCTGTCGATCAGGCGTTGCAGAGTTAGGAATCGACTAAATCTAGTAATTTTAGGCGTTGCAGAGTTAGGAATCGACTAAATCTAGTAATTTTAGGCGTTGCAGAGTTTGGCAACGCCTTTTTCGGATGTCGATTAGGCGTTGCAGAGTTTGGCAACGACTAAATCTAGTAATTTTGGTCGTTGCAGAGTTTGGTAACGACTTTTTCGGATGTCGATCAGGCGTTGCAGAGTTTGGCAACGACTAAATCTAGTAATTTTGGTCGTTGCAGAGTTAGGAATCGCATAAATCTAGTAATTTTAGGCGTTGCAGAGTTTGGTAACGCCTTTTTCGGATGTCGATCAGGCGTTGCAGAGTTTGGCAACGACTAAATCTAGTAATTTTGG
>JAGRBZ010000501.1 GCA_020433805.1 Anaerolineae bacterium
TTAAGGCCGAGGTACGCTCTGGCCCCGGTACGGCGTATGCACCCATCGCCACGTTGCATGATGAAGCGGAGCCGTTGACCCTTTTGGGCGTTGATACCAGCCGTCAATGGGCGCTCATCCAGCCGATGCACGCCGACTCGCGGTTGGGCTGGGTGGCGGTCGCCGATTTGGCTCCCGCAGGTGATGTCGATGCCGCACCGGCGATTATTACCGCCTGGGTCGAGAGCAACGGTGAGCCGGTGCGCAGCGGCCCCGGTATCTTCCACGATGCGGTCGGCGCGTTGGCGATCAACACGCTGGTGCAAGTTCACGGCATCAACGACGCCCGCAGTTGGGTGCTGGTTCAACCCATCGGCAGCGAGGGCCTGGGTTGGGCGCGACTGCAAAATCTGACCATCCACAGCCCTATCGCCGACCTGCCGTCGGCCCCGCAACCGGCGTTGGCTCCCGCTGAGGCCGAACCGGCGCTGACCTTTCGCGAGGATGTGGCGTCGGGACGGTTGGTGTTTAGTACGGCCAGCGGCGGCGACATCCTCACCATCAACAGCGACGGCAGTGGTCTGCGCCGCCTGACGAGCGGTCTCGATCCGGTGCTGTCGCCCGATAGGCAGACGGTCGCCTTTACGGTGTGGGATCAAGGCGAGGCGGGTAACGGCACGGTGCGGCTGATCGACATCGACGGTAGCAACGAGCGGGTCGTTCACGAATTTGTGAAGCAGCCGAAAGGGCCGGACTGGTCGCCCGATGGGACGCAGTTGGTCATCAACTTCCAGAACGGCGGGCGATTAGAGGCCAACACCAGTTGCCACGACGCCGGACAGACGCCGCCGATGAATGCCTACGACATCAAGGTTACAATCAACAAAGATGAACGCAAGGCCCGTCTGTGTTGGACGGTGCCGCCCGACCCCCATTGGGATCTGCGGGTGATTAGCCTGAACGATGGCCGCTTTGAGGATGTCGATGGTGGAACCTATGCCTTCCGTCCGGCCTGGGACCCGATCCAACCCTGGCGCGTCGTATCCGACGGCGGGCGCGGCCTGCTGGCAAGCGACATCGTCAATCCGGCGATGGGCTACACGCTGCTGACTGAGCAGGTGACGGATGGCTCGCCGGTTTTCTCGCCCGATGGTCGCTTCATTGCCTTTTCGGCCAGCGCCCAGGTCAGCGGTGGCGCTCACGATATTTATCGCCTCAACCGGGACGGAAGCGGGCGGGTGCGGCTCACCCAAACGCCGCTGTGGGTCTCGGTGCAGCCCGACGACGCGCCGCAATGGAACAACGTCTCCCCGGCCTGGTCGCCCGACGGCACCCAGATCGCCTTTTTAACCGACCGCACCGGACGCTGGGAACTGTGGCTGATGAACGCCGATGGGTCTAATCCACGGCCCATGTTTGCGGAAGACGTCAATGCCCAGCTTGATTTTACCTACAATTTTGTCGATGAACGCATGCTAAGTTGGCGGTGACCTATTTTAGAACAAGCAGTTTTAACGAAAGGTCGGTTTTATGGCTGGTATGTGATTGGCGTACTCAATTTGGGGCTTATGTCGGCCTTAACCGACCGGCGGGTGCTCAATCTGCTGGTTGAGCCGATACGCCACGATTTGAACCTCAGCGACACACAGATCAGCTTGCTGCTGGGCTTGAGTTTCGCCATCTTCTTTTCGACGCTAGGTATCCCCATCGGGCGATTGGCCGATAGGCACAGCCGTCGAGCCATTTTAACCGCCTCGATTACCATCTGGAGCCTGATGACAGCAGCCTGCGGTTTAGCAACGACGTACACTCAACTCTTTCTGACGCGGGCCGGGGTGGGGGTGGGCCAAGCCGGCTACACGCCTACTGCAATGGCGATGATCGCCGGATATTTTCCGGGCGAGCGGCGCAGTACGGCCATCAGCACCTATTTGATGGGGGCTTATACCGGCACCGGTCTCTCTTTGATCGTGGCCGCGACGGTGATCGGGCTGGTTTCGGCGCAAGAGTTCTGGCTGCTGCCGTTCATCGGCCTGGTGCGGCCCTGGCAATTGGTGTTGATGATGGTCGGGTTGCCGGGGCTTTTGATCGCAGTGTTGATGTTATCCGTTCGAGAGCCACCACGCCCGGAGCCAACGGCGGAGTTGAAAAGCCAGGCTTCGTTTCGTAAGATTTTACGCTATATGGATGACCATCGGGCTGCCTTCGGTACCATTTGCGGTGGTCGTGCTCTTTTTTTGACGGCCATTATTGGGGTCAATGCCTGGACGCCCTCATTTTTTATACGTACGTATGGCTGGAGCGCCCAGCGAGCGGGGTTGACCTTGGGGGCGATTATTGTGGTTTGCTCGACATTAGGGATTTTGACCGGCGGCTATTTGGCCGATGGGCTGATCCAGCGCGGCAGTCTCGACGCCAACGTGCGGGTGCAGATTGGCGCGGCGGTGGGAATGGCCGTTACCTGTCTCATCTTTCCGCTGATGCCGACGGCCGGATTGGCGGCGCTGTGGCTGATTCCGGCTTTCTTCTGTCGTGGGGCATCAACCGGGGTGGCGATGGCCGCTGTGCAGGAGATGTTGCCCAATCCCATCCGCGCTCAAAGCACCGCTCTTTATCTAGCCTTTGTCAATATTGTCAGTCAGGGTCTCGGCCCGACGGTGGTGGCGCTGACCACCGATTTTATCTTTCACGATCCGGCGGCATTGCGTTATTCGCTGGCTATAATAACACCGCTGTTGTTGCTCGTGGCGATGGGGAGTTTGGCAGCCGGGCTGCGACCCTTTCGAGCAATGAAATCGGCTGGGCCGCAGTAAAGATGATCAGGTAAAATTCATCACGATTTGACGGACATCCGCGGCTAGCGGCAGCGTCACTTGTCCATCGGATAAGGGCGCATCAAACGTTGGTTGGGTGTCGTTCCCGTTGAGGGTGAGATGTACGGGCCAATCTTGAGCGGTTCCATCGGGGGTAATGGTATGGGCCAGCACTTTTAAGTGGCGGGCCGTAGTGGGTGGCAGGTTCAGCCGGATGTAACGTAGATCGGACATGGTGCGAATAGTGCCGGAATTGGCCTGGAGCAGTTCTTCGCCGCCGGTATAGCCCAACTGAACTTCAATGGGAACCGGCTGTCCATTGGCCGTGACATAGACCCGCGATTTGCCGCCCCGGCTTTGATCGTCTCGCAGTTCGATGATCAGGCGGGGGCTGAACACGCCTCGGCGGATCATTGCGATAGTCAGCCCCAAGACCAGGAGGGCGATGACCAACCCCAACAGGCGTTGAATCGGGTTTTGCCAGATAATCAGCGCGTGAAACACAAGATTAAATAGGCATAATAAATAAATTCCCGTTAACAAGAGCGGATTCCCCAAAAAGCGATGGACAACTTGCGGCACCAACTCCCCTTTACGACGGCTGGCGACTAACAGCAGAACGGGAAAAATTCCGGTCATCAGCGAATCGACGATAATGCCGAGGATGGCCAGGATGCCGGTAAAAGAGCCGGTATTGGTCCACGACATCCACTCGGCCAGCAAGAAAACCAGAACAATGGGGGTTAATGACAGCAAGAAGCGTCCTTGCCGTCCCAAAGCGGCTGTTTTGGGCGTATCAACCCGCTCGTGGGCCAAATTAAAGAGGGCAACCGAAAACTGCACCATGCCCAGGCCCATACTGACGATAACAAAGATGGCTCCTAAAACGCCCATAGCAGGGCCAATCGTAGCGGTTAGCGGCACCAAAGATGTGCCTTGCTGCCCGGCTAAAATGTGGGGAGCCACTGCCCCGCTGGCGGCTAGCACCCAGATAACGTTTAGAACGATGGCGACTCCAATGCCAACCGTATGGCCTTTAATCACCTCTCGACCACTGGGGTCGCGCTGCAACAGGAGCTTGCCAAAGATAACAACCAGAACGTGGGCCGAATAAATGCCCATAACAACCCCTATAAGAAAACTCCATGCATCCGGATCGAACGGCTGCCCGTTGAGCCACGGGACGTTGATGTAAAGCAAATTTTCCGGGTTGAGGTAAGCAAAAGCCAGCAGCGAGAGGATGAGCAGCAAGACCATGTTGACCAACCCAATGACAATGGTCAACGCCAGCGTCGCATTTAATGAGCCGCGCGTTAGAAAGTAGAGGCCAATCAAAAAGACAAGCACCATCCAGATTTCGGCCGGTAGTCCACTCGCTCCCTCCAAGGTCGTTGAAATGCCCAGGTAAAAGACCAGCAGCAGGCCAAATGAAAAGGCAGCCAGCACAATAGACAGCAAGGCCGAACTGGCCTGGCCCAAATAATCGTCCACAATCCGGCCGATGAACCCGCTGCCAAAGCGAATCTCACTGCTGCGGGTGACCGTTTCGGCCATCGCGGCGATGGTGAGCATATTGATCAGACCAATAACGATAATCATCACCACGCCCGGCAGCGGCCCAACCCCGGCTACGGCAATCGGCAGGGCCAGGCTAACCGCCCCAATAACCACCGTCAGGATACAGGTTAGCCAGAAGGGGGGTAAATTCTCTAATCGACCGGCCAAGGTGGCCCATCGCCAGCGCAGTTGGTCGCGTAGACTAATAACGCGAGAGGTATATATCGAGGTCAGGGGCCGGTTGTACAAGCGTTGGTAAGCCTGGCCGACGGCGTCGCTATCCAGGTTTAAAGCCGCCCTGAGTCCCGGTACGGCCTGCGCTGTAAACTTATATTTTTGGCCTAGCAAGTGGGCGACAGCAGCCTGAATATCAGGGTTGGCCGGAACCAATATGGACCATTGGGGGGCATACCGTTCCAGGTGTCGAATTGTGGGCTGAAAAGGGAGATCGCGGCCCTGGGCGATGGCTTCGAGAAAATCTTGGTGGGGTGACGCTGCTGCCTCACTTAAGGCGAAGGCCGCGGCCTGCTGCGACTGGGTGAGCAGATAGATCGTCCGATTTTCAATCAAGATCAGCAGCAGACTGGCCTGTTTGGTAACCCGACCGGACATTCCGCCCAGTGCTTCTTCTCGTGAGATAAGGGGATCGATTGTCATTGTATTCCTTTGTTATGCGGACGTTATTGCCCGGTCAAGGTGACAGTCACTTTTTCTCGGATTAATGCGGCATATTTAGCCAAATTAGACCTGCGTTACCGGCGTAAAGCGACTGTCACCTTATTGATTACAGGCTGTCACTAAAGCTTCTACAACACGCTCTGCTTGTTCAGCAGTCAGGCGAACCCGGATGGCGTTTTCATTGCCTTCCGGGGCCGGACCCAAATCGGTTGGGTAGAGCAGCCGGATGGGGATGGCTGCTTCGTCGCGCCAGTGATTGATAGCCAGCAGTTCAACCGCATTGCCGTCGGACCAGGTGGCTATAGCATACGGTACGTTGAAACAGATGCCGCGCGTCGGCATTCGGCCCTGGTTCTCGATAGCTTGCTCTAAGGCCCAGTAGTAGGCTTGCGGTAACCCGCTCGGCGATTGCGTCAAACGCAGCACCCGGCCTATAACCTGGCCGGGATTAGACATCGAGGCATAGTCGGCCACAAAATTTGAGGACTGCTCGATGAAATAGGCGTAATCATTGGCCTCAATACGGGTCATAATCGATTCGGCCAGGGAGGCCCAGCCGGGTAGGTCTTCGGCTGATTGGGTGGTGGCATCATAAACCACTTTTAGCAGCCCTTTGATGATAGCGTGTTCAGCGGCGATTATCTCCGTCGTGGCCTGCCCAGGATCGCGGGTACAGAAGGCCGCCAGACGACCCCACATGAGAGCGGTTTGGTCGCTGGG
>JAGRBZ010000502.1 GCA_020433805.1 Anaerolineae bacterium
GCCCCAAATGTTATTCCCAACGATTTCTTCTCGGTGCGCTGGACCCGTACACTGAACTTTTCAGCCGGAACCTATCGCTTCTTTACCCGAACGGATGACGGGGTGCGACTGTGGGTCGACGGGGCGCTGCTCATCAACCGATGGGTCGAGCAATCGCCTACCACCTTTGCCGCTGACATCTACCTATCAGAAGGCAACCACGACATCCGCATGGAATATAATGAACTGACCGGCGGCGCGGTCGCCGTGCTGTCGTGGCAGCGAATCGATAGGTTCCCGGATTGGAAAGCGGAATATTTCAACAATCCTGACCTGGCCGGTTCGCCGGTGCTGGTTCGCAATGAAGGCAGCATCAACTACAACTGGAACGGCAACTCGCCCGGCCCCGGCGTCCCCGGCGAAAACTTCTCAGTTCGCTGGACGCGCCAGGTTCCCTTTGACGGCGGCGATTTTCTTTTCCGCATCATCTCTGATGACGGCCACCGCCTGTGGATTGACAACGACCTCATTTCAGATCGCTGGCGGGATGGAAGCACCGGCGTTGTGGAAGTTCAACGTAGCGTTCCTGCCGGCATTCACCAGCTTCGGGTTGAATATTTCCAACGCGTCAGCTCGTCCTATATCGGCTTTTCGTGGCAGCGCACCGACCGGCCGCAAGAGGGACCGATAGCCGTCATCCGCGCCCCCAGCGAAGGAGTAGTCGGTCAGCCCGTTAGATTTGACGGGGGACGCTCGCGTCAGGGAGACAGTCCCATTGACAGATACGAATGGGACTTTGACGACGACTCACGCACCCGGGGCAGAAAGGTTGACCACACCTTTGATGAACCCGGCACCTACCGGGTTCGGTTACGGGTAACAGACGAAAACGGACTGCGCGACACGACCGATGTGAGAATCGAGATCAAGGACGACCTTGAGTCGACCACCTCACCAACGGCCATTGTCGACGCGCCGTCTACAGGCGAAGTGGGTGCTCCGGTTACATTTAGCGGTAACCGTTCCTACTCCATTAGCCCAATTACCGAATATCGCTGGGTTTTTGGCGATGGAACCACGGCTCGTGGACAGCAAGTTTCGCATACGTTTAATCAAGAAGGGCTGTATAGCGTTGTCTTAACCGTAGTGGCCGAAAATGGGCTACGCAGCAGCGACAGCCACTCTATTCGCATCGATGATAACTTAAGTGGTGGGAATGCGCCTGTGGCCAGAATTAACGCGCCACAAGAAGGGCAGTGGGGCCAGGAGGTCATTTTTGACGGCTCCGCATCAACATCTGAAAATCAGATTGTCAGTTGGGCCTGGGACTTTGGCGACGGCTCCAGCGCCAATGGGCCGCGCGTCCCCCACGTTTATAACCGACCTGCCACCAGAAGCGATGTTGTCGCCTATAACGTGAGGCTAACCGTCACCGATCAAAACGGTCTCGAAAATACGACCACCCACCTCATCACGCTGCTCGATCCGCCGCCCCCCACCGACCCGCCTAAGGCTTCCATCTCGGGGCCTTCGACCGCGCAGGTTGGCCAGGCCATCGCATTTGACGGCAGCGGCAGCCAGTCCTCAAACCCCATAACCAACTACGACTGGGATTTTGGCGACGGCAATACAGCCAGCGGTGCCCAAGTGAACCATACCTATACCCAGGCGGGCAACTACACCATTACCCTTGACGTAACGGACGATCAGGGCCAGACCGGCTCAACCACACGTCAAGTTCAAGTTAATCCTAAACCAACGCCCGAACCTTTAACGGCAAACATCAGCGGTCCAACGCAAGGGCAGGTCAGCCAGTCGCTCAGGTTCGATGCCCAATCATCCACCTCCGCCGCCCCGTTGACCGATATCCAATGGGACTTTGGCGATGGAAACTCGGACAGCGGCAACTTGGTCGTCAACCACGCCTACGCTGCGCCGGGGAACTATCAGGTGCTGCTCACGTTGAGCAACGATCTGGGCCAATCGAACACGACGGCTCATGCCGTAACCATTAGCGATCCGCCGCCGGCCAACACGCCGCCCCAACCCTCGATTCAGGCCGATCAAACCACGGCTCAAGTCGGCGACACCGTCAGCTTCGATGCCAGCGGTACGCAGGCCTCCAGCCCCATCGTCAGTTACGAATGGGATTTCGGCGACGGCGCGACCGGTAGCGGTCAACTGACCAATCATACCTACAGCCAACCGGGCGACTACACAGTGACGTTAGAAGTGACCGACCAAAATGGTCAAAGCGGCGATACAACGCTTGCGGTTACTATCGACCCTCTGTCCCAACCCGATCCGCTCACGGCTAATATTTCCGGCCCCGCCGCTGCCCAAGTTGGCGACCAGGTCACGTTCGATGCTCAGTCATCGACCTCAGCGGCTCCGCTAACTACCGTCCAGTGGGACTTTGGCGACGGCACAACAGCCGGCAGCAGCCTGGTGGTCGACCACACCTATCAGCAACCAGGCGACTACACCGTTGAGTTAACGTTGAACAACGATCTCAATCAGAGTGATACCACCAGTATGCAAATCACCATCGATCCGGCTCCGGCAACAATATTGCCTGCGCCCTCCCTACCGACTGCCCAACCGTCTCAACCGCCGGTGGCCCAAATCAACGGTCCGGATCAGGTTCAGGTTGGCGACGCCATTCTCTTTGACGGCGGCTACTCGCAGGCCGATGCGCCCATTGTTAGCTATCAGTGGGGCTTTGGCGACGGACAAACCGCCACCGGTATGGGAGCAACCCACACCTATGCTGCTCCGGGCACCTACAACGTGACGCTAACCGTCACCGACCAAAACGGTTTAAGTGGAACAGACAGTTACGACATCGATGTTGTGGCAGGAGCCGGTCAGCCGGTGCCGCTGCCGCAGCCGACCACGGAACCGGATCAGCCAACGCCAACGGCTGCCCCTGAACCGCAGTCTACGGCCACACCTACACCAGAACCCGCTGTCCAACCCCAGCCTGCTACTCCGCCGATGGCCGTCATCGACGCACCGGCTCAAGTACAGGCCGGTGAACCGGTGGACTTGAGCGCTCAAAACTCATCGCCCGGCACCGGATCGATCGACACCTATCAGTGGGGCTTTGGCGACGGTAATTCCGATACGGGCGAAGATGTCACTCACACCTACCAAGCCCAGGGCAACTATCAGATCACGCTAACCGTCATCGACGAAAACGGCCTTAGCGATACGGCCACGGCCTCGATCTTTGTTGGCCCCAGTGCGGCCGACATTGCTGCCCAACAGCAGGCCGACGAAGCAGAACGGCAGGCGGAAGAGGAAGCTCGCATCCAAGCCCAAGAAGAAGCCCAACGCCAGGCTGAACAACAAGCTGCGGCTGAGGCTACAGCCCAGGCGCAGCAGGATGCTGACGCCCAGGCCACGGCTCAAGCTGAACAACAAGCCCAACAAGAAGCCCAACGCCAGGCCGAAGAAGCGCAGCGTCAAGCCGACGCAGAGGCGCAGCGCCAGGCTGAGGAAGAAGCGCAGCGTCAAGCCGAAGAAGAAGCCCAACGCCAGGCTGAGGAAGCGCAGCGTCAAGCTGAAGAAGAAGCCCAACGCCAGGCCGAAGAAGAAGCGCAGCGTCAAGCCGAAGAAGAAGCGGAACGGCAGGCTGAGGAAGCAGCCCGGCAAGCAGCGCAGCAACAGCAACAGCAACAACAACAGCAACAGCAACCGATTCCAACCGATGAACCACTGCCAGATGATGGCAATTAAGAAGTTCGTTTACGATACTGCGATTTGAAAGGCAGCGGAGCAACAAGGCTTACTTTTCTATCCATAAAAGTAACTTTGTTGCTCCTGCCAAGCCTTCATTACGCAGTACGGAGCGACAAAGCTTGCTTTGTCAACGACAAAGTAAACTCTGTTGCTCCCACCAAGAGCCTTTACTGTTAAGGGAGAACAGATATAATGACCAAGCGCACAATTTTGTTCGTGCTGATGCTGACAATGAGTCTCCTCATCGGCGCGTGCAACAACGCAGCTTCAGAACCGGCCCCCACCGAGGCAGCCCCACCGGCCGAGGCTGAACCCACTGATCAACCGCAGGCCGCAGCCCCAACCGCTGAACCGAGCGACAATGAGACTGCCGCCACAGAGGAACCTTCGAACGAAGCATCTGCCGCCGAAGCGGCTCCGGTTCAAGAAGAAGAGCAATCGGAAACGAGTATAACCGCTATTGATGACATTGCCGCCTCATCACTGATACCTGATGCCGACATCATCTCTGAAGCCGCAGTCTCGGCCAAGATGCCAGAGTTGAGCTACGGTCTCGTTGTCAGCCAACTCAATGACAAGGGCTACAATGATTTGGCTTGGGTTGGAATGCAGCGGGCGGCAGAGGAGTTGGGTGTCTCGGTGCAGTATCTGCAAGACCCGGATGATGGAACCGTAGGCGCTCGCATCACCCAATTTTTGAACCAAGGGGTTGATGGCATTGTCACGACCGGATCGACCATGGCCCGAGCAACGCACAAAGCGGCTCAGGCCAATCCGGATATGCTCTTTGCCATTATTGATTTCCCCGATCAAAATCCCAACGATCGCGGTCTCTTGTTTGATGTCGATGACCCGGCCTTTATGGCCGGTTATTTGGCCGCCGGAATGAGCCAGAGCGGAACGGTTTGCACCTATGGCGGTCAGCAAATCCCGCCGGTATTGATTTTTATGGTCGGTTTTGAACAAGGTGTGGAGTATTACAACGACCAAAACGATGCCGAGGTTGACGTTCTAGGCTGGCACACCGATCCAACCATCCCCGTAGGCGGGGCCGGCGTCTTTGCCGGCAATTTCAACAACCAGGCTTTCGGTCAGACCATTGCCGGCGAGTTTGCCGAACGAGGCTGTGACATCATCTTCCCGGTAGCCGGCGGGGTCGGTTTAGGAACAGCGGAAGTAGCGGCTGAAAATGGACTGACCGTTATTGGGGTTGATGCCGATCAATCGCTCAGCAATCCCGACTATGCCGATGTTTATCTAACCAGCGTTATCAAGCACATCGATCAGGCTGTTTTCGAGACTATCGCCCAAATGGCTGACGGAACGTTTGAAGGCAACAAAAGTTACATCGGCACTTTGGAAAATGGCGGGGTTGATTTAGCCCCCTTCAACACCTTTGAAGACCAAATACCGCAAACCCTCAAAGACGATTTGGAAACCATCCGCCAGGAGTTAATTGACGGTAACCTCTCAACCGGCTGGCCCATTGGTGCCTCTAGAATTCAAAAGAGCCAAAATGCGGGTGCCCTCAACCTGAACGCTTTACGCAACGCCACCTACAATGTTGAGTACACCGCCGACGGTACAGCCCCGCTAACCAATGGAGAATATCGCGAACCCGCCGCGCCCGGTTCGGCCACAGAGACGATAGTTCGCCTGGACAATCATCTCGTCTATGGCGACTTAACCGGCGACGGCCAGGATGAAGCGGTAACGATTCTTGTCAGCGATCCGGGCGGCAGCGGCACCTTTTATGATCTGGTCGTTATGGCCGATGTCGATGGTACGCCAACGCAAATCGGCAGCGCCTTCCTGGGTGATCGCATCATTGTAAAAGCGCTTGAGGTTGAAGACGGTCTTATCGGGGTCGGCTTGGTTACGCAGGGACCCAATGATCCGCAAAGTGACCCAACGCAAGGCGTTGTAAAAATCTTTGGTGTTCAAGACGATGCCTTAACCGAATTGGCCAGTCAAGTTATTGAATAGACTAAGAAGTACGGATGTCATTTCGAGCGACGAA
>JAGRBZ010000503.1 GCA_020433805.1 Anaerolineae bacterium
GCCCTCTCGAACACCTCAAATAGTACAGGTCCGCAGAGCGACGCAGTCGAGACAGAACTCCAGGCTGATTGCCTGGCCGGTCTCTGGATACATCACGCTACGGATACCGGTTATCTGGATCAAGTCACAAATCAGGATATCATCCAAGCTATGGATGCCGCAGCTTCTGTGGGTGACGACCGCATCCAGAGTGCGACACAGGGCTACGTTTCACCCGAGTCGTGGACCCATGGCTCGTCTGAGCAACGGCAGTTGGCGCTTCAGGACGGCCTGCAGAGCGGGAACCTTGAAACCTGTAATACGCCAGGGTGGTAATCATAAATCTGCAATTTGGGAGATTAGAGACTGGAGACTGGAGATTATTTCGTTTCTCATTACCCATCTCCAGTCTCAGCATATCGTTAGTGTCATTTGTTTTTCGCCACAACATTCCATAGAACGTAGTGCGTATTGCGTAGTACGTAAAAAGGCGCTCAATACGCATTACGCACTACGCAATAAACAAAAGCTCAAATTATGGCGAAAACTTAGAGACACTAACGCATATCCAATTTTCGAGGAGCTAGCATCCTCAGATGCGGCTCCGTTCGGCATCTGAGGATGCTCACTCCTCAAATTTTGATCTCCTGAGTCTCCTGATACAGTAACGTTATTTATGGACAAGTCCTAAGGGTTTCCCCTCTATTCCTGCATAAACTTAAACGAAGCAATGATCATCGTGTATAACTGCTCCATCTCCGCGTAGAGACCGGCATCAGTGGGATCGGCCGGAACGAAGGTGAGTTTGTATAGCTTGCCGTCGCGGATGATGAAAAGCTGGCGGCTGATATCCTGGCCGGGGGCGTTATCGATCTGAGCGGCCAGGTGACCGTCGACCAGCAGCGCATAAGAGAACTGGACCTCGTAATCGGGCAGGGCGGCTTTAATCTCGGCCACCTGCGCATCGACAATGGCATTGGGATCGGTCTGGTCGGTGGGTGTGACCTCGATAAAGATCTTAGGATGGCTTGTATCTTGGAGCGACTCGGCGAAGATAACGGTTTCGTTGTCGGTTGGCTGTTCGACCCTATAGCCGGCATGGTAGAGCAGACAGTAGCCCTGGGCATCGTTGCGGAAGAGCTTGGCATCTTTGCCGACTTCGGGACATTCCGGCCCGGCCTGGAGCGGCGCATCGGGAACCACGGGGATAAAGGTGAACGAATCGACGATGGCCGTATAGAGATACGCCATCCGTTGGTAAATTTCCTCGTTACTCGCATCGACGGGCGTAAAATAGAAGGAATATAGCCGATCTTCGTGGACGACAACAATACGTCGGTTAATATCTTGCCCCGGCATATTATCGAGCACGAAGGCCTCTTCCCCGCCAAGCGTCATGGTTGTCTGATGGATATTCCAATCGGGTAAGCTGTAACTCGCCAAAATTTCACCGGCGGCCTCTTCGACCGTGCGTCCGGCGGCGTCTTCAACCGTAACGCTGCCTCGGGGATCGATGTGGTTCATAAGGGTATCGAGCACGATTTCGACCGACCCGGCATTGAGTTGAACGACTTGATAGGCACCGGGATAGAGCAAGCAGTAGCCGTCGGCGGCGTTGACTAACAGTTTGAGGCCATCAGCCGGTTGGGGGCAATCGTCCGGCGCGGCCTGTGAGACGGAGTCGGGTGCTATCCGGCTGTAAACCGTTTCTGCCCATTGAGCCAGTTCGGCCAGTTGGGCCTCACTCATTTCGGTCGAACCCATACCGGCCAAGTAGTTGTTATCTTGATAAACCGCTGTTTGCTCTGTATACCAGGCCTCTAATTGCTCCCAATCGTCGGTATCAATCCAGCCCCCTTGGGTTTCTTGAACCGGGCCACCCTCACAGGGGGTGATATTGCCGTAGGCATAGCCGTGACTCAGCACGATAAGTTGGCGACATTGCCCTGGTTGATCGGCCACCTGTCCCAGCCACCAACTCATAATGGTGCGTCCGGTAGCGCTGACCTGGCCGCTGCTTAACTCCAGCACGGTTGTCTGTGCCCAGGCGTCGATGGCTCGTTCCCAGGCTGGAGATGCGTTTTCCCCCTGGCCCTTGAATATGATGCGGTGGTCGGCATTTTCTTGTGCAAACGGCGCAAACTTAGCGACCATCTCGTTCCAGCCGCCGGGTTGATCGCCCGTGAAATCGACCGGCGTGCCGGCTTCGCCACAGGGGCCGACGAACGCTTGGTGATCGGTCGTAATCATCAAGTGGAGACACGCATCTTGGCCGTCATCGGCCAGCGGATCGCCTTCCCAGATGAGAACCGCGTCTTCGGTATTCATGTCTTCTGCTAAGGTTTCGTCAGTTGGAGTTTGATCACCTGTCTGCGTCACCGAAATCGGTGCAGCTTCAACCGGTGTACTCGGTTGCACGGCGCACGCGCTCATAGTCAATAAAAAAAGAATTAGGGTCGTAATCGGTAATATGTGTTTCATGGTAAGAAATCTCCACAGATTGGTTATATCTTTAAACAGCGCAAAAGTACGAACTGAAACTTTGAGTTTTAGCGGTTGCTTTCTTTGCGAAAAAAATAGAATTTTATAGGATAGATGTTTATGATGTGTCCTACAACGAGACTTCGGTCTGAGAAACCAGGGTTTTAACTTCAGAACGGAAAATATGCGCTTGCGAGAGCCGTTTTTGGACAAAATCGGTCGAATTGACCGAAAACCCTGGTTTCTTTCGCAGGCTTATGTACAAATCTCGTGGTAGTATTCGTGAGCCTTTGCCAAGTATAACGCTTTGACGCATCAAAGAAATCGGTTAAAGAGCGGATTTTTGATTACAACTTTTGTTGTATGCGTCAGGAACGCTTCCGGCGAAACCGACTTTTACTTGACCCGCTTTCGCCCATCGGATAAAATTATCACAGAGAGGTAATAAATATGCCTGACCATTGGATGGAAGAGGAAGGGGATGTCGCGACGCAGGAAGAAACCCGCGACAAAGTCGATCCACCCCGGATGTATAAAGTTCTTCTCCATAATGACAATTACACCACCATGGAATTTGTAATTTTGGTGCTGATGACGGTGTTTCGCAAAGGCGAATCAGAGGCGGTGCAGATTATGTTTGATGTGCATCGTAAGGGTATCGGTCTGGCCGGTATCTACCAACGCGATATTGCTGAAACCAAGGTTCAGAAAGTCATTCAAATGTCTCGGCAAGCCCAATTTCCCTTTATGTGTACGATGGAGCCTGAATAAGGAAGCCTGAATGAGCAGACCAATTATCCCCGAGTCGCTGCGCCAATGTTTGGCGGGTGCCGTGCATGAAGCGCAGCAGCGACAACATGAATATGTAACCCTGGAACATCTTTTATTAGCGCTCACAGATGACGAGCGCGCCGTCGAGATTTTGCGGGCCTGCGCTGTCGATGTGAAAAAGTTGCAGCATGATTTGGGTAGCTACCTGGACGAGAATATGGAAAAGCTGCCTGATGGCTTGGATCTTGAGCCGGAAGAAACGATGGGCGTCCAGCGCGTTCTGTCGCGGGCGGTGTGGCACGCTCAGGCTGCCGAGCAGGAGCGGTTGGAAAGCGGCGATATTTTGGCCGCGCTGTTTGAAGAACCCGATTCGTACGCACGTTTTGTTTTGGAAGAGCAAGGCGCTAGCCGGCTCGATGTGTTGAACTACATTTCGCACGGTATTAGCCGTTACGATCCCGACCCTGCCCCGGAGTTGGCGGGTGAAGAAACAGAGGCCGAAGCGCCTGTTCGCGATCCGCTTCAAGCGTTCACAACCGATCTGGTTGAGTTGGCCGCCGCCGGTAAAATTGATCCCGTCATTGGGCGGGCGGCAGAGATGGAGCGGACTATCCAGGTTTTATGCCGTCGTCTCAAAAATAATCCTCTGTTTGTGGGTGACCCCGGCGTGGGCAAAACGGCTATGGTGCAGGGGCTGGCCGCCCGTATCCATGAAGGCAACGTACCTGATTTGTTGAAAGGGGTACACATTTACGCGCTCGATTTGGGGTCGCTGCTGGCCGGAACCAAATTTCGGGGTCAGTTCGAAGAACGGGTCAAAGGGGTGATGAAGGCGCTTCAGGACAAGCCTAACTCCATCCTCTTTATCGATGAAATTCATACGGTGGTCGGAGCCGGAGCCACCAGCGGCGGCTCGGTCGATGCCTCCAGTATGCTCAAGCCGGCGCTCGCCAGCGGTGAACTGCGCTGTATCGGCTCGACGACCCACGAAGAGTTCAAGGCGATGGAAAAGGATCGTGGTTTGGCCCGTCGTTTCCAAAAGATCGATGTTTTAGAGCCGTCGGTCGAGGAAACGGTTCAGATTTTGGTCGGTCTCAAACCCTATTTTGAGGAACATCACGATGTCATCTACACGGATGAGGCGCTGCGCACAGCCACGGAACTGGCGGCCAAGCACATCAACGACCGCTTTTTGCCCGATAAAGCCATCGATGTTTTAGATGAGGCCGGCGCACGCCAGCGCATCCAAGAGGATGGTGATCGCAAAAAAAACTTAACCCGTGAGGATATCGAGATTGTCGTGGCGACAATGGCCAAAATTCCGGCAGAAAGCGTTTCCGGTGATGACCGGCAGCGATTGCAAAATCTGGATGCCGATCTCCGAACGTATATTTTCGGCCAGGAGCAGGCTATCGAAGCGATTGTGGCGGCTATTCGGCTTTCACGGGCCGGGCTGCGACTGCCGCACAAACCGGTCGGCTCGTTTCTTTTCTTTGGTCCGACCGGCGTCGGTAAAACCGAACTGGCTCGCGTTTTGGGGCGCTCGCTGGGCGTTGAACTGCTGCGTTACGATATGAGCGAATATTCCGAGAAGCATACGGTTAGCCGCTTAATCGGTGCGCCGCCGGGGTACGTTGGTTTCGATCAGGGCGGCTTGCTGACCGATGCCGTACGCCGCAGCCCATACTCGATTGTGCTGCTCGATGAGATTGAAAAGGCCCACCCCGATCTGTTCAATATTTTGCTGCAAGTGATGGATCACGCCACGCTAACCGATAACACCGGTCGTCGAGCCGATTTTCGTAATGTTATTCTCATTATGACCACCAACGCCGGGGCGCGTGAACTGATGGCTCAGCCGTTAGGATTTGTGTCCGGCAGCCCCGCCGGTGACCCGGCTAAGAAACCGCTAGAGCGCCTCTTTAGCCCTGAGTTTCGCAACCGGTTGGATGCGGTGGTGCGCTTCGATACGTTGGACACCGAGACCATCAAAAAAGTTGTCGATAAGCAGATCGACGAACTGCGGTCGGCGCTCAAGCCCAAGCAGATTACCTTAGCGTTGTCGGAAAGCGCTCGCGATTGGCTGGCCGAACATGGCTACCACCGCGATTTTGGAGCGCGACCGATGGCCCGGATGATCGATGAGAAGCTGCGTAAGCCTCTCGCCGAAGCGATGCTGTTTGGCGCGCTCGCCAATGGCGGCGGATCGGCCTTTGTGGATGTGATTGATGGGGAGGTTGTGTTGACGTATGAGGGGCGGGACAAGTAACTGGAGATTAGAGATTGGAGACTAGAGATTGAAGATTAACGTATACGGGCGGTTCAATCTGCAATCACATCGTATGTTAAGTTTCTAATCTCCAGTCTCTAATTTCATTAGGAGTTACGCATTTGAAACCTACTGATGTCATTTCGTAGCCAAAGGCGGAGAAATCCCTAGGATGGCCATTTCTTTGGTCAGTTCCCAATCGCCAAGCGTCATTACCGTTTCCGGAATAGTGGG
>JAGRBZ010000504.1 GCA_020433805.1 Anaerolineae bacterium
CAATCCGATCATCATCGGTCCACACCGGCGCTTCGCCAATAGCAACTTTACCAAAAGAAAGCACATCCTGACATTTTTGCTCATCCTCAAATTTAGGCAGTTGCAAAGAACAAGGGCTAAACACGTGTGGCAGCGGATCACCGGTGATGGGATCTGTCAACGCTCTAGCGTTAGAATAGGCGTAGCGGTTGCCGTCGGGATGCCAAAACGGATAGCCGTCTTCCGGCACGTCTTTGACCATCCCCAGCCACGTATAGTTGGAGTCGATGAGGCCCAGACCTTCACCCAGGCTGCTATCTTGATTGTTTACCAACAGTTGGCCGCTGTTAGAGAAATTCGGCTGGCGTGCCCGCGTTTGTACCGTAAAGGGTTCACCGTCCGGCACTTCGAAAACCCAAACATCGTAATGACCGGCTCCGTCATCAACAGAGAAAGCAATCCGACCCGACATCTCAGCCGGAGTTGGTGCGGGCGTCGGTTCCTCGGTAGGCGGCGCTTCGATGGCTACTTCTGTGTCCGTTACATCACCCTCGGTCGCTGACTCTCCCTCCTCGTTTTCTTCTTCGGTATCTTCAGAGTCTTCATCATCGACTTCATCCTCATCAGCCGCGATCTCAGCCTCCTCTGTTGGGGTAGCTGGTGGTGATGACGACGGCGACTCGTTGGTATCATCATCTTCTTCATCCGCTTCGCTAGTTGGCTCGGTTGTAGGTTCTTCAGTACTCAACGCATCCTCCTGCTCTGTCGGAGTGTCCGTTGGCGTTAAAGTTGGTTCGGTTGGAGCCGGTGTTGGCGTATCGGTCGGCGGCGGAGGAAGCGTAGGTGTACTAAAGACAGCCAGCTCAAACGTGGCTGTGGGGGTAGGTTGCGCAAAAGAGAGCAAGCTGCTGGATTCGCAAGCCTGCAAACTTAGACTCAAAACAAGAACAATAGCGATAATGAACAGCTTCGATTGCATTTGGTTTAACCTCTGATAGAGTTTTGCCCAACTGAGGGCATGACGATACTATTCGGTATGATGGTGATAGCCTTTTCGTAACATGAAAGGTTGTGATCTTCTAACTAAATTTATACTATCTTCCTACGTCAAATTAAGTGTATCAAAGTACGCTAAGGCAGCGTAAATTAACAATCAACTTGTAGCCTTTTTCCCTTCCCCATTTCTTCAAACTTCAAAATATCATTACGACCGTACCCTAAGGCAGTGTAAATAAGAGTGAGAGGTATTCATGAAACGAGTGAAGCTTTTTTGGCTTTCCCTGTACATCTCTGTTGTTTTGACATTCACGTGGCTTGTGACCATCGCCACTACCGGTTCGGCATTGGCCTATTCTCCTCCTCAATTTAATAACGCAGCGTCCATCTGCGAGGCGTTTGAACAGACCAAAGACGACTTTGAATCCATGAGTCGTATCCGTGCCGAGCACCCCACGGTCTTTTCAGATGTAACGTATGAAGCTGCGGCCTTCAATTATCTTGATCAGGCCGATGCCTGTTATCATGCGACCATGTCTGCGTTGCAAAGCACGGCTGATTATACCCCAACCGTAGTTATTGACAACGGGCCGCTTATCCCGCCCGACCATCCGAACCCTGTTATCAAGCCACGTTTCAGTACCAAAAATGGCTTCAAGTGGGGAGCGGGTAGCCCCTTTGTCGGCGGGCAAGATGCAACCGGCCCCAGTATTCCCGGTGGGCTAGTCACCTACAGTTTTATGCCGTCCAACGTGGTCCATTATGGTGGTAGTAATCCGGGGCCGCAAAATATTCGTCTCGAAAATCTAAACGGTTTTGACTCCTGCTTTTACAATGAAATCGATAACGCCTTTGCCGCCTGGTCTGCCGTTGCAGATATTCAGTTTGCCAAGGTTTCCGAAGTGGGGCAGGTTAACGGCAACGAAGTCGCCACAAGTTCCAGCGTTATCGGCAATATTCGTATCGGTGCCTACAACATCGACGGCAGCTTTGGCGTTCTGGCTCAGGCCTACTATCCGCCGTACAGTGGAGCAGAGACCACCTCAACCGTAGCGGGCGATATCATCCTTGATGCCGACGAAACCTGGGGTTGCACCCCGGAACAAGGCATCGATATTGGCATCATCGTCACCCACGAAATTGGCCATGCTATCGGCTTTAGCCACCAAACTTCCGAGCGGCTCGCAATTATGAATCCGTATTATAACCCCACCGGTGCGCCTAAACTGCTTCAGGACGATATCAGCGGCGCACAGACGGTGTACTCGGCCAACAGTTCACCGGGTCTGGTGGTTACGCAGCCGCCCATGTCGCAAGTGGCGCTGCCCGGCGGCCTGGTCGCATATACCCTTGTCATTGAAAATCCGGGGATGAGCGACATCAGCGGAGCAACCATCACCAACCCCTTGCCGGATGATACCACCTACGTAGCCAACTCGGCCAGTAACGGCGGAACTTTCAACAACGGAGCCGTCACGTGGAGCAATGTCACCGTTCCGGCCCAAAGCAGCCTCACGCGCTCCTTTCAAGTACGTTTAGACAACAGTGTCAGGCCTGGCGATACGCTTATGAATATGGCTTTTGCCAACCCCGGCCAAGAGCCTGGTGGCGATTACGCCATAGAAACGGTTGTCGATGCCGCTACCTGCGGTTTCAGCGATAGTTTTGAGGCCGGCTCTGCCCTTGGCGACTACTGGACCACCTACATCACCAACAATGGACGTATCCGCGTCGCCAATAACAGCAACTTCACCCACTCCGGTATTCGAAGTGTTTGGCTGGATACCGACATCAACCAGGGAGCCGTAAATTCGCACGCTGCAATTGTATTGAATGCCGATTTAACCAACCGCACCGGCGTCGTTTTCGATTTCTGGTGGCGCAACGACGGCGATGAACTTCACGCTGACGACGGTGTTTTCCTCAGCGATGACAACGGTGCCAGTTGGGTTAAGGTCTATGCCTTTACCCGCGATTACCTGGGTACATTCCACAACACCACCATCGATATCGATGCCGAAGCCGCCGCTCACAACCTGTCACTTAACCATCAATTTAAGATCAAGCTGCAAGGCTACGATAACTACGCTTTCAACGGCGACGGCTATGCCATTGATGATATTTCGCTGGTCTGCGATGCTGTTGCCCCCGATCTATCAATCACCAAGACGGCCACCACCGCTACCCCGCTCATCGAACCCGGCGACGCCATCACCTACACCATCGTCGTCGCTAACAACGGCAATGGCGATGCTCAAAACGTTGCGATTGATGATGATTTACCGTCCTACATCACCGGCGCTTACCTCGATGAAAATGTAACGGTTCACGCATTCGACCGCGTAACCTACACCCTGCAAACGACCCTGGGCAGCGGAGCGCCATTTGACAGCGTTATCACCAACACAGCTTATTACAGCCACGACTCCGGCAGTGGTCAGGCCAGCGCAATCGTCACCACCGCCGCCGATACCAGCCCGCCTCAATTTTTAGTAAACGACCCGGCCACCGGTTCGCCGCTGATTACGCCCACCCTGGGTATCACCATTTATAGCGACTATCCTAACTTCGAGTGGCATCCGGCCACCGATAACGATCGCGTTGTCCACTACGCTGTCAAACTGAGCAACATCGACCCGACCACCCAAACGGCGGCAGTCTATCACATCACGCCCCAAACCAGCCTAGAAACCACCGCTGCCTTACCGCGCGGCGCGTACACCTGGACGGTTCAGGCCTACGATCCGGCCGGTAACGTCACCGAAGTCACACCCGCTCAATCCTTTATTCTAGCCGACCCGGCCGATGCACCCCCCGGCGATGACTCAACCAGTCCGCCCGGTGATAAAGCAACTGATACATCACATAAATACTATTTACCGTTGTTTATCACGCACTAACCAACCAACCAACCGGAGCGACAGAGCTTTGTAAATCAACAAATTAATCGGGTACGTACCGGAGTCACAAAGCTAGCTTTGTGACTCCCCAATTAATTTCTAAAACCACAAAGCTTTGTCGCTCCAACTGAAGATTATTCCGAACTGCTTAACCACCGCTCCAGCAAAAAGAAAAAGGTATACGGATCGACCACGGTATAGTTCGGCTGAAGCACCGTGCCGTCATCGCTCACAATGTGCCCTTCCTCTTGATGCACTTGCAGCCGATCACGCGTCGCCCACAGCAGCGACGGCGACTGAAACGCCGCCCGCAGCGCCAAAAAGGGCGGACGCTTTTCCTCTACAACCACACGCTTATAAACGGTGTGGATGGTATCGGCCGCGATGTCGGGTGTGCCGAACAGGGTTTCGGACGGCAGGGCGGTGACGGGTGTGCCCCATTGCAGCCGGGGCCAGGGATTATCGGTTTGGTAATCGGGCGATAAAATGCCGATGGGCGCGATCAAGGTGAAAGCATTAAGCCGTCGCTGCGACATATGCGCTCCGTTGCCGTTCAGCAGAAAGCCCTGCACATCGTAGCCGTAATCGCCATAAAAGCGGCGCGTGCGCCACAGCCAGCGAACATACTGCCAATCAGACAGCCCGTCGGGATTGGTGTAACCGGCCCCGGTGTTGGCCCCCACAAAATAGTCTTGATCGCTTTGTGTTGCGTAGAGGTAGCTCATAATCGCCGGGATATCCTCAACCAAAGCCGGATTGAACCCCCAGGCCAGCGGCACTTGCCCCCGCCGGGCATCGAGCCAGGGCTGCTCGGCATAGTTAGCCAGCAGCACCTCTACCGGATGGGCCAGATCATAATCACCCGCGTAAAACATAACAAAGGTTCGATCGGGGACCACCTGCCCATCGTTGGTTAGATAGCCGGCGGCAATGAGATCGGCTTCACTTGGTGGGGTTGGATGGGGCCGTGGGGCCGGCGGTGGCCCGAACTTGTGGACCGAAACGTTAGCCATCGCCACGCCGAAGACATCGCCCGCGCCGCCTTGCAGGTAGCCGCCGTGCTGCGCAAACAGCCAGGTGCTTTCCCACTCGCCGCCGGTGGGATGATGCGTCCCCCCGACTTCGCTTGAATATTTTTCATACCAGGGAATGAACCCCCAAACCTTGATCAAGCCGCCGGCCTGCGCCTCGGCTGCTTCGACCAACGTGGTCAGCGTGGCTGCATCGGTGCCGAGCGGCTGGTCGGGGTCATCATTGGGCAGTTCGTCGGCCCAAGGTGAGAGATCGAAGGCAAAGCCGCGCTGCTGGACCACATAATCGCGCTCGATCGCGTAGACGCCGCCCTGCGTGAGTTTTTCAGCGCGATAGCGAGTCGCCGGCCAGCCGTCGAGCAGGTAGGCCAGGAATTGGGCGTTGGCTCGACCGGTATCGAGATACTGCTCTTTGGCCCACAGATAGGCATCGGCTTTGGGCGAGCCGGTCGATGGGGTGTCGCTGTCGGGCAGCGTGGTTGCGCCCGGCTGAAAGCGATCGGCCAGCGATTGTTTGATGGGCAGATAGGCTTCAACCTCGGCCTCAAGCGGGCTGCCGGCGCGGAGAACCGCCACATCCTCGACGCCGGCGATGGTAGTGGCTACATTGAGCGTAGCCGGTACGGCATCGTCCCACAGCACTAGCCCGTTGACATCCCCGGCAAAGGTTTCCAGCAGTTCATCCAGGCTGTCGATTTCGACAATCGCCGTGTCGGCCAGCCAGCCGTACGGTTGTCCGGCCTCCTGATACTTCTCCAACCAAAAGGCATCGACCCCCGGCTCGCCGTTGCGCGCATGATCGTGATTGAGATACAGCCT
>JAGRBZ010000505.1 GCA_020433805.1 Anaerolineae bacterium
AGCCTCACATTTAGGGTGTTTTAAGTGACTGTCACCTTAAATCCGATAAACTCTAATTATCAAAACGATAATGCCCAATACGCATAATCAGACACACATACTCGGCGAGTAGGAATCTAATATTGGGGTTGGTTATAATTTTTTAACTGGGGAATCTTACGTGTTACAGTCAAGAATTTTATCATGAGCCTATACGACTGTCAAATGTAGTTTTTTAGGGAAGGGTGTCCTTTGACTTTTCAAACTTAGGGATTTACGCTAACACATCATACGTACATCGCAAGTAGCTGCCGCAATACCCCAATTGGGGAGAGGTCGTAAGTTGAATAAACTAAGGGGTAAAATCGGTTAGTCTATTGCTTTACTTTTTGCTTTGCATGATGTTAGGATATAGTCATAGTTTTTTGGTAATTCTTGGAGGTGTTAGCAATTTGGGTTGTTGATGGAAGGGAATTATAGAATAAAATGAATGCTATAACGACGATAACTGAACAACTACAGCATGAAATACAAGCGCTGGATAAGCCAAATACGGCCTCGATACGGGCGATTCGTCGACAATATACCCATCGATTGAAGCAAGCCGATCCGGTATTCATTTTTGAGCTGGCTAACGTGCTGATTTCGGTTTATGCCCAGCACTGGTTAGCCTACGAATTTGTTCGATACCATAAAACTACTTTTCAACGGGTTGATGAAGCACAACTTGAAGCATTGGGGCAGGGTATCAATAGTTGGGAAACGGTCGATGCCTTTGCCCGCATATTAGCCGGGCCGGCCTGGCTTAAGGGATATGTTTCCGACGATTTGATATGGCGTTGGGCGCGTTCAGACAATCTTTGGTGGCGTCGCGCCGCGTTAGTGAGCACCGTGGCTCTGAATGTGCGGTCGCAAGGCGGCACGGGCGATGTCGCTCGCACGCTGGCTATTTGCCGTTTGCTCGTGGATGATACGGAAGATATGGTTGAAAAGGCGCTTTCGTGGGCCTTGCGCGAATTGGTTGTTCACGATCCCGAAGCTGTGAGCACATTTCTGTCTGAACACGAGGCCGACCTATCGGCCAGAGTCAAACGGGAGGTGAAAAATAAACTCGATACGGGATTGAAAAGTCCCAAAAAATCAGTTGATACTAAATTGTAAACGTTTACAATTTAGTTTAACTCATCCAAAGTCAGCCTGAAACTGGGTACGTACTGTTCCATAAAATAAGCGATTTCCGGCCCATCGAGCTGCGCGATATCCTCCTCGATGACGCGAGCAGCTTTTGAAAACTCTTCGTTGCCGACCTTGAGTTCCTCCAGACATTTCAGGTAAGCACAAATTTTGTCGGCGGCTTTCACCAAGCGCCAATGCTCGGCATCGTCCTCTTGTTTAAAGAACAGGGTCTCGTAGTCGGGTTTTAACGCCTCGGGCAGCATGTCGAACAGTTTTTGGCGGGCGACAATTTCGATTTCTCCGTAGGCGGTTTTGATTTTGGGATTGAAATTTTTAATGGGGGTGGCTAAATCGCCGGTGATAACTTCGCTGGCGTCGTGAAAGAGAGCCATCGTAGCGACACGCTCGGGGTTGACCTGGCCGTTAAACTTTCGATTTTTGATAACGGCCAGAGCGTGGGCGATCATGGCCACTTGGGAACTGTGTTCCTGGATATTTTCAGAGCGGGTGTTGCGCATCAAGCCCCAGCGTTGGATAAATTTCATTTTAGCCAGATAGGCGAAGAAGTGGCTCATCAGTAGCTCCATTAAAATAGGTGACAGTCACTTATTGTCGATAAATCGTCAGCTGAGTAGGGCAAACAGATTGATTTAGCAAGTTCAAGTGACTGTCACCTTTAGAAGTGGGTTTACTTTTCAAAAAATTTCATTAAGGCCCCATAAACGGCGTTTGGTCGCTCCTCCGGCAGAAAATGTCCGCACGAGTCTAATGCATATCCTTCGACTTGGGTGGCGCGCTCACGCCAGGTGGCTAAAACATCATAGGTGCGGTGAACAAAGCCGAGTTTACCCCATAACACCAATAGGGGGCAGGTGATCTTTTGGTCCATATCGGCCTCGTCGTGTTCTAAGTCGATACTGGCAGCGGCCCGATAATCTTCGCATGTGGCGTGGATCATGGCCGGGTTTTCGAAACAGCGGATATACTCGCGCACGGCTTTGGGATCAAAAAATGCATCGGGGCCGCTCCAACGTCTTAATTTTTCTGTAAGGTAATAGCCCGGATCGGCTCCTATGAGTTGTTCAGGCAAACCTTCGGGCTGGATCAAAAAGAACCAATGGTAGTAACCCGTCGCAAAGGCTTGATCGGTGTGCTTGAACATATAATAGGTTGGCGCGATGTCCATAACGCAGGCTTTTGTAACCCGCTCCGGGTGATCGAGAATGAGGCGATGAAGGACTCGCCCGCCACGATCGTGACCGGCGGCGTAAAATTGATCGTAGCCCAGGGCGGCCATAACCTCGACCATATCTTGCCCCATTGCCCGTTTCGAGTAAGGCGCGTGGTTCGACGTGGTTGCAGGCTTAGAACTGTCGCCGTAGCCGCGTAAGTCCGGGCAGATGACGTGAAAATGCTCGGCCATCCGGGGTGCAACCTGACGCCACATCACGTGCGTTTGCGGATAGCCATGCATGAATAGTAGGGGCGGTCCGCTACCACCATGAACCAGGTTGATCTCCGCATCTGTTGTTTTGATCTTGAGTTTTTTGAATTCCTGACCAAACATAAACAAACCTCCAGGCATAAGGGGAAGATGACATCTAAGCAGCTAACACCGTCGGAGATGATCGGGTGCCAGTGACAACATATAGAACAAAGGGGATAAAACGAAGACTCAACAATCTTTAAAATACAAGCACCCCGGAGAGGACTCGAACCTCTAACCTACTGCTTAGAAGGCAGTTGCTCTATCCGTTGAGCTACCGGGGCATAAACAAACGGTATTATAATTTACTCGTACGTTTGGGCAAAATCGAAAAAGAAATGGAAGAAAAAGGATGGTCGATTTAGTGTGAATTGTTGTTCAATATACGATTGATGCTGCTGAGCAGTTCTTGCGGTCCAAATGGCTTGGTAATGTAATCATCCACTTTGGCGACTTGTAACCCCAGCACTTTATCGATACTTTGGGCTTTAGCGGTGACAACGATTACCGGAATATGGGCCGATTCTTGTTGTGCTTTCATTTGGCGATACACTTCCCAGCCGTCAATATCGGGCATCATGAGATCGAGCAGCACCAAATCCGGTTTTTCTCGACGGATAATATCTAACCCTTCAGAGCCACCAACAGCTCCTAACACCTCAAAGCCTTCTCTTTCCAACACGAGGCGAGTTAGATCAATCATTTCTGCTTCATCTTCAATACAAAGTATGCGCTTTTTATCAGACATAGGCGTTCCCAAACTACTGTTTAGTTGCACCCAGCACTTGAGCCAGGCTTTTTCGGAGGTCGTTGGGCAGGAATGGCTTGGTTAGATAATCACTAACACCGGCTCGTTCGCGAGCGATAATCTCTTCAAATGAGCTGTTTCTAGCTGTGACAATTATCACCGGAATGGCCTTGAGATGTTCATCTGATTGCATCTCTTTATACACTGCCCAGCCATCCATTTCGGGCATCATAATATCTAGAAGTACGACATCGGGGGGGGATTGACGCATAATCTCTAATGCGGCCGCTCCACTGTTCGCACCCTCTACTTCAACATTTGGTGCTCGTAAAATAAGGCTGACAAGCTCAACCACGCCTGGTTCATCATCTATACATAAAATGCGTGTTTTGCTACTCATTGAACCCTCTTGTTAAAAAAACTCAAGTCATCTTGTTGAAATTGAATGCTAGATTGAGTAACGCGACTAATTAAGAAGGATTTGGTCCGATTGTATTGTAGGTGCATAGGTTCTCATGTTCGGGTGTATGCTCACCAGCAGTTAAATTACAGCCTGAGGTTCTTATTAATTACGAGTTTATCATAAGCCCAAGTCTTTGTCCAGCTTGACTTATAACGTCTCAACATATTTCGATTATTTATAACCGCGATAGCAGCCATGACCACTATGGTAAGGGCCGCTAACCAGCTTCCCACCCGAAAAGTTAGGGGGTGGTAGCGAAACTGTACGATGTGCCGACCTTGTGGCACAAAAACGGCCCGGCTGATATAGTTGGCCGGATAGATAGACTGCTGCTGTCCATCGACGGTCGCGACCCAGCCCGGATAGATGGTGTCAAGTAAAACCAAGTAGCCGTCGGCTGCTGCCTCGACTTCAATCTCCACTTCTAAAGGATTTTCGTGGATGATTTCAGCCCGGCTCGGTGTCGATGCCGTGGCGGGCGCGGGTGCGCCGCCATCCGTTTCAAGTACTACGGTTTGGCCGGGATCGACAGCAACCGTCTCAAAATAAGCCATCGCCGCTTCGGGGGTGTCGACCCGGATAGCATCATGAACCACAAAGGCCCGTGGCAGCGGCGTTTTGTTTTCATAGACAAAGCTGTCCGCATCGCTGTAGGCAATGGGATACGTGGAGGCAGCATCGGCCCCCATCTGACCTTCGGTGAGGAGGTAGCGCACGCCCAGTGCCCGAATAGCCTGCACCGGATGGGCATCGCCCATAAACACCTGCGTGCGCTCCAGCATCAGCGACGAGCCATGGCCGCCGGCGCTCCGCACCCGGTAGACCGATGGAAAATATTGCCCCAGTTGGCTCACGGTAGCCTGCTCGCTGCCCATCCCCAACGGAAACACCCGCGTGCCGTCGATGTTTTCCAGCACGTATTTGGCCCCACCCGATAGCTGATGCCACCATGTATCCGGCTGTGTCGGATTGACGGTTGTTCCTCCGGCGATAACCAGGTCAAGCGCGACAGCGGCCACTATCAGCCGTTCTAACGTGGTCGTCGAGATGCGGTCGATGGCATACAGACCAAAAATGACGATTGCCACCGCAATGTTGGCTATCATCAGGATGATGGGGGTCGTTATCCAATATATCCAACCGAGCAGCAGTCGGCTTTGATAAACGGTCTCCAGCGCGACCCCTTTTTCAAAAAAGACGCGCAGCAGTTTGCGGCTGGTATCCGACCAACCGGCTTGCGTCCAGTCGATGAGGCTTTCTCGGAACATCCAGGCCAGGCCTAAACCTATCGCCACGGCTAGGCCGCCGAGTACAATCACTCCGGCTTTGGCACGCGATTTTGGGGAGTTGAGCAGGTTTTCCAGACCATAACCGGCTAAAACAGCCAGCGCCAAATTGACCACCATCAACCAACGGGCCGGAATTCGAAACAGGGCGAAGCCCGGCAGATATTGAATGATATATTGATATAAGGGCGTATAGCGCCCCATAGCCAAGATCGCTCCCCCGATGATCAACAGTACCCAAAACATGGTGTCGCGACGTAAAGGTCGACTGAAACTGAGCGGCACCAGAAGCAGGGGAATAAGGCCGATATAGATGAAATCTTCTTGAAAAGGGTCTCCACCTTCAAAACCGGTGACGTTGTTCCCGAACGCGCTGGGAACAACGAGGTTGAGCCACATCAATGGTGGCAGCGAGTTCTTGACCAAGAAATCGAACTCTTGCTCCTCCGAGCGAACCGAGAGCTGCTGTAACTCCAAGGTCGGCAAAAGTTGCGGCGCGGCCAGGAGGAGTCCGGTTAAAACCGTAACGCTTGCCAGTCCCAGCGTTCGAACGGCATACCGGAGACGTGGTTCGGACGCTTCG
>JAGRBZ010000506.1 GCA_020433805.1 Anaerolineae bacterium
GGGGTCGCCCTTCAAACCACACTTTGCATTTGATAGAACTGTGGTGTACCTAACCACGTTTTACTGTTGCTATACCCCTGTCTACTTAGCAATGGAAAATCCTGAATTTTCAATCACGCTCGCCATTTCTTTGAGAGAATTCTCAGGACTCAAATAGCCTTCAATCAAAACGAGCCGCTGGTTATCCGCCTCAAGAATAGGGCTATGCTTAAAGCTCACAAAATCGTGCTTGCCCCATGCGGAAAGATGCGCCTCAGATCGATAGCCGATTACGCTGTTCTGCACGTATCGTTCCGGATAAATAATTAAGATATACCGGGTCCGATAGACCAAGAAATGTAACAGATCTATCCCCTCAGATTTACGAAAATGTTCAAGACTGTCACCCAATATGGCTAAATCATACTGCTCATCGATGCTATCTTCTATCAGTTTTGCCGCATCTATACAGCGTATTTCATCATAAATTTCGTTCAATTTATAGACAAGGATATAATCCGGTTCAATTTCTACGCCTACACTATGGGCTGACGGCATTAAATGCCGAATGAAACGACCGTATTTACCGGCCCCGGCTCCTATGTCTAAACATGTCTTAGGGGCAATATGCCGAATAATTTTTTTTGTGGTTAGGTCAAACACAGGATTAGAATATGGCACGTTATCTCCCTATACAACTCAGCCTTTATATATCGCGATAATCCTCAGCAGTGAGCGCCGTTTCAAATATTAATTTCAGGCTGATGCCTGCTGGGCAAACCAGTTTGTAGATGTTGCCAGCAGGGTTTTGAGACGAAGCCGTTTAAGATCATCGCTATGAGCAGGTAAGCGCTTTTGCAGGATTTTCGCTCGGGTTCTCACTTTTGAAAAAAGCAGATCTGCCTCATTGTCATCATAATAGTCCAGAATGGGTAAACTTTGTTGAGGCAGACGGTTCATCCCGGCCAAGATACACATATGGTTAAAGTCGGTAAAGACTTCATCTACACGCAGCGGATTATTAGGCCACATAACATACCACTGCTCTAATTTATGCTGTAATGATTGGGGCAGGGCCAAATCAGCCTTATTCGCCTGCCAAAAGGGAGTGTCATCCCGTTGCGTAAGACAGTAATGCATTACGATAAAGTCTCGAATTTCTTCATACTGCCGGGTCATCAGGTGGTTATAGGCGTTGATGGTCGCCGGTTGAAACCGCTTATCCGGAAAATTTCGAACCAGGTTTTTTAAGCCTGCCTCAATTAAATAGATACCGGTCGACTCAAGTGGCTCAATAAACCCACCGGCCAAACCAATACTAACGCAGTTGCTCACCCAGCTTCGCTGCGTTTTCCCGACCCGCATTGTGAGATGTTTGGCCTCTATGCCAACCGCTTTCTCGCCGAGGTACTGCTTAAATTCCTTCTCGGCCTCTTCCGGCGAGATAAAGCTGCCGGCGTAGACATAACCGTTGCCGCTACGCCCAACCAGCGGCGTATGCCAGGCCCAGCCGGATCCAAGCGCCGTGGCGGTGGTGTATGGATTGATCCCGCCCCGCTTTTCATCATAGGGATCGTCGTGGCTGTACGGCATGCTCACGGCAACAGCCCGATCGCACAGTAACGAGTCAGCGTATGACGTAAACGGCTCACCCAGCGCCTGGTTGATGAGAAGACCGCGGAAACCGGAACAATCGATAAACAAATCACCCTCGATTGGCCCATGATTGGCGGTGATGAGTTGGCGAATAAATCGCTGCTCATCAAGGCGAACATCTAAGACATGATCAACCACATGGCTAATGCCCCTGGCTTTCGTTCTCTCCTTTAGATACGCTGCCAATCGACCTGCGTCGAGATGATAGGCATAATCAGCATGACCGATATAGGGCGGGTCGCTACTGAACCGGGGCGACTTTTTGTTTTTACAGAGCCGAACCGCCGCCGAACAACTGGTCGCAAAAGGTTCGCCCTGGCCTTTTAATCTTTTCTTAAGCCAAAAATGAGAGAGCGGTATTGATGTATTGGCCGTGACCGGGGCTAAACCAAATGGGTGCCAAAATTCATCGCCTGTCGAGCCGTCTAGCCAGTTGACAAATTTGATACCCAGCTTAAAGGTGGCCCCGCATTTTACCATCCAATCCGACTCGGAGATATCCAAAAATTGAAACGTGTTCAGCAGCGTGGGAATGGTGGCCTCACCCACGCCGATGGTCGGAATGTCCGAGCTTTCGACCAACGTAATGCGGCAAGCCGGCTGTGCCCCTCGATTTAAAGCCTGGTTTAGATAGGCGGCGGCTAGCCACCCGGCCGTGCCGCCACCCACAATAACGATGTTTTCTATTCGATGCGGGGTTTGACCTTGCATGAAACCAAATCTCTCATTCAGCTAGCAATTAACTAACCCAACTACGTCCAGAATTCTCTTGACGTTCGTTACTTCCACAGGTCATCGGTAGCGGTATAGTTGTTTCCCTCTTTTTTAAATCCCCCCGTCGGCCAACCCTCATAAAATTTACTGGGTGACTCAACGCCAAAACTAAATCCGCCGGCGACCATCTCCAACTCTTCGTCAGAGAGTTCTTCCGTAACGCTCCCGGTCATAACGCCGACTGTGCGTCCGGCTTCTTCTTCGCTTAGGCCGCTCAGATCAAAGCCCCGCTGGTCGGCCAGGCTTTTAACGTCTTCAAAGCTACCGGCACTTTGTAACTGCTGCATAAGTTGCTCATCTTTGGCCGCGGTTTCCAACAGTTTAACGAAGTTTTCTTTTGACATTTTTTACTCCTTTATAAAATCTTTCCATTGTTTAATATTTTGTTGGTATGTGCCGTAATAATTCCCTTGCTGATAATTGGCCATAGATATTGAGGAGTTTCTAAATTCGCTTCGCGGTCGCGGCTCATTGACCAAGTTGCGCACATCATCACCATGACTAAGATGCACCACGGCCCCCAGTTGACGGCGCTCAAGACCGAGCAGCAGTTGTAACCGCACCATCAGGTCGATGTCTTCCCAACCCCACCGTTTCAATTCGGCGTTCATGCCTTGAACTTGGTAAAAATGCGCTTTCGACAAAAGGATTAGGCCCGGCGCGCTGCGGCTGCCGTCGCTAAACCGAATGCGATTGCGCTCAACGCGCACCACACGCTCATCGTCCGTAACGAACTCGATGGAATTGGCAAAATCTTTGAGCCGGCTGCCGGTAACTCGCCGCGTGGGATGCGACTCAAAGACCCGATCTACGGTCACAAAAGTCGATCCGTCCAACACGTGTAGAGCCTCGGCCAAGAAGTCGTATTTTAACAAAACATCCGTATCCAGGAAAAACAACTTGTCAGACCGGGCTACAGACCCGCCAATGTTAAGGGCCAACGATTTATTGAAATGCTCATTGGGCAGATTGAGCCAGCGCACCTCAGGCAGATAATGATCGACGAATAGCTCTTGAAGTTGGTCGAAATCGCCCGCACAACAGACCACAATTATCTCAAGATCGTAGTTTTGAAAGATAGCTCGATTTTGCAAGAGCGTCTTTTTAATCTCCGGTCGATTAGACCAGGGTATGATGATAGAGAGTTTCGGCATCGTGGGCTTCATAATATTTGGGTGCGCTTTCTTTCTGTTCGCAGATCAGAAGGCCTCTTTTAACAAAATTCGTTATCTGTTGGCGGCTTGCATGTTGAGTGCGCTCAAGTTCAGCCACGCTGATTTCACCTTGACACTGCCGCACAAGTTCAACCTCGGCCGGGGTCAAATGGAATTTAGCCGGCCAGGCCGGATCAACCAGGCGATAGGCACCATCCCCCTCGTCTCGCAACGGCGCAGCCAAAAGCAGGCGCGAGTCTGCCTGTACGGTTGGTTCGGTGAGGCTCGCATAGTGCCTGACTGGATTAACGTAATGCTCCCACGGCGTTTCGAGCGAGGGAAGCAGCCCCGCACTCTCAGGATAGGGCGGCAGCGGGGCCATCTGTACAGATCGCGATTGCCCAACCCTTTTCTTCTCGATTGCAGTATCAATGGCCGAGCAAAGAATATCGGCGCACCGTTGGTATGAATAGTTCGCTTTCACGCGTTGAACCCCGGCTTTGGCCATTTTGTCTCGTAATGGCGGATCGGTTAGTAAGCTCACAATCTGATCAAGTCCCTGAATCAGATCCAATCGCATGCCACTGTCCGTCACCCAGGTCGGCATTAAATAACCGGTTTCACCGGGGATGACCGTGTCTTTCAAGCCGCCGTAGGCCGATCCAACGACCGGCGTACCGCAGGCCATAGCCTCAACCGGCACGTAGCCGAAATTCTCGTCAATGGTGTTGGTCGGGTGGATCAACAAGTCCATAGCTCCATACAGCAGGGCCAACTGTTCGTCGGAATCGGCCACCGGAAAATAGGCAATGTCATTGATAACATCTAATTCAAGCAGTAACTCCCGGATAAAGTGGGGATAAGATCGGATAGCATAATCCAAGATCGGATAGTCCTGCCGATAGCTGCCGACAACCACGGCTCGTACCGTGGCCGGTGCCAGTCGCTTTTTTAGCTCTGCCAACAAGCGCAAAAACCCATGCAAGTTCTTCTGGGGCAGCAGCCGACCCACAAAACCAACCACGTAATCGGCCGGTTCAAGATTTAAGGCTGTCCGGCACCGGACCGGATCGATAGGATGGAAGCGCTGGCTGTCTACCGGCAGCGGCAGCAGGCAAAACTGAGGCGGTTCCCCCTCAAAAAGCTGCCGCAGGATCATCAGATCAGACTGGCAATTGACAATCAAGACATCGCTGGTTTCCAGTCGCCTTAAATGCTTGTGCAAGACCGCCTGGCTGACAACCGGTCCGCCGTGCAGCGCCACGATCAACGGGCAATCAGGATGCTTCTGTAATAGCAAACAGCTGCCGCGAACGTAATTGAGAATAGCATCAGGCTGAGACGTGAAGCGGCAGGGATGGCCGTTTGATCTATCGGCGTACAACAATTCGTATCGGGCCATTAGGGCTTGGCGATAAAATTGGCGCGTGCGCTCAAGGCTTTGCCAAAAATGTTTCCCAAATTTGGCTAATCCGATTCGATGCATAGGGTATACTCCAACGGGAGATTAGTACTACAACGAGACTTCGGTCTGAGAAACCAGGGTTTTAACTTCAGAACTGAAAATATGTGCTTGCGTGAGCCGTTTTTGGCGCAAATTGATCGAATTCACCGAAAACCCTGGTTTCTTTCCCAGGCTTATGCCAAAATCTCGTAGTAGTTATTAGGAGAATGGGAGATTGAGCGATGAGAGAGCCTGTCTGACCATCTCTTAGACCCTCTCATCTCCCAATCTCTCCATTAACGCACGGTATTAAGACTCAGTAGATCAAAATTTGAGGAGTGAGGCATCTGGGGATGCCTCACTCAGCCGCATCTGAGGATGCTGGCTCCTCGAAAATCGGATCTACTGAGACTCCTTAGTAATTACCACAACCCGCCTGACAGGCTGTGTCACATTCAGAGCATGCAGTCTGGCATGATTCTGTGCCGGCCATTTTCCCTATCGGACTCCGGGTGGGGTTTAGAGCACCCACCTTAAAAGAAATACCTTTCGTAAACGAACCTTTCCCCCCGGCGACCATATCCAATTCGCCTTCGGACAGCTCTGCTTCGTCCGATGTCGTGCCCATAGCCAGAGTATAAAGCTGCATGGCTTCCTTTTTGCTCAGGTCGCCCAGATCAAAGCCGTGTTGGCCG
>JAGRBZ010000507.1 GCA_020433805.1 Anaerolineae bacterium
CCGTGCCCGCGCCCACGGTGCCGCCGACCTTCTTGAAATCCTCGAAAGTCAGCGGGGTGTCCAGGTGTTCGGCGGTCAGGAAGGTGCCTGCCGCGCCGCCGGTCAAGATGGCCTGCACCGAGCGGCCATCGGTGATGCCGCCGGCCAGGTCGTAAATCAACTGGCGCAGCGTCACACCGAAAGGTATCTCGTACACGCCGGGTCGCCGCACCGAGCCGCTGACGGCAAACAGCTTGGTCCCCGCCGACTCGCTTGTGCCGAGGGCGTTGTACCAGGCCCCGCCGTGGAAGAGTATCGACGGCACCTTGGCCAGCGTCTCGACGTTGTTGATGACGGTCGGTTTGCCCCACAGGCCGTGAGTGGTCGGATAGGGCGGGCGCAGGCGGGGGAAGCCGCGCTTGCCTTCGATGGCTTCCATCAGGGCTGTCTCCTCGCCGCAGATGTAGGCCCCGGCCCCGCGTCGCACGGCCAGCCGGATGGTGACGCCGCTGTTCTGAATATCTTCGCCCAACCAACCGGCCTGCTCCAACGCGCCGATGGCGTGAACAAAGCGCTCGTAGCTGAGGCGGTGCTCGCCGCGCACGTAGACAAAGCCCTGCTCCGCGCCGACGGCGTAGCAAGCAATCATCAGCCCTTCCAGCACGCGGAAGGGGTCGGCATCCATCAGGGTCCGGTCTTTGAACGCACCAACCTCGCTCTCATCGGCGTTGCAGATGATGTAGCGCGGACCGGGCGGATTGGCGGCGGTAAACTGCCACTTCAGCCCGGTTGGGAAAGCCGCACCGCCGCGCCCCACCAGCTTGCTGGCCTTGACCGCCTCGATAACCTGCTCCGGCGTCATGTCGAACAGTGCCTTGCGCAGCGCTGCCAGACCGCCTTGAGCCTGATACTCCGGCAGCCGGTAGGGATCGACCACGTTGACGTTCGACATCGCCACCTTGACCAGCCCGCCGATGTTGTTGCGATGCTGGCCGTGGTCGGGCCGGTTCGACAGTAGCGGCTCGATGGTGTCGGGCGTCACGTCGAAATGGCGGGTGCCGTTGACCAGCACGCCGGGCGCGTGGTCGCACAGCCCCAGGCAGCGCATCGGCTCGATGGTGTACTCGCCGTCGGCCGTGGTCTGGCCGGGTTCGATGCCCAGCCGGTGGCAGACAGCCACCTGCACATCCTGCGATCCGTGGGCGGCGCAGGGTGCGTCCTCGCAAATGCGGATAATCTTGCGGCCAACCGGCTCGGTGTAGTACATCGTAAAGAATTCGGTTACGCCGTAGACATCGGCCAGCGGCAGGCCGAGCGCTTGAGCGATGCGGGTCAGCACCGGACGCGGCAACCAGCCGCCGTAGATAGCCTGAGCATCGTGCAAAATCTCCGGCAGCAGCGATTGCTTGGGGATGTTGTGGCCCCAAATCGGATAATCACCCGCCAGCAGCTTCTCCAGCGCCTTGGCCTGGGGCGATACGCCACTCTCGGCCCACAAGGCATCGACCCACGACTCCAGCGGCAGGCCATTATCGGCCTCGCGCAGCGACAGCTTGTACTTGCGGTTCCAATCGAGCGTAGCCAAATCCTGCCCGGTAAAGACCTTTTGGTCTTTCATGCGCTCGGCTTGAAAGAGATCATAATCACTGAGCAGCGCCAGCCGGGCGGCGGAGTCGGTTGCGTCCAGGCCGGGCACCGTTTTGCCCTCGGCCAGGCCCTGTTCAACCCACGCATCGGAGCGTAGGCTGCCCGCCTGGGCGTGCTTAATAAAGACGCGCAGCCAAAAGAGTCTGGCCCGACTGGCAGCGTCGGCCCGGAGGTCGGCGGCAAATTTTTCTAAGGCTTGGTTCATAACGTTCCTCGGCAGTGAGATTGTTGTTGAAAGTTCTGTAGATGATTGAGGAGCGAAGCATCCTCAGATGCGGTGCGGTTCTCCCCTAATTATTTCGGACTGAATACGCTCCGGCGCGGTGTAGACGCGGAAGCGATTGCCCCGCGCATAGCCGATGATGGTGATATTCCAGGCCTGAGCCAACGCCACCGACAAACTGGTCGGCGAGGTGCGGGAGACGACGATAGGTACACCCATTTTGGCGGCTTTGTTAAGCATCTCGGAGCTGATGCGGCCGGAAGCCAGCAAGATGCGGCCCTCGGTGGCGATGTCCTGCCGGAGCGCCTGCCCCCACAGCCGGTCGATGGTGTTGTGGCGGCCTACATCCTGGGCCACAAGCAGCAGTTCGCGGCCATCACTGAGCGCGGAGGTGTGTACACCCCGCACTTCATTATACAACTCGGCGGACAGGTGCAACTGCTTCATGAGATCGACCAACCGTTCAGGGCTGAGGGTGGCCTGTGTATTCAGTGTCGGGTGGCGCTCGCTCAGGTCATCAAAGGTAACGCCGCCGCCGCAACCGGAGGTGATAATCCGCCGCGTGGGGGGCGTAAAGCCGGTATCCTTCAGCCAGACATCGACGCAGGTATCACTTTGCGACAGCGTGAGCAGTTCAACATCATCAAGGCGTTGGATGATGCCCTCCGAGCGTAAAAAGCCGAGTGCCAGTTCATCGAGTTTGTGGGGCGTACACATGAAGGTCGCCAACTCCTGACCGTTGACAAAAATGCAGGCCAGTACCTCTTCGATAACCGCGCCTTCGACCGGCTCGCTGCTATCGCCCTGGTATAACACATATTCAACCGGTTGAATGCCCCGTTTCGACGTCATTCCGCCCCTACTTCGGCGATAACGCGCCCCGGCGTAATTAATGACAGCCCCTGGGTGCCGGTGGCGCTAATCAGCACCGCCTCGACCACCGGCGCGGTGACGTCGGTATCGGCCACCCACTCGACGACGAAGTTGGCCCCGATACCGCCGCGATTGTCGCTGCGTCCGACCAGGTAGCCGCGCGTAACCAGCTTGTCCAGCCGGATCGGTTCGGCCAGAAAATCTCTAACGAGCTGACCGTTGGTATCGTAATACTTCACCGATTTGACGATAATCGAGTTTTCGAGGTCGGTGTTATGGACGGCCAGCGTCACGGCAAAATCCCAGGTGCGCTCGGTGTCTTCGAAGAAGATTTCTGAGTAGGCCGGCACAAAGATCGTTTGGCCCTGAACGACCTCGACATCGTCCAGAGAGACGACTTCGTCATTAATCTCAACCGGCTCGTTTATCGATGTAGTCGCTTCTTGCGATTGGTCGGGTTGGGTGTCGCAGGCGGCGAGCAGCAGCATTGTAAAAATTAAGCCTATAAAAAAGAGGCGATGGTTTGGCAAGTTTTGTACTCCGATGTTGAGAACACGGTTCACATATAATTGTAAATAAGACTTACGAAGTTGAGAGGTGTTTATGTCATTTCGAGCGAAGAATGAGCGAGAAATCCCTCAGAACGTTATTTGCAACCGAACGTTGTAGGGATTTCTCCGCCTTCGGCTACGAAATGACATAAAGCATGTAAGTCATCATAACGAAAACCCTAAGCCGCTACCCTATCCTTAATCGCGCCGCGATCTTCCAGCGGAATATCGGCTCCGGCGCGGTCGGTGGGGATTTCGGCGGCCCGTTCAATTTTAACGCCGCAGACTTTGTAATCGGGAATCTTGGCCCGCTTGTCGATGCGGTTGTCGGTTAATACGTTGGCGGCGGCTTCGGCAAAGTGGAAGGGAATGAAGACCGTCCCTTCCGGCGAACGACCGGTGACGAGCAGTCGGGCTGTTATCTTGCCGCGCCGCGAAGAGAGATCGACCCAATCGCCGGTTTTTAGCCCCAGCCGCGCGGCGTCGTTGGGATGCAGTTCGACCGTGGCTTCCGGCCAAATGGCGTTGAGCGCCGACGGGCGGGTCATCGTGCCGCCGTGCCAGTGGTAGAGCACCCGGCCGGTACTTAAGATGAAGGGATAGTCGGCGTCGGGCAGTTCGCTCTCGGTGCCGTAGTCGACGGTGTAAAATTTGCCGCGTCCGCTGGGGAAATCATCGGCAAAGAGATAGGGCGTGCCGGGGTGATCGAAGCCGGGACAGGGCCAGTGTACGCCGCCCTCACGCTCCAGCCGGTCGTAGTCGATGCCGCCGAAGTCGGGTGTCAGTTGGCGCATCTCTTCCCAAATCTCGGAGGGGTGGCCGTAATCCCAACCGGCGGTCGCCAGCCCCAACTCCTGCTCAATGCGCTTGGCTAAATCGCAGATAATCTGCCAGTCGGCGCGGGCCTGGCCGATGGGCGGCACGGCCTGGCGCACGCGCTGCACGCGGCGGTCGGAGTTGGTGAAGGTGCCGTCTTTCTCAGCAAAAGCGGCGGCCGGGAAGATGACATCGGCGTAGACGTTGGTTTCATTAAAGAAGATATCTTGGGCGACAAAGAACTCCAGATGCTCGATGGCTTCCTGGGCATGGCGCAAGTTCGGCTCGCTCATCATCGGGTTTTCGCCCATGACCCACCAGCCTTTGACCTGGCCGGTCAGAATACCGTCGACCATCTCGGTGACGGTCAGGCCGGGGGTATCGGGCAAGTGCCGACCGGCGTCCGGGCCATAATAATAGTCTTCGAAGCGCTGGCGGGTATCGGCATCGGTTACTTTTTGGTAGGCGGTGTAGACGTTGGGCAAGCCACCGGAGTCGGAGCAGCCCTGGACGTTGTTTTGGCCACGCAGCGGGTTGAGGCCCGTGCCCGGCTTGCCGACGTGGCCGGTCATCAGCGCCAAATTGGTCAGACACAGAGCGTTATCGGTGCCGTGGGTGCTTTGGCTGATGCCCATACCCCAGTAAAAGGCGGCACGATTGGCCTGGCCGTAGAGTCGAGCCGCCCGGCGAATATCGTCAGCCGGGACACCGCTGATTTGCTCGGCCCATTCGGGCGTTTTGTCTTCGAGGCTTTCGATGTAGTCGCTAAAGCCTTCGGTGCGTTGGCCGATGAAGTCATCATCATACAGCTTTTCTTTGACGATGACGTGGGCCATCGCGTTGAGCACGGCGACATCGGTGCCCGGTTTTTCACGCAGCCAGACATCGGCAAAGTCGGCCATTTCGGTATGGCGCGGATCGATGACGATCAGCTTGGCTCCGTTTTGAGTGACGGCCTGCTTGAGAAAGGTGCTGATGACGGGGTGGGTTTCGGTGGTGTTGCTGCCGGTAACAATAAAGCATTCCAAATCTTTCATCTCAGCGATAGAGTTGCTCATCGCGCTGGAGCCGATGGCCAATTGCAAGCCGGTTACGCTGCCGGCGTGGCACAGTCGAGCGCAGTGGTCGACGTTGTTGGTGCCGAGTACGGCCCGCATCAGCTTTTGATGGAGGTAGTTATCCTCATTGGTCGCTTTGGCGCAAGCGTTAGCGGTGATCGAGTCGGGGCCGTAGGTCCGGCAGATACGGGCCAAGCCTTTGGCGGCCACATCGAGCGCCTCGTCCCAGGTGGCTTCGCGCCAGTCATCGGGATATTGGGCCGGGGTACGATGGCCGGGCTGGGGCAGCGTTTTACGAATAAGCGGCACCTGGAGGCGGTCGGCGTGATGGACGTAATCGGCCCCAAAGCGGCCCTTAACGCACAAGCGCCCGTAGTTGGGCGCGGCGTCGAAGGGAGCGTCGATGCGGAAGATGGTGTTGTTTTTCACGTTGAGCTGTACCTGGCAGCCTACGCCGCAGTACGGACACGTTGAGCGGACTACCCTGTCGGCTTTCATACTTGCTCCTTTATAGATATACTCGTGATATATCAGGGTGTAATTTTT
>JAGRBZ010000508.1 GCA_020433805.1 Anaerolineae bacterium
AAAACCCTGGTTTCTCAGACCGAAGTCTCGTTGTAGTATTCGGCAGGTGCGGTTTTGTTTGGATACAGGCGCATTCGTTTCCTATACCCCGATTTTACTTCACGAACGCTATGTCTCCAAACAAATCTCGCAACACCGATAGTACATTGAATTGCATTGAGGAGTTGATTTATGGGGTTAAATCACTTGATGCCAAAGAGACGCGTAATACCATGTGATCCGATCCGCTGACGGCCGTGGTCGACCGCGCGACAGTTGCCCAGCCATCACTGTAGAGCGCGTGATCAATAGGCAGTCTTAAAAAGGAGGGGATAGTGGACGGCCAGGTATTTTGCAACCCGTAGCCACGTAATGAGTCGTTGAGTTGACCATCTGCCAATAACTTTGTAAATCTATTGGACCACGGCGTCACATTAAAATCACCGACAATAATTACGTCGTAACCTTGCTGCTGCATTTCTCGACTCCACACCGCTGCGGCGTCGAGTTCAGTCTTTTGAAAAGCGTCATTCTGTTCGTTATCCGGTCTAGAAAGGTGTAAACTAAGCAGTTTTATCGATCGGCCTTTAAACTGTGCTTCGGTAACTATCAAGGGCCGCGTCGAATAATCAGGCAAATTAATAATATCAGAACCAATTATCTCCAGCGGACTTTCTTTATGAAGCAGTACAGCTGAGCCTTCGGAACCTCTTATAGGGTGGCTGCGAACCACGGTATAGGAGGGGAACAACCCCGGTAATCTATCGACAACTTCCGGTCTAACTTCCTGCAAAAATACCACATCCGCAGCCATGGCATCGAGACTCGACATATCGGCTCGGCCACGGTTGATATTGAGGTGAACAATATCCAGGGCATTATCGGCTGCTATTGCGACCGAGGGTTGGATAAAGAAAGGAAAAAGCACGATACAATTTATTAGCAAACTCGCCAGCGAAACACCGGACATAACTTTATTTCGACGCCATAAGAACCAAATTACAGCCAGGGCACTGATCATAGCAAAATGGGGGCGAAGATTACTGAACCAGGCCAAACGCCAATCACTATTAGAATAAAACCCGCCAATGGAGATGCTTAAAACGACGATGGTCGCAATTACGACCATTACATTTGTAGGATGTATAAACAGATGTTTGATCTTTATCTGTTTTATTGTTTTCAGTTGTTGGCTTTGCTCTAGCACGAGGTTTATCAACTCTTCTTTTGTTAGTTTTTCAAGTTCGATTCGATCCATGCCTACTATTAATCCATAAGTTCCTTAGTTTCTAATGAATATTTCTTACTCTATGTAATTATTGTAATTAAAAATTATGGTTGAACACGCGTTACATCGACTTCAACTTGCAGCTTGTGCTTGCCGTGGCTGAAAAAGACGCCTTTAAGCGGCGTAACGTCGGAAAAGTCGCGGCCCCAGCCCAGGACGATGTGTTGATCTTTGGGAATGAGGTTGTTGGTGGGATCGAAGTCGATCCAGCCCGGCCCCGGTACAAAAACCGAACACCAGGCGTGTGAGGCATCGGCACCCTCTAATTTTTCCTCGCCCGGCGGCGGTAAGGTTTCTATATAGCCGCTCACATAGCGGGCGGCCAGCCCCTTAGCCCGCAGGCAAGCAACCATCAGATGGGCAAAATCCTGGCAGACGCCACGCCGTTTCTCTATCACCTCGGCCAGCGGCGTGGCGATGGTGGTTACGCCCGATACAAAATCGAACTCAAAGTAGATACGCTGCATTAAATCATACACCGCCTCCAAAAGCGGCCGACCACGGTCAAAGGAAGGCGCAGCGTAGGCGGCGATCTCCGGCGTAACGACTACCAATGGCGAATTCATAACAAACTGTCGGGCTTGGACTGAGTCGGTGAAAAGGTCGGTTTGCAGTTGATTACGCACGACTTCCCATGCCGGGCTTCTTTTAGCTTCCCTTTCCAGCAGATCGGCCCGGGGTACGGTGTGGTCTTTATCCCAAACCGGATCAATTTGAACTTCGCTGGTAGCCGTGATAATCATCTCCTCATGCGTTTCCGGCACGGTAAAGTAAAGGCAGTTGTTGCCGAAAAAATCGGTGCGCTCTCGATAATCGTTGTAGGGCGGGTCAACCGTAATTCGCCAATTGAGACAAATCTGCTCGAACATTGGCAGCGAGAGTGAACGGGGAGCCAACCGGGCCTCGTTGTAACACAAACTGGCCGGTTCGTCGTATACATATTCTGTTTTGTGGATGATGCGATATTTCATAATCAACGTTCAAATATAGGAGGCCGTGGCGAGTAGAAGTCCCTACCTTTTTACGCCTTATTCCTTACTCCCTACTTCTAATTTAATATCCTCATCGGTTTCAGGTGGTAATTCCGGCAGAATAGCTGAAAGCGACTGGTGCGGTACCTGGGTGTGGGTAAAATAATGCTGGGTGATAACATTCGATAGCTGGCTCAGTTGGTCGGTGAGATAAGCCATAAAGCTATCAAGGTTTTTGAGGAGGAGTGAACTACCGTCAGTCTGCGTTAAAACAGCAGGATCCGACAGACGCAGTCGGGTTGTGGCCTCTAAGATCAGCCGCTCTTCTTCGCCCAGCCGGTAGAAGGCTTTATCACGCGGCATTTTTTCGATGTGTCTCTGCAGTCTATCCAATTGGTAAATAAGCGAGCGGGGATTGGTGGGGTCGATGAGCAGTAGATCGAGAACGGTTTGAATTTGGAGATACGAGCGATAGCGGCGACGGTAAGTTATCACATTTTCAGTTGTCCGCAGTATTGAGTCGAGCAACATATTACAAACCGGTTCCTGGCATCTAACGCCCAATGTGGCTCGGATCAAGGCGATGGTCAGCAATGCCCGCTCCAGACGTCGCCCGGTGTCTAGCAGCAGCCAGCCGGCTTCGTGAGTCATACTTTCAGAGTTGAGACCGGCAAAGGCCATCAGTGTGGTCACCAACCGATTAAGATTGTTTTGAATAATCGGCATCCCTACTTTTTTGAGCTCCTCATTACTGGGCCAGGGCGTTTCGAGGTCGTTAATCACCCGCCAGGTATCGGTTGACCACAAGTCGCGTACCGTATAGGCCGCGCGCAGCATTGCTTTAACGTTTGATAGCAGGCTGCCCACGCGCTGGCTATCAAGTGTTACAGACCGCAGTTCATCGATAGGTTTAGTCAACCGCGCCCGGCTGCCTTTGCCGACAAAACCAGGGTAGGTCATCGTCACCTGGGTGAGGGCACGGAGTAGGTAGGGTAGGGTTTTAGCTTCAACGGTATTCGCTTCGCCAAAGAGTTCGCCACTATTCACGTAGGTTAGAATAACGCGGAGCAATCGGGCTGTGGCTTCGGCGCGCTCGGCGTAGCGACCAACCCAGTAGAGGTTTTCGGCGGCGCGACTGGGTAGATGATAGCTGGCTTTAAAGGCGCGCTCTAGCCGTTGCGGCTGAATCCACAGACTGGTGTACTTTTGGGACTCCGAGGTGAGCACCCAGGTATCTTTGCTGATACCGCCGGCCTGGTTCGAAACCATATAATCACCGCGCCGAGGGGCGCTGCGGGTTAGACCGCCGGGCATTACCGTGTAATTATTTTTACGAGCCACCAAAAAGCAGCGTACAACCGCATGGCGAGCCTCAAGATGGTCATCAACCAGCGAGGGAGTGGTTGAAAAGCTAACCTGTTCCTGACCAACATAAAGATGGGGTTGGCCCTTGATCTGGTTGATTAACATTTCCTTTTCTTTACGGCTCAACTGCGCTCCAAACAGAGTGCGCGTATGAGGTTGGCGCGATAGTTTCTTGATGACCAGTTCATCGAGATGGTTAACTACATAATCGCGCTCGTTGGGTTGGCCGCACCACCAGGTTGCGGCTGAGGGCAGTATTAAATCTTCCTTCAAAATCGACCGCGCCAGCCCCGGCAAAAAAGGCATCAAACCGGGATTTTCCAGCACACTGCTACCCAATGGATTGGCAATGGCAACGTTACCCCGGCGTGTTGCTTCCAGTAGGCCGGCCACGCCCAATTGTGAGTCCTCGCGCAGTTCAAGCGGGTCGCAAAAGAGATCATCAACGCGGCGCAGCACGACATCGACCGGCTGCAAGCCATCGAGCGATTTCAGGGCTAGATTGCCCTCGCGTACGGTCAAATCGTCGCCCTGTACCAGCGGGTAGCCCAAATAAGAGGCGAGGTACGTATGCTCGAAGTACGTCTCATTGTAAGGGCCGGGCGTCAGCACCACCACCCGTGGCGAGGGTGCCCATTGTTGCGGGGCCAGATCGGCCAGTGCTCCTTGCAGTTCTTGAAAGAAGTTTGACAGCCGGGCAATTTTGTTTTCTTTGAACAGCCCGCCCAGCACCCGGTTCATGACGGTGCGGTTTTCCAGCGCGTAACCGGCCCCAGAGGGAGCTTGCGTGCGGTCGCTTAATACCCACATCCGGCGGTCGGGGCCACGGGCTAAATCGGCAGCGTAGACGAGCAGTTGGTGTTTACCCGGAATTTGGATACCATCGCACTGGCGCAAGAAGCCTTCATGGCTGTAAATAAGCTCCATCGGCAGTTGGCCGGATTTTATGAGATTACGCGGGCCGTAGATATCGTTCAGGATCAGGTTAAGCAGTTCGGCCCGCTGCTTCAAACCGGCCTCGATTACCTGCCAATCTTGGTAGTCGATAATCAGCGGTACAACATCGAGCGGCCAAACGCGCGGTTGGTTGTCGGTATCGCTGTGGACGTTGTACGTGACGCCATTTTCGCGCAGTTGGCGGTGCGCCTCCTGACGGCAGCGTTCCAATTCGTCGGCCCCCAGTTTTTCCAGGGCTTGAATATAGGGTTTCCAGTGAGGCTGTACGTCGTTGGCAGCCAGCCACATTTCATCGTAGGTTCCGGATTCGGCGTTGTATCCGTTCAGTAGGGTATTGAGGGTTGCTGTGGTCAAGGTTACCTAGCCTATGGTCTATTAGTGGAATTAGAGGTGGATTACATGGGGGTAATTATGCAGCAATTTGCGGCAGACTCAAATTTTGGGGTGATGCGATGAAGACAGAAAGCGGTTTTTTTATGGTATAAAACCATTTTCGCCTATGGGGAGATATTTTTAATGGAACTTAAATCCGTAATCTCTGATATGAGCTTGCTTGAGAGTGCATTAAAACAATTTAAAAAGAAGTTTGGCGTAAAATTTGGGGATTTTTACGAGGCTATAAATAAAGGTGAGTTAGATGAATTTGATGCCCTGGACGAATATCGTAGGGAATTTGTTGAATGGTTGGCACTGTATAAAACGTAGATATCTATCTATAACGAGCTTTAACCGATTAGACGATCATATTCGTCATGTGAACCAATCCACACCCAAATGTAGCCATCTTCCTCTTTGACCGCAAGTGCTCTATAATTGAGCCCAATACGAACTGACCAGAATTGGCCTATCTTTTTAAAGTGTAGAGAGGGATGTTGAGCGTCGGCTTTGAGTAGCTCAAAATTTTTCTTGGCTAATCGTTGAATAGGCTCTGGAAGGTTTTCGAAACTTTCCCAGAAACGACTCGTTGCCTTATGCATTTAAAGTTCTTTTAGTTTTTCTTGTTCTTTTTCAGCTAAGGCTTCTTTGAGCAAAAAATCTAACTTACCAAATTTCACATCTTGTTTGATTTGCTCATCCCACTGTT
>JAGRBZ010000050.1 GCA_020433805.1 Anaerolineae bacterium
CAAATATCCTGGCTACCGCGAGAAAATTTGGGATCACGCTGCCGGTAGCCTCATCATCGAAGAGGCCGGCGGGCGCGTAACCGATATGTATGGCAAGCCGCTCGATTTTAGCTCGGATTATAAGATGAACGACAATCGCGGCGTCATTGTCAGTAACGGCGATTTGCACGATGCTGTATTAGAAGCGCTGGCTGATCAGTAAAAGTAGTTGGATGGTTGGATGGTTGGATAGTTGGAACATATACCAAGAGTAGTTTGAAAACAGAACTTTTGCTTAAAATGGCACGTCATGCCTGAATGTCTTTATCGGGCATCCAGCAGGCTCTTTAGACGTGGACTCCCGCTAAAAGCATGCGGGAGTGACGGATCTGGATTGCATGTCTTTTATACGTTTTGTCTATTAGATATTCAGAACATGGCTTTATGAGTTACGCAGTTCAAAAGGTGACAGCCACTTAAATGCGGTAAACCAACATTTTTGGCCCAAATGGACACGCATTTTAATTAAAAAGTGACTTTTACCTTATCCTATTCACCCAACTGGGTAAGTTCTAGTCTTATCATAATCAATTCTAGAAAGATGATTGGTGCTATCGAAGTACAAAACTCTCTAAACTTTGAGGTTAGTAGAACATGTTTCTTGATTATCCATCTAAATCATCATGAATGATAACCCATCACATCCAACTGTGATAATAGATCTGATTAATATTATATTTACAACTATTACTTGGACGTTACCTGATCTTTCCATCATATATAAGGTCATAATTAGTACAGTTCTAATTACTATCTTAGTTTTTGTACGAGTTCAGCCCCAGATTTTTGCGAGTATTTCGAATTTGTACTATGTGCTTTTACTTATTATACCTGTTTTGTTATCAAGCATAGAGTATTTAATAAGCTTCAATCTACTAGCCATTTTTTCGGAAAGTAGTAGTGGAATATTTCCATCACTGATAATCCCCCTACAAGCGGGTATTACTTTCGGATTAGTTGTTGGTTTTCCGGTAGCTCTATTTAGTACTATATTTGAAACTAAGCAAGAGGGGTGCGTTGGAGTCCCCTCTGGTTGCATTATTCAAGCAGTGTTTTTTAGCCCACTCATAATCATACAAGTCTTTTTCCCACAGTCTTTTCTCAATACGTCTGATTTTGTCTGGATTATTCTCTGGGGGCCATTTTATCCTTTTTTAATATTGACTGATGATTTTGTTAGCCTTGGAATTATGGCATATTCAACTGTATTGTTTATCCTTTTGGTCATTCAGTTAATTCAATTTCGTTCCGTGGCAAATTTGGTCCGTTATTTGATATATAAATCAAAACAGGCTGAGTTTGTAAGAAAAATGATGAATTAGAGTTTATTCACAATAATTCCAAAGAAGTAAAATAGATGTTTGACCGTAATTGGAGAGGCGTTTCCAAAGTGATACTCACTTGAGCACGCGAAATCGACTTGTTGAAGCGCCTCCGATGGCTGATTTATCAACAATAGATGACTGTCACCTAATATAGCATGTGAGTATGTGTCGCCACTGTGGCTCCTTGCATTGAAAACGTCTCAAAGGAGAACGATGACAAAAATTCTGCTGCTGCACGGCCCCAACCTCAACTTACTGGGATTACGCGAGCCGGAAGTCTACGGCTCAACGACGATGGACGATATCAACGAGCGGGTGACGACTGCTGCCGCCGAACGCGGTGTTGAGATACGCCCTTTTCAATCAAACCACGAAGGGGCTTTGGTCGATGCCTTACACGATGCGCGTACCTGGGCCAACGGTGTCATTTTCAACCCCGGTGCCTACACCCACACCTCAATCGCCCTGCGCGATGCCATTGCCGGAACCGGGCTGGCTGTGGTCGAGGTGCATTTGAGCAATGTCCACGCCCGCGAGGAATTTCGGCATAAGAGCATGCTGGCTCCGGTTTGTGTCGGTCAGATTAGCGGCTTTGGCTGGCGAAGTTATCTGTTGGGGCTGGATGCTATTTTGGGGCATCTGGGCGCAGACTGAAGGAAAATCGTATTGTTTGTAAAATATATGCAAGCCATTGGCATTATTATGGTTGCCATTGTCCTGACCGCTTGTAACGGCGGCGATCAATTTAGCTCTGGAGCACCATCACCGACAGCCACATCTATTTCAACCGCGACGCCCCAGCCAACACAGACCGAGGCTGTTGAACTCACCCCATCACCTACAGCAACGCCGGAAATCCGGCTGGCCTCCACCCCATCCCCAACCGCCACGGATGAGCCAGAGCCGACGGCAACAGTGACAGCCTCCCCGACAGCTACGGCCACAGAAACACCCACCGCAACGACATTGCCCCCCACCGTTGAGCCGACCTTCGAACCCACAACTCCACCGGCAACGGCAACTACCGCCGCGATACCATCTCCATCGGCCTTGAGTGGCCGCATAGCCTTTCCCGTGGACGACGGTGGCGGCTTTTACGACATATGGGTCATCGAACTGCCGCCGGACAATCCGCCTTTCCAAATATTGCCCCGCGCCCGCCAGCCCAACTTCTCCGATGACGGTCGCCTGCTGGTCAAAGCCTTTGGCGGCGATCTGGGCGAGAGCATTGATTTGCTCGATGCCACTTATACCTGGCAGGGCATCCTCAACGAGTCGCCGGAAGATTCCTATCCGTTTTGGGACCCCGACAACCTACGCTACACCTACTCCAACTCAAACCTGGTGAAAGATCCCGATACCGCCCACTTAGCACCCTACATCTTCACCACGTGCTCGCTGCAAATCCCTCGCTTTGAAAACACGGTCGAATGTCAAGATTTTCGGCAATGGGGCAATATCGACGTGGGCGAAGCGCCGGTCTGGACGGAGGATGATCGGATTGTTTTCTTTTCATACAAAGGGGAGGATGGTCTGTACGTGGTCGACAACGCATTGATGTTGCGCGAGGCCGGTGGGCTAGGGCCTAAGCGTCTGCTGGTGGGCAGCAACGGTCGCCCCACCGATACCGCAGGTTCCCAGGTTTTCTTTTCCGCCGGGGATATCGACGGCAATTGGGAAGCCTACGCCATCGACCTGGACGGCAGCAACCTGATCAATCTCTCCCAATCACCTGCCTCGCAGGATGGATTGCCAACCGTATCACCCGACGGCAACTGGGTCGCTTTTGTCTCTGATCGCGATGGCAGCTGGGGCATTTGGGTTGCACCACGAACCGGCGGGGAAGCCATAAAGGTTGTCAATCTTTCCGAAATTAACACCCGCAGCCCTTGGGGAACCGGCGACCGGGCCTGGATGCTAGAGCGCATCAGTTGGGGACCGTAAGAGGTCATCTCTTCTTCAATTTAAACCTGAGACTACATTGCCGAAGGAGTCGTGAGCGATGCCGTTTTATAATTCCTTGATCGTGTTGGTGTTGCTGATGCTTTCCGGGTTTGCCGATTCACTGGGCTTTGTATATGCCTCGAAGATATGGCAGCCGGATGGTCTTTTGTGGACCAACTTGGGCAAATCCGCCTTGGGTTGGGGCTTTGGCATTGCCTTGTATATTGTTTCGTTGCGGTTTATTGCGCGGCTGGGCGTAACTTCAGCAGAGATTCAGACGGCGGTATGGTTTGCGGTGACGATTATCGGCGTGGTGATTTTCAATCGGCAATTTTTTAGCTGGCCACGGTTAGAGCAAACGGTCGCGGTTCTGGTCTTGGTTGGGTTGGGATGGTTATTGGTGAGAACAGGGGTTTAGGGCCAGCCATTCAATACACTCCCGGAGGTATAAAATTGTGACAACATATCGCGTTGCGCCACCCGTAAACAATCAAGAGCTCAATGCCTTGTTTGCGATAGCTTGGCCCCATCATCAATGGTACGATTTCACGCCTGTGCTCTCGCGGAGCTTAAGTTTTGTCTGTGCTTATGAGGCCAATCAATTGGTGGGCTTTGTCAATCTGGCTTGGGATGGTGGTATTCACACGTTTATTTTGGATACGACGGTTCATCCCGACGTACGACGTCAAGGAATAGGGCTCAATTTGGTCAAGCAGGCTGTGGCCGTGGCTCAGGAGGCCGGAATTAAATGGGTGCATGTCGATTACGAACCGCACCTGGAAACGTTTTATCGGCAATGTGGGTTTCGACATTCGGCAGCGGGTGTAATGGCTTTGCGATAGAGTGAAATTTTGAGCTTGAATTTGTTTTCAGCCTTGCTCCTAAGCATAATAAGGCCACTGTAAATTAAGCACTCAATTCATTCTAAATCCAAAGGCATGAAGGAATAAATAATGACGGAGAACACCCATATCTTATTGATCAAAGAATATTTGCAGGCTTTAGAAGATGGTGAAGCCGGAGAAAGCCTGGGTCGATTTTTCACTGATGATGCCGTACAAATCGAACTGCCCAATAAACTCAACCCGGCGGGCGGGCAAAGTGATCTGGCTACGATAAAAAAACGGTCAGAAGAGGGCAAGAAAATCCTCAAGCAGCAAAGTTACACTATCAAATCCATCGTTGCCGACGGTGATAATGTGGCCGTTGAAGCGGATTGGGTCGGCGTGTTAGCCATCTCTCTGGCGAATTTACCGGAGGGATATGAAATGAAAGCCCATTTTGCGATGTTTTTTGAGTTTGCAAACGGTGGAATTGCTGTTCAGCGTAATTATGATTGTTTCGAGCCGTGGTAGTTCGTGAGAAGCCGTCTTTTTGAGCTAATCTTGTATATTTCAGCCTCGACTCAAAGGAAAATTGATGTTATGCTATACTCAAGTAGACCGTAATGCATTTTCGATATTATTTGCCTACTCGGGTATAGCGGTTATTGATACTATATCACGGTTTGGAAAGTAAATGACGGTGACTGTAGCCACTATTAATATTCAACTTGATGGTGATGCGGCTTAGATTTATACAGCTGCATCGGAAGAAAACCGAAAGAAAATCCAATTGCTATGAGTTTCTTGGTGCGAGAATTTGATCTGCCTTCTATTTCTCTGGCTGATCTAGTGGATGAACTGAGCGAGAAAGCACAAAAGCGGGGGTTGACTCCTTACTCAACTGAGGTGTATAAATGACAGGTTTAGAAGCGTTAGAGACAGTACAATACGTAACGGTCAAAGGAAAAAGACTAGCCGTTATAGGGCTGGATGACTGGGAAGCGCTGATTGAATGGCTAGAAACCTTTGAAGATATAAAAACGGCTCGAGAGTCTTTTAATGCATTAAAAGCAGCAGGCGGTGATAGAAAGAAGGCCGGCTGGCTGAAATGGGATGATATCAAAGAGGAACTAGGTTGAGTCGTTATACCCTCTATATCCTCCCCCAGACTTTTAATGCCATCAAAACCCTTCCCGGTAATATTCGGCAGCGCGTTAAACGTGCTATTGACCAATTAGCCGATGACCCTCGTCCCACTCAAAGTAAAATCCTGACTGTAGCTGATGCTGAATACGAACTGCGCCGACTGCGCTTGGGTAGGTGGCGAATTATATACGCTATAACCGAGGCCGAGAAATTTGTTGACGTATTAGCCGTGCGTAAACGTCCGCCCTATGATTACGGCGATTTAGAAGCACTGCTTCAAGAAATATAGGCAGAAATAATGCGATACATTACCCTTATTGCACTCATTCTCCTTGTAACCCTCACCGCTTGCGGCTCAATAGCAACCTCGGAGCCGCCCGCCGAGCCGAACGAGCCTCCACCGCCATCACCCACCGATATTCCGGCCGTAACACCCGCCGAGGGTTCAACCTCGGCCACACCCACCGATGTCCCTACTGAAACCCCAACCATCGAAACCGAGGCCCAAGCTCTACCGCCTACAGAGGAACCGGCAGCGGTACCGGAAGGCAACCCCGATCTCGCATATGCGCAGGTCGTCTTCGTTACCGCAACCCAGAGCGGCGACGGCACGTGGCGCTTCGATACCACGGTGCGCCACAATGATCAAGGGTGGGATAACTATGCCGATGCCTGGCAAGTGATCGATGTAGAGGGTAACGTGCTGGGCGAGCGCATCTTGCTGCACCCGCACGACAACGAGCAGCCCTTCACCCGCAGCCAAAGCGGCATCGTTATTCCCGATGGCGTCACCCAGGTTATCGTGCAGGCCAAAGACAATGTTGAAGGTTTCGGCGGGCAGGTGGTTATGGTCGATTTAACCCAAAGCGAAGGGGAGAAGTTTGAGGTTGTTCGTCCGTAGGGGACTAATCACTTAATCGGCCAAAATCAGGCGTGCTTTCATAGACCTCATCCATGGCGCTTAGCAGATCGCCCAAACGATTGACCTGCTCGTTAATGCCGGCCGACAGGCGGTTGGCCCGGTTGTTGTCAATCTCTTTCGCGCCAATTAACTGCAATTGAGAATGAAGCGTGCCGATGGCGGCCAGGGTTTCATCGATATCTAACTCGGTGCGGCGCATTAGTGTTTGCAACGCATCAAGTTGCTGTTTATGCTCCTGATGCCTGTCTAGGGCTTCCTCAATTTCTTTACGTATTTGCGGATTGGTTTCGCGCTCTAATTGTTGTTGCAATTGAAAAATAGCGATGGGTACATCTTGGATATCACGCTGAACAATCGGGTTCGACTCAAACGTGTCTAAACGGTTGACCAACTTCTGCAAATGTTCCTGCCACTGATTGAGCTTGGCCGAAATGGGGGTCAATTGAACGGCCATGACAGAACCTTGTTTCTGTTGGATGAGGGTATCGATATGGCGTTTATATTCTGCCGCCCGCTGCAATTTTGCAGTACGGTTTTGCTTATTGCTGTTAGAAAGGTTCAGTTGACTCGCTCGTTCGGCAGCCCGACCTTGTCGACTTTTTCTAAAATCATAGCCGTACATGGCCAGCCCTAGCAAGGCAAACAAACCACCCGGCGCAAAGCAAAGCGCTATACTAAAGCCCAGATTTTCCACAAAAGGGGTATCCCCCGGCGAAATCACGGCAAAGCCGCCCCATCCCAAAATATTAACCCCGATGAACCAGGCTACAATCCCCAAGGCCATCAATGCCGAAGCCGATTTGCTTCTGTCTCTCAGCCAAATCATCAGTGCGCTGGTAACACCGGCCAAAACCATGCCCAAACAGGCCGGGGTCAGCACCAGATTTGTCTCGCCGGTAGTGCTGTTGGGAATAAATGAAAGCAACACACCCATTACACCAACCAGGCTTATGATGCCCAGTACCGTCATAAAGATGATTTCCAGCACGGTAAGCGCTTTTGAGGATTTTGTCGCAATGGGTTGGGAAGGTGATTTATCCGCCGATGGCGCTTGTTGGTGCGCTTGTTTAGTTGGCTTAGGGACGATTAGCTCAGCAGCTTGAGAAGCGATTGTTTTTTGCGCGTCGTTATCAAAAGCAGCACCCATCGCTACCGCAAAAGCCTGAGCGTTATCAAATCGGTCAGCCGGATTTGCGGCCAGGGCCTTAAGCAGCACGCGCTCTACGTCTTCGGGGATATCGGGGTTGAGACTGCGGGGCATCGGCAGCGGTTCGTTGATGCGTTTAATCACCGTCGCCAGCGGCGTTTCGGCTTTGTGGGGAATTTGGCCGGTGAGCATTTCAAACACAATAATGCCCAGCGAGTAAATATCGGTGTGATGGTCAACTTGTTCGCCTCGGGCCTGTTCCGGCGACATATAAGCCGGTGTCCCAACCCCCACCCCGGAACCGGTCAACTCCGATGGTGTTTCCATCATCTTGGCCAGGCCAAAATCGCTCAGTAATACCCAGTCGTTATCCATCAGAATATTGCTAGGTTTTATGTCACGATGAATAATACCGGCTCGATGTGCGTGTTCTAGAGCGGCGGCAATTTGGCGAGTCAGTTCAATAACCTGCTCCATTTTGAGTGGATTTTTCATCAATCCGGCCAGGGTTGTGGCCTGTGGCACATAGCGCATGGCAATATAGCCATAGCCTTTATCCTGCCCGGAGTCATAAACCGGCAAAATGTTGGGATGGTGCAGATTACCAATGGCCTGGGCCTCGCGGGCGAAGCGCTCGGTAAACCCTTCTTTTTTGGCAATGTAGGGGGATAATATCTTGAGAGCGACGTCTCGATTAAGGCTGGGTTGGTAGGCCTTAAAAACAGTCGCCATGCCGCCTTCGCCAATTTGTTCAACAATTTTGTATTGACCTAATGCCTGGCCAATCAGGCTTTCCATACGCTCCATAACCCTTTTTTGCAATCGTAAGAGGGTGATCTAAGGTCTGCCTTAATGACCGCTGCCGTTTACCGAACCCGGCGTACTCATCACAAAAGCGACGGCATATTCGTGGGTGTGAGACATGCTAATAATGAAAGTCCCAATGCCCCGACGCGTGGCTAATTCTCGGGCCGGACCGTGTAGCTCGACCGAAGGATATTGGCGATCGTCATTAATGATTTCTATATCACGCCAGCCGACATCGCCGATGCCGGTGCCTAAGGCTTTGGCGACGGCCTCTTTTGCCGCCCAACGCGCCGCCAGCGACGGCACGCGCCCGTTGCAGTAGTCGATTTCTTCCGGGGTGTAGATACGTTGTAAAAAGTGGTCGCCAAAGCGGTCGATGGTTTTGGCTATGCGGTTGGTTTCGATGATGTCAACGCCAATTGCGGTCATGGTACCTTCAAAACTTGGGTGCCGAAACCCTTCACCAGATAGGCTTCCAAATCCGGTTCGGTTTCGGGATGTTTAGATTGTATGGTTTTTTTTGTTGCTTCTATCAAGCCCGCCACGTGGTTGTACACCGCCGGGCTGATAACAATTTCGCCCCGGTCCGCTCCATCGCAATAACGGCTGGCCCGGTTAACCGTATTTCCGATAACCGTGTATTCCATCTGTTCCTCAGAGCCGATAAAGCCTTGCAGTACCGCGCCGGTATGAATACCAATACCGATTTCATAAATGGGATGGCCTTTACGTTCCCATTCCATCGACAGCCGGTGAATTGCGTGCTGCATATCCAACGCAGCGCGAACGGCGTTTTCCCATTGCTTGCCGTCCGGGTCGGGGTCGGGACTGCCAAAAACGGCTAAAATAGCATCGCCGATATATTTATCGACCGTGCCATTGTACTTAAATATAATGGGAATGCACACTCCAAACAGTTGGTTAAGCATCTCCATAACGTCGCCCGGCTCCATTTGGGCGCTTAGGGCCGTAAAGCCGCGCACATCTGATTGTAGGATGGTGACAGGTTCCACCCGCTCGCCGCCTAAGCCGAGCCGCTCCGGCTGCTTCAGCACATTTTCTAAATGGGCCGCCACCTGAGGCGAAAACTGCCGCAGCAGGTTTGATCGCACAATACGCTCGCGGGTAAGATTTTCTTGCAGCATATGATTTTGTACAAACATCGCTGTCTGATTAGCCATCGCCATCAGCAGGTGTAAATCATCATCGCTAAAGGCGTCGTCCGCTACGTAATTATCAACATATACAATACCTAGAACATCGTCGTGCCAAATGAGCGGCGCATACATGGCGCATTTGGTACCGTGTGAGACGATACTGTCGGTTAATTTGCCCAATTCGCCGGTTAAACCGTAGCTCCAGATGAAGGCTTCTTGCTTTTCGATAGCCATACGAGCCAGAAACAAGCTGACCGACGGCTTGGCCTGCTCCGGTACGTAGGCCTTTAAGCGCAGCGTGCGCTCATCCAGCAGCAGCACCGCCCCGCGCTGCGCCCCGGAGATGGTTCGGCATAAATGCGCAACCACGGTTTTTAGCAGCGGCTCTACCGCCTGAGCCGAACCCAGCGCCGATCCTAATTCATAAAAAGCAGCCAGCCGATTGCGAATAGTCTCCAGAAGTTTGACCGACTTTCTAACCATAATCAGGCTTTCAGGCGGTTCGCTAGCACTGACCGAGTCAGCCAAAATGCCGAGTTCCGGCCCCTCGCGGCGATCTTCCTGATCGATAGTGATGGGTTGGGTATCGAAATCAGTCTGTTCGACTGCTTCTTTGTACAGAGGCTTGATGATATATAGCTCTGTGCGCCCAATTTTTAGGCGATCTTCGGGTGTGATAACGGTTTTCCCATAAATGCGGTCGCCATTCACAAACGTACCACCACGACTGCTAACGTCTTGAATCCAATATTTGTCATTTTCATAACTGATGCGGGCGTGGCGGCGTGAAACAGTTGTATCCGGGCTGAGATCCAAATCGACCGCCCATTCGCCTGAAGGCCGGCCAATCATGATAACGTCATCCTTTGTCTCAAAGCGTTTTATCGGATTGGAAAGATATTGATAATCAACAGTAATCATAAGTCTCTCACCCATCACGATTAAGGCAATTCCAAAAAAATAATCATACAAACATGCGTTAGCCGATAAAACGTAATGCGTAAAACGTGAGGGTTTTGAGCAGAACCATGCTTTACGTTTCACGTTTTACGTTTTAGCCGGCTTGAGTTTGACCGATTTAAATCTTGGAGTTGCCTAAGCCTCTTTTGGCTTCATCACGCTAAGTAGAATACGATCAACCCGCCGGATCGTGCAACATGCGCCCCATCAGCCGGAGCGTTTTCTCAAGCTCGGTTTGCCAGACCTGGGCATTGGGATGAAGCGGCATCATAATTTGGCGTCGGTTGACCTGCGTGGCCGGGCTGAGACGCCGAGCAAGACCATCGCGGTCGATGTCTTCCAGACTTTCGGCCCGGATAACGATCTGACCCGTTTCGGTCACCACCGACTGCACCCCGGCATCGAGCGCCAAAATTTTGAGCTTGAGCTGGTAGAGTAGATTAGCAACCGGCTCCGGTAGCTCGCCAAAGCGATCTTCCAACTCACCGGCCATTTCGTCGATGCCGCGAATAGTGCTGATACCGGCTAACCGACGGTAGAGCCGGAAGCGCAGCTTTTCTTCCGGCAAATAATCTTCGGGTACAAAAGCCGGGATGGGCAGATTGAGTTGAAGCCCTTCGGACAGCGGATTGAGGTAGGCCGTAGCCTCCTCGCGCGTTACAAGGCGTGAGTCCTCGCCGCTAATTTCGCGGATGGCCTGGGTTAGCAGTCGGGTATACAAATCAAAACCGACCGCCGCAATTTGGCCGTGCTGCTTGGCTCCCAGCAGTTCTCCCGCGCCCCGAATTTCCAAATCGCGCATTGCAATGCGGAAACCGGCTCCCAGATCGCTGGCCTCGGCGATAGCTTCTAATCGCTTGATGGCGTCGGGGTTAAGCTGGTGGTGTTTGGGCGTGAGCAAGTAAGCATAGGCCTGCACCGCGCCGCGCCCTACGCGACCACGCAACTGGTATAACTGGGCCAGCCCCATTCGGTCGGCCCGATCGATGATGATAGTGTTGACGTTGGGCATATCCAGTCCGCTCTCGATGATGGTCGTGCTGACCAGCACATCGAACTCGCCGGCCACAAAACCAACCATAATCCGCTCAAGCTGGCGCGGACTCATTTGGCCGTGGGCCACTTCGACCCGCACATCCGGCAACAGATTGCGTATCCGGTTGGCTTTTTGCTCGATGCCTTGGACCCGGTTATAAACATAGAAAATCTGACCGCCGCGATCTAACTCGCGCATAATCGCTTTTTTGATAAGCGGCTCATCGTAGGTGGTAACCACCGTTTGAACCGGCAGGCGCTCTTCGGGCGGCGTGTCAATAGTACTCAGATCGCGTACCCCACTGAGCGACATATGCAGCGTGCGCGGAATGGGCGTGGCGGTTAAGGTCAGCACATCGACCTCGGTGCGCAGCATTTTGAGCCGCTCTTTTTGCTTGACGCCGAAGCGTTGTTCTTCATCAATCACCACCAACCCCAGATTTTTGAAGCCGACATCTTCTTGAAGCAGCCGATGTGTGCCGATGACAATATCGGCGGTGCCGGTTGCCAAATTGATCAAGGTTTGGTCTTGCTGCTGTTTGGTGCGGAAGCGCGACAGCAGTTCGATTTTGACCGGGTAGCTCGACAGCCGCTCGGTGAACGTTTGGAAATGCTGCTGGGCCAGCACGGTGGTTGGCGTTAGCACAGCCACCTGCTTGCCGTCCATCACCGCCTTAAACGCAGCCCGCAGCGCCACCTCGGTTTTGCCGTAGCCCACATCGCCGCAGATAAGGCGATCCATCGGTTTGGGTTGTTCCATATCCTTCTTAACTTCGGCGATGGCGCGCAGTTGGTCATCGGTTTCAACGTAGGGGAAGGAGTCTTCTACTTCCTTCTGCCACTCGGCGTCGGGGCTGAAGGCATAGCCGGAGACGACCTCGCGCTTGGCGTAAACCTCCAGTAGCTCTTTGGCAATATCTTCGACTGCCTTTTTGGCGCGGCGCTTGACCGTATTCCAGTCGGCGCTGCCCAGGCGGTTGAGCGACGGGTTTTGCTCGTCGGGGCCGATATAGCGGGCCAGGCGGTCGGCCTGGTGAATAGGCACGTACAGTTTGTCGGCGTTGGCGTACTCTACAGTCAGGTATTCGCGTTCGATGCTGTCGAAATCGAGCTTGACCAGCCCTACGTAACGGCCAATACCGTGTTCGATGTGAACGACAAAATCGCCGGGATTGACATCGGCAAAGAAAGTTTCGGGCGTAATCCCTTTACGCGGTTTAGGCCGGCGAATGGTGGTCGGCTTTTTCCAGCCGAACAGTTCGCTGTCGGACATGACCGTGATCAGCGGTTTGCTGCCCGCTTTCGGCTCTTTCAGCGACCAGCCCTCGATGACCATGCCTTTTAGCAGGGTAATGGTGCCGGGCGGGGGCGGCGGATCCTCGGCATCCAGCGAGGTAATCGCGGCTACGCTGGTATCGGGGTCGAACTCATCGAGCAGCGTCGTCAATCGCGCCGATTGGCGGCTGACCATAACCACGCGCTCTCCATGTTTTTTACGCTCGACAACTTGGGGCATCACATTTTTGACCTGGCCGCCAAAAGCCGGAGCCGGCACAAAGGTCGATTGTAAGATGTAAGGTGAGCCATCGGTATTTGAGTCGCCATTACTGCGATGGGGCGTGTTGCCGTTAATATAGTGCTCATTGATCGCGGTGAAGCCCAAATTGAGCGGATGGCGTTGGGCCAACGCTTGGGTTAAGTGAGACCAGCCAAAATAGGAGTCGGGCCACTGGTCCGGTAAATCGCCAACGTCGATAAGATCACGCTTGAGGGTGCGGGCCTGCACCTCGACTTCATCGATTACGGAAGACAGTTCGTTGGGATCATCTAAAAAGACAAGCGCATTGTCCGGCAGATAATCGAGTACAGATGAATTGTTTTTGGTGGTCTCATCGACATGGCCGTTATAGAAGAAGGGTATGTAATATTCGATGCCTTTGAAGGTGGTGCCGGTGGACAGTTTGGCAATGTCTTCTTCAAATGAAAGGCGGGTGCTGGTTTGCAATTCGATCAGGTTGCAGCGGTTCACCTGCGTGGCGGCGTGTTCGGCCCGGCGCGGCAGGGTTTCGGTGGCCGGAGCCAGGCGAAACGCATTAATGCGCTGGTCGGAGCGCTGGGTTGCGGGATCGAACTGGCGCAGCGAGTCGATTTCATCGCCGAACAGTTCGATGCGAACCGGTGCGGTGGCGTTGGTGGGATACACGTCGAGGATGCCGCCGCGCCGGCTAAAACTGCCCGGCACTTCGACCACCTCCTCGGGCTGATAGCCCATCTGCACCCATTGACCAATAACCTCATTAAGGCGAATGCGCTGGCCGACCTTGTACCGTTCGATGGTGAACTCGGCGGGCGGCATGGTATGGTGCATCAACCCTCTGGCCGAAACGACGACAATGGGCGGTAGTTGGTCGTCATCGTCATCGGGACCATGTTGAACCAATGCCGACAGAGCATTCAAACGGCCCTGAATGGTTTCACTTCCCCAGGGGACTTTTTCATGCGGCAAGGCATCGGGGTCGGGTAGGCGATGGACAGATGTGGGATCTTGGCTCCACAGTTGGATTTGTTCGGTAAAGATGCGAGCACGCTCGGCTCTGGCGGTGATAAAGAGAATGGGACGCTGCAAATCAAGCTGAAGGGCGGCCAGGAGCGCCGGTCGAGCTGCCGTTAGGACACCCAGCGGTGGGCTGTCCGGTGCCAAAAGTTGGCCGCTGTGAAGGGCATCGGCAAATGTATTGTAGCCGGATATTTGGTTAAACAGCTTTAATAAAGGCGACAGGTTCATAAATAGATAAGATTATCGTTGGTTACTACCTGATTGTCAATGTGCATTTGGCAATGCTGAGTCTACGAAAACTTTGCCAAGTTTACTATTATAGCAAAGAGTTGTAGAAATCTCGAATCAAAAACAAATAGATTTTATGTTCGTATTTTTGTGATAACGGTCTTGTGTAGTGAAGCCGTTGAAGTTGCGAAGACGATCTCTATCATTGAGGAAAAAGAAGGGGTATAGGTGACAAAATCGTTTGGCAATTACTGCATCCATTCCTGGGCCAGCATACTGTAAACGACTAAATCAACGTATCGTCCATTAAGCTGTTGTTGTTGGCGAAGGATACCCTCCCAGGTAAAGCCTAGCCGTTTGGGAATAGCCGCACTTTTGCTGTTGCCTACCGCGCAGCGAATAACGACACGGTTAAGCTTGAGGGTGGTAAATGCATAGTTGACCAAAAAACGACATGCTTGGGTCATGAGGCCGCGGCCTTGAAAATCGGCGGCGATCCAGTACCCTATTTCGACATTGCGGTTGGTCCAGTCGATAGTGTGGTAGCCTACCATGCCAATGAGGTTGTTGTGGTGAAGAATAGCGGTTTGAAAACCCTCATTACTGGTGTATTGCTGCAAGGCGCTCTCAACAAAAGCTTGGCTGTGCTTGATGGATGTTGTTGAGTCGACCCACGGCAGCCACCGGCGAAGGTGGTCGCGGTTTTTATCGACCAGTTCAAATAATTGTTGGGCGTGTTTATCCTCGAGCAAACATAGCTCGAGATTGTCATTGACAGTTAGGCAGAACATGTCTTTCACGCTATATTAATAAGTTGAAATTAAATTACTTCCTCATTCTGATAAGATAACTATTGCGTAGTGCGTAGTTCGTAAGGTATGGATTAATCCTTGACCTTCATTTATTCCTACAGCAGTGACTATTCCTTTGCTCGCATGTGCGGGAATAAAATCACTTCCCTAATCGACTGTTGATCGGTTAACAGCATCACGATGCGGTCGACGCCTATCCCCAGACCGCCGGTTGGCGGCATGCCCTGCATCAAAGCCCGTACATAATCATCATCCATCGCGTGTGACTCATCATCGGCAATTTGCTGCTGCTCAAGGAAACGCTGGCGCTGGGCAACCGGATCATTTAGCTCAGAATAAGCGTTGCCGATTTCCATGCCCACGGCAAAGGCTTCGAACCGTTCAACCACGCGCGGGTCGTCGGGGCTTTGCTTGGCCAGCGGCGAAATGTCGAGTGGGAAGGTGTGGATGAAAGTCGGGTTGACGATGGTCGGCTCCACGTACTCGCCCAAGAGTTCATCGACCAGCTTGCCCCAACTGGGCTGCGGCGTTACTTTCAGGTTGCGGCTTTGGCACTCGTCCCACAGGGCTTTGACGTCGGGGTAGGACGCGAAGATGTCGATGCCGGTTTGCTCTTTGATGCCCTCGGCCAGGTTGAGCCGACGCCACGGCGGTGCGAGATCGACCTCTTGACCGTTGAAGGTAACCGTTGTTGTACCTAACACTTCCTGGGCAATGGAAGCGATCATATTTTCGGTCAAGCGCATCATATCTTCATAGTCGGCGTAGGCCCAGTAGCACTCCATCATCGTAAATTCGGGGTTGTGCTTGGTGCTGATGCCTTCGTTGCGGAAATCTTTGCAGATCTCGTAAACTTTGTCTAGACCGCCGACAATCAGTCGCTTCAGATAGAGTTCATCGGAGATGCGCAGATATAGCTCCATATCCAGGGCGTTGTGATGGGTGGTAAATGGTCGGGCCATCGCGCCGCCGTAGATGGGCTGGAGTGAAGGCGTTTCGACTTCGAGAAAGCCTTGGTTGTCGAGAAATTTACGCATGGCCGTGATGATCTGGCTGCGCTTGCGGAAGATGTCGCGAACCTCGGCGTTTGAGATAAGGTCGAGATAGCGCCGCCGGTAGCGAATTTCGACATCGGTTAGGCCGTGCCACTTTTCCGGCAGCGGATGAAGCGCTTTGGAGGCCAGTTGAAACGCATCGGCATGAACGGTGACTTCGCCGGTGCGGGTTCGGAAGAGATGCCCTTGCACCGCGATGAAATCGCCCAGATCAAAATCTTTTTTGAAGATGTCGTAGCTGTCGCCCAGATCGTTTTTGCGCAGATAAATCTGAATGCGTCCTGTTCCGTCTTCGATGTGGGCGAAGGTACTTTTACCCATAATTCGGATGGCGACCAGGCGGCCGGCTACCTGAACCGTGACCTCGGGTTTGTCTTCGCTGCCTTCGGGCAGGGCTGCTTCGGCTTCATCATACAGTGTTATCGCTGCCGCTGCCGTGTGGTTGCGGATGATGCGCGGCGGGTACGGAGCCTGCTCGCGTTCGGCAAAGTGTTGTAGTTTGTCCAGTCGTTGTTCGATCTGTTCGCCAAATTCCCTAAAGTACGAGAGATCTTGTTCCATGAGCTATCTTCTCCAAAAATTTAGTATGTCACCGTTGTGAAAAAGGTGACGAGCACGCTGCATGTTGCGGTGCTGTCACCTTGTCTTGGTGTAATAAAAAAGCGGGGCTAAAAGCCCCGCCTATTATGCACGTTGACGCCAAATGGGGCAAGCTATTCGATCTTAAGCACCTTGTAGATTACGGTTCCACCCGGCGTTTCGACATTCACTTCTTGCTTGAGTTTGGCCCCCAATAAGGCCATACCAATGGGTGACTCATTGCTGATTTTACCTTCTAACGGATCAGCCTCAGCGGAGCCAACAATGGTGTAGGTTTCTTCTTCATCGAATTCTTCGTCAACAACCGTAACGGTGCTGCCGATGCCAACAACGTTTTTGTTGCCGTTGCCGTTGGCTTCGATGATGACGGCGTTGCGCAGTTGTGCTTCAATTTGCTGCACTTTGCCTTCTAGAAAGCCTTGCTGTAGTTTAGCCTCATCGTAGGCAGAGTTCTCACTCAGGTCGCCTTCTTCTTTAGCCGAGCGAATAGCCTCGGCTACTTCACGACGGCGAACCGTTGTAAGATATTCAAGTTCTTCTTCTAATTTCTTTTTGCCTTCTACAGTTAAATATACAGGTTTGTCTGCCATAGAATATTTCCTCACTTTTCCATCGTAATCTGTGATTAAGAAACGGTATTTTAGAGTATGTTAAACTGAAACTTATTATTCGACCCGATGACCTGACTGAGGCGTTTCTTTTAACCACAACATCAAAATTTCTGATCCCCGATAACGGGGAGAAAAAAAATAGAGACCAACGCGGGCCTCAAAGATGTGGTATCTTTAATATTCCAATAAGTATACTCGAAATTTGCGTTTTTGTAAAGCCTTTATCTATTTCTGATTAACAATAAATTTTTGACGGCTTGTTTGCACCTCCTTCAAATATGGTAATGAGTAGATATAGTATGATACTTACTTATCCAGCGGAACCTTCATTTCGATCATGAGATTGCGCCAGCGGTCAATTCGCACACGAAGCTGTTCGGCTAAAGCTACAAACGTTGCCTGGGTATCGGCATCATCAACCAACGCTTTTATTTGGCGTTCGTACCATTGAAGTTGATGCTGTAGACCGTTATAGATAAACCAAATTTTATCACCCAACCCTCGGCGTTGGCGACCTTGGCGTAACAGCTTGTTATTTACATCTTCGGAAAATTTACTGACTTGCATTGCCCCTACCTGACGCAGCCGGCTAGCTCCCCGGGCGATGGCTTCTTGCGTATCTTCGATAACAAAGATTAATGCCGATTTTACATAGGGGTCGTCGATGAGCTTTTGATAATCACGCAGCATAACCAACCGTTCCATTTGAGCTTTTTGGTGTTCCGTTAAAATAGCAACCGATGGATTCGTCATCAGACCCTCACCCCCGCAAAGAGATCGCACTCTTTGTCATCGATAAAATAGCCATCAAGCAGGCCGTGTGACTGCGCCAAAATGAACGTTTCTTTCCAGAACCAATCATTGGCAGTGGGATCGAAATCTTCTTGTAGTATCGGATTATCCGGCCCAATTTGACTGGCGTGGCAGCGAATAGCCTGCGCTTTTTTGTCGGCCCAAGCGCGAACGTCGACGATAGTGGTGATCTGTTCTATCGGGTAGCCGGTAAATGGGAAGGGGATGCCGTCCATCGGCACCGAGTTGTAGCCGAGCCGCTCTTGCATATTATCGACTTGCGATTGGGGCATAGCGCGATGATAAAATTTAGCCACGTGATGCGCGGCCCCCAATTCCGGCCAACGCTCAGTTTCAGCAGCCAACCGTACCGACGCCGATGCCCAACGATGCACCACAAGATGGTCATAGTGTCCGTACACCCCTTCCGGCCCAAACGATAAAACAATCTGGGGCTTGATGTCACGCAGCAGCCGAACAATTTTGTAAACGGCTTCGCTCGGCGGAACCATCGCCGTTTGACCATCGCCATAGCCGAGTAAATGCAGTTGTTTGAGACCGTACACCTCACAGGCCCGGCGAAGTTCTTGCTCGCGCAAAAGGCTAAAAGGATGAGTCGGCGTGATGGCCGGATTGGCTAGTTGCCCGGCCTCGCCGCGTGTGGCCATAATGAGATGGACATCGACACCCTCGTGCGCGTATTTTGTTAACGTTCCTCCCGTGCCGAATGCTTCGTCATCGGGGTGGGCAAAGATTGCCACCAGTTTTAAGTTATCGGTCATAACATCACACCTTTTTGTTGCTCTGATTTTGAAATGGAGAATGAGATTAACAGACCGCGTGATGCTGTGTTTAGAACTAATGTTCTAAAGTGTAACATCAAACGTTCGATCCGTCAATAGCCGGCCACTTGCACTTCGCCCAAAATAACGCTGTTGCCGGGCGATTGCTGGGCTTGGTTATCCCAAATATCTAAACGTTCCAGCGTATCGGGATGGTAAACCCCCAAGATAATTTGATAGACGCCGGGCGGCGTGGCTGGATCAACCGCCACGCGAAACTGTCGAGACGACTCCTGGCCCGGACGCATTTCGTTGGTGATCAAGCGACAGGCCGGGTCCTCGTCGTGCTGGCCCCAGCGATTGCCCTGGCTGTCGACCAGATGAACAAAAGCCCGGTAGCGCGTGTCCATGGGAGCCAACGCTTCCCAGTAAACCGTTACGGGCAGCAGATTACCCGGTTGGGCGACCTCTGGTAAATTATAGCCTCGCAACAGCAATTTGTCACCAAAGTTTAACGAAGCCGGATTTTCAATCGCATCAGCCGCAGCAAAACGGGCCGGCGTCGCCAGCCGATCAAAGTCGTGGCGAACCTGTTCCATATCGAGAACTTCAGGCTCACGGGCCTGCGCGTTCTTTTCGTAGAGATGTAGCTTCGGCTGTTGATCGACCAGGACTATGCGGGTTAGCGTGTAGCCCTCGGCCAGAATATCCTGCTCCGCATCAGGCCAGCCTTGCCAGTCGCGACGCAGCCAGTAATTTTGCGGATCGTTGTAGCAGGAGCGCGGTGTCTGGAAGGTGTACCAAATCGGAATGGCAAATGATTCGTTGACGCTGCGAAAATCGCCGGAGAGCGTGCCGTTTTCCCACAGTTCGCCCACCGCTTTCCAGCCGCCCAGCCGGGGGTTGGAGATGGCTCGCCGTGGCCGGGCAATCGAGTCGTACACGTATTTGTACAGCGAGTGCGGATTGTCGGTAAAGTCGATTTTGGCCTGCCAGTAGGTCGTAACCCGTGCGCCAAAGGAAAGATATTGGTAGAAAACGATGAGCGGAATGCAGATCGCCAAGACGGCTACGATTGCGCCTCTAAGCACAGCGTTTAGGGGTGACAGGCGCTGCGTTGCGGGGTCGCGTCGACTCAGCACAGCCCACACATCGTCAAGGGCGAAGGCGCACAGCATTGCCCAGCCAGGATAGGCTATCTGAATGTGGTTAGAGGCGTCGGTCGCTAAAAAAAGCAGCGCTCCAAATGGTGCAGCGAACCACAGAAAAGCCACTTTCGTTTCAAAGTCGGTGCGCGGTAGGGCCAGCAGACCAAGCGTAAGCAGCAGGTATGGTATAAAGGCCAAATTGACGATGCCGGCAATCCACATATCCGGGAGCAACACGGTGCTTATGATAGCCGCACCAAGTACCGCAATAGCCACCATGCCACCACGCCCCATACGTGCAAAATGGCGGACCAACAGCCAGGCCAGCAACAGGATCAATATCGGTCCGTAAAAGCGACTGCTGTACAGTTTATCCTCGCCGAGCATGTTGCCCACCCGGTTATAGAGAAAAGAGGTGCCGACTCGCTCCTCGGCAAAATATTCGATGGTACGCTCGATTTCGGGACTGGTGAGATACGGCACATAAAATAGAGCCGTTACGCCGGCAAAAACGGCCAACCCCCCCATCAGCCACAGCACCTGCTGCCGGGTCAATCCATCGCACCAAAGTTTGGCGATTATAATGAAGGCGATCACCGGCAGGTAGAGCAGAACCGTAGGATGGGCAATCAAACCGACCGACAGCGTCAAGGCCAGAAAGATGAGCAGGCTGGGCCGCTCTTCGCGATAATAGCGATAGGCCAGCCACACGGCCAGCGCGCCCCAAAATACAATCAAGCTGCGGTTTTCAACATGCCGCGCCAGCGAGGCAAAGAAACCATTGAGCACCACAATTCCGGCAGCAATCAAGCCGACGTGTTCGCGTCCGTTGCTTATTCGTCGCCCCAGCATGTACATTGTCGGGATCAGCAGCAGCGAGGCCAAAGCAAAGGGAGTGCGGGCGATGCCTTCATTAATCCAGCCGTTGGTGTACCAAAGTGCGGCAGGCAGCAGCCAGTGAATGGGGCCTTTGCTATCGATAAAAGGCACATACTCTTCACCCTTATAAGCCCGGACAATGAGCCGCATGTTTTCTAACTCATCCTCATGAAATTCCGCATAACCAAGCCGTGTCAGTCTGGTGAAAGCGCCCACGGCTACAATGGCGATGAGGATGAGCAGCACGGTGCGGGAGGGCCAGTGAAGTGATAGTTGGGTAGTTGGTTGGTTGGGGTGTTGATTGGTTGGATAGTCAGTTGATTGGTTAGGTTGCTTAGCCTCAGCCTTAGCCTTAGACTCCTCGTTCCCTCCAAGAATCGGTAGCTGCAACACCAAGCCCGCCAACGTCACCAAATTGAGCGTGACGATCACCGGCGTTTCGGTGAAGGGGCCGGGCAGCAGTACGGTGATGAGCAACGCCAGCGAGGACAACGTGAGCGAAAAGCCCCCGATAAGGACAATGCGCTCAACGCCCTCATTGGTGTGTAGCCATTGCCAGCGAGGCAACCAGGCCCAACCGGGCAGCACAAACGTGAGCGCCCAGGCCGCCGGTAAGCGCAGCCAGGGCCAGTCGGGATTGGCATATAAAATAATGGCATTGCTAAGCAGCAATGCCACACATAAAACAATTTGTGTTTTCGATAGCTTCATGAATTAATAAGCGCGCTGGTACAACACCTCGTCCATCGCGTCGGTAATGTCTTCGAGTTGGTGCACCTGCTCCGAAATTTCCTCTTGCAGTCGATTAATTTTACTGCCCGACTCATCTTTACTGCCGACCAGTAATAACTGCGAATAGATCGTGCCGAGCGCGGAAATGGTGCTGTCGAGTTGGTAGGTGGCTTTGTCGATATTGGCTTGCAAGCTTTCCAAACTTCGAAGCTGCCGTTCCTGATCGGCAATGGTTCTTTCAAGCTGCGCTTTTACCGTCGGGTCTTTGGTTCGTTTCAGATCAGCCTTTGATTCCCCGATGAGGCTCGGTAATTTCTTGAGATCTTGCTGAATGATCTTGTTCTCGCGCAGTTTATCAACGTGCTCAGCCAAGTTATGCACGGCTTGCAGCCAGTTGGTGACCTCTTGATGCGTAACTGCGTGTGGGCTGCCGTCGCGGAGAATGCCTTTGGGTGCTTTTTTAATCTCGTCATCGATGAGCGCCCAATATTCAAGCGATTTATCAACCTTCTCCCGCAACTCTTTATCTTTGATATTCGCCGGGGTAAATTTTATATCCGGGTTGAGCATGTCGGCTACGGCTTTGGCATGGAGTTCTTTATTGGTAAAGCTGCGATAAAGAAAAGCAAGCTCGGCCACAATCAGCATAAAAAGCCCGCTCAATCCTCCTGCTGCCAGTGCGCCAACTCCAAAGAGGCCGACCAGTGGAAACAAGAAGAGGGCCAGAAAACCGGAAAAGATAATGATAGAGGCAATCAGCAAGGCATTTTTTATGCCAAAGAAGGAATAAAGAAGAATGGCTTTGCGGATAGGTGGTTCCTTAAGCCAATCTTTCTTTTCCTGCTGATAGTTTTCGATGACGCTTTTGAGAATAGCTTGTTGAGCGCGTTCTTCCAGGTCTCTACGTATGGATGCCATGGGATGCTATCAATATCGTTTCTTTAAGGTCATCAGATTGTACACGATCCCAACCTGGTTTCAAATTTTGTTAAACCAAATCGAGGCTTTGGCATCTGGAAAGTTCAGACACCAAAGCCTCGTTATAACCACGGTATCAAATCACGTGCGTGATTTAAAGGTCTGATGACGAGCTTAAGGAGTCTTCTTCGTCGTCCAAGGTCAGGTCATCAAGGCTGCGGCGCGATCGCGCTTTTTCCTCTTCTAAACCAAGGCGCTGCTTGCGGGCCGCTAACTGGGTGTTAAGGCGCTCGCGACCGAGTACTTCGTCCATCTGATTGCTGAGACGCCCGGAGCGCATTTCAAGTTCGGCATCGGCCCGATCGATGCGCGACCGAATTTTGTCGCTGACGCGAGCAATATCCGCATCGCCAACCCCATCGAGCGAGTCAAGCGATTTGATGCTCTTGGCCGCAATCTCTTTGGTTTTGGCTAACTCCAGTAAACCTAACACGTGTTCGCGCTCATGCTTAATCGTGCGCAGGCGCGTCTCAAGCTTCAAGCGAGCGTCAGCCAGCTTATCCGCCTCTTCTTTTTGGCGTAGAAATTGCTGGCGATATTCATCGGCCAAATCGAATTTGGTGTTGTATTGGCTTTGGGCAGCCATCGCCAGATCTTCTTTACCCAGTTCCAGCAGCCGGTCGATGTCTTTATCGATAGCCTCGGCCTCGGCCCGGAATGTTTCATATTTTCGCCGGAGCGTTTTTACCTGACCCTTAACGGTAATGAGGGCATCTTCCAAATCATCAAGATTATCTTCTGCTTGACGAATATATTCATCCAAAACAGCCACAGAGTTTTTATCAAGCGCTTCATCCACCATAGAGTGAAGATTGGCTTTAATAAGCGTTTCTATTTTCTGAAAAAATGATTGCGCCACAGGCTTGCGTCTCCTTCATAATAAGGGGGATTGTATTTACAACGTTCATTATACACATAATCATAGCAATCTACAATCTTTTTTAAAGCGTTCAGCGGTTAGCTATCAATATTCAGCGGTTAGCTATCAGCTATCAGCAGTCAGCTTTAAAGCTAAATATAGACTTCTGTTTATCTTGCTTGTCGATATACCAAAAATCTGCAAAATGCCTAAAAAGCTGATAGCTGACCGCTGATAGCTGACTGCTGACAGCTTATTTTTGCTGTATTGATTATGAGTCGGGGCCATGCTAAAATCTTGTTAAGGAGTTTTATGATGACAAATATCCCACGGGTGCGCTTTGCTCTACCGCTGCCGCCCAGTATTAATTCGCAATACACGCGGGTTGGCAACCGGCGCGTGCTCTCGAAAGAACACGCCGCCTTTAAGCGCAACGTGCGGCGTTTGGTGCATCGTATGCGGGTAGACGAAATCCTGACCGATCCCTTTATCGAAGCCTTAAAAGAAGGCTGGATCGGCCTTTTTTTGGATTTTTACTTTGAAACGCCCCTTCGCCGCGACTTAGACGGCGGTCTCAAAATCACCCAGGACGCGCTGCTGGATGCGTTAGGCATCAATGATAACCGTGTGGTCGACATCCATTTGGTTAAGCGCATCGCTCCCAACAACCCCCGTGTTGAGGTAGAACTCGAAGCCATTCCCGAATGGCAGTTTGATGATGAGTATGTGTATTTAGAGGAAAATGACGAGAACAGTGAAACGTAAGACGTGGAACGTGGCTCAATAGAGTCCCTCGGTTCTGCAACAAAAAAGTGCAACTAAGCTGTTCCTTAATTGCACTTTTTTAGGGGCGACTAGTGGGGCTCGAACCCACAACCTTCTGGGCCACAACCAGATGCTCTACCATTGAGCCATAGCCGCCATATTATTTTCTGAGTGCCGAAGGTGGGAGTCGAACCCACACGGGCCAATGCCCACTACGCCCTGAACGTAGCGCGTCTGCCTATTCCGCCACTTCGGCGCACCTTCAATTAACAGAGATGTATTATACTCCAAACCTCGCGCCGCGTCAACTCAATTATGCAGCAAAAATGGTTAAAAATCGTATCAATATTCACTTTCCATTTGCCAATGACCTAATTCTATAAGAGATATGACTTACGCAGTTGATAACGTTAGATGTCATTTCGAGGCGTTTTTTGCCGAGAAATCCCATCTAACGTTATTTGCAATTGGACACTACTATAAGGGATTTCTCGCCTTCGGCATCGAAATGACATGAACTGCGTAACTCATAAGAGAGTCATTTAGCTCATAATCCTAATCAACCATCCATCCAACGACCCAACTACCTATTCCTCTCCACGCCTCTGAATAATCGCAACCTCTTCCTTTATAAAGTGATCGATCAGCAGTTTGTACATCGCCTCGATGACATCGGGATTTAATCCGGCGGCTTCGGCCATCTGGCGTCGCGATGCCATAACGGCGGCGTAACGCTGCGGCGCGGGAGCCTCATCGACGTGACGTTTGAAGCGCGTAACTTGATGAACAAAATCGGCTCGATTGCCCAACAGCCGAATGATCTCGCCATCAAGCTGATCAATTTTAGACCGTGCCTCTTCCAAACTGTTCGTGTGGCTAACCTCGAACGGCTGGCGGTCGGTGGCGGCATCGAAATGGGGAAAATAGGGTTTGATATCCAGCACCGGCGTGCCGTCTTGCCCATCGAGACCGATAACGGTGATGACGTTCGCCTCGATCTGTTCGATACGCGCCACTGTAGCGCCGATTTGGTTGGGCCGAAACTGGGTGCGGGTGGCAAAAACGCCCTTCAACGGATTAGCCGGATCGTGTCGTGGGTGGAGCTGTAAATAAATTTCATCCGGCTGGATTTTGCTGAAATAAAAGAAAACCTGAATATCCTGCCCTGGCTCCAGTCCCATCAATCCCGGCTCAAACTCCGGTTCGATAATAATTTGCGAGGTCTCCTGCCGCATTATTTCCGGCGGCGTATTTTGTGAAAATTGGCTGTGAATAAAACCAATGGGCGTAAGGTGAATCGTTTCGTTCATAAGTTCCTCGTAAATCGGTTAGATAGTTGGATGGTTAGATAGTTGGATGGTTAGATGGTTAGATAGTTTGATAGTTAGCTGAGTGGTTGATAGTGGCAAACCAACCAAGCATCCATCCACCAAACCACCCCATTTTCACGCGATGGAACAAAAAAGTCAACAATATGCCTGTTTATTGTTTCTTCAGCAAAGTCCTGGTAAAATTGCACGTTACATTTCAAAGAGTTGCCCTGGCGGCAATTCTTCTTGTCTATCGTGATGCCGGCACATAGGCGCTTTTGGCAATGACCAGCCAAGTGGCGACTGTGCCGGTTGTCTGTTTGCCGCAAAAAATTGACTATCCGGGTTAGGGAGAAGTTATTATGATTTACCTCAATGATTTAATTGAAGCCACCAAAGGAGAGCTGCACAACGGCACGCCGGTAACCGAATTTCCGGCGTTCGCCTTCGACTCGCGGCGGCTCAATGCCGGTGAGCTTTTCTTGGCTGTAAAAACAACAACCGGAGACGGGCATGATTATATCACCGCCGCATTGCAACAAGGTGCTGCCGGTATCTTGTGCGAAAATAAAGCAGCGTTGCCCCAAAATGGGCTTCACGCTACAGCCATCATCGTCCCCGATATTCAAAAAGCCCTAACGGACTATGCGGCTCATATTTTGCAGAAATATCAGCCGAAAGTTATCGGCGTCACCGGCTCATCCGGCAAAACCTCTACCAAAGAGGCGATTGCCACCGTGTTGCAAGAGCATTTTTCGGTTTTCAAAAACCAGGGCAGCTACAACAGTAAATATGGCCTGCCCATAGCCCTGGGCAAGATCGAGCCTGATCATACCATCGCCGTGTTGGAAATGGCAGCCGATACCTTTGGCGAAATTCGCTCGCTGACTCACATTGCCAAACCGCAGGTCGGTGTCATCACCACCGTCAACCGCACCCATCTCAGTGTGATGGGATCGCTCAACAATATTGCGGCTGAAAAAGGCTACCTTATCGAAGCCCTGCCTTTCAACGGATCGGCCATTCTTAATGCTGATGATCCGCGTGTGGCCGGAATGGTGCCGCGCACGCAGGCCCGCATTACCACCTTTGGTCTCAAGCGGGGGGCAGACCTGCGGGCCGACGATCTCAAGCTGACTCCGGCGGGTCTGACCTTTACCCTGCATTACGAGGGCAAAACCTACCCCGGCTTTACACCGCTGCTGGGCCGCCATATGATTTATTCGGTTCTGGCGGCTGTTGCTGTCGGATTGGTCTTTGATATTCCGCCCGATGCCTCCCTGGCCGCATTGAGTACGATGCCCCGCCTGCCGGGCCGCATGCATCCCTTACCCGGCAAAAACGGAACGCTCATTCTTGATGATTCCTTCAACGCCAGCCCGGAAGCAACCCTCGCTGCGATTGACACGCTGGCCGAACTGCCTGGTGCCAACAAAGTGGCTATCCTGGGCGATATGTCCGATTTGGGCGATACCGAGGAAGCCGCTCATCGCCAACTGGGTGCTTACGCGGCCACGCGCATTCAGCGCCTGGTTACCAAGGGTGATGCGGCTCAGAACATCGCCAAAGCCGCTCTGGAACACGAGGCCGGGCTGGGGCAACATGCCGTTCACGTCACCTTCACCAGTGCCGATGCCGCCGCCGCCGTGGAGGATTTGCTCTCGCCCCACACCGTGATTTTGGTCAAGGGTGGCATCTCCACCCGCATGGAGCGCGTCGTCAAGCATCTACTGGCCGATCCCGAACAGGATGCGGCCAAACTGGTCCGGCAAGACCCCGGCTGGGAGAAAGTGCGCTCGGCCCAACCGGATCGGCCGACCTGGGTCGAGATCGACCTGGACGCCATCGCCAACAACGTCAGCTTGCTGGCCAAGCTGGCCGCGCCGGCCAAAGTGATGGCTATTCTCAAGGCCGATGCCTATGGCCACGGGATGGTTAAAGTCACCCGTACCGCGCTCAACAACGGCGTCAGTTGGGTGGGGGTTGCCACGTTGGGGGAAGCCATTACGCTGCGCAAAACCGGCATCGACGCGCCCATTCTGGTTTTGAGCTATCTACCGGCCTGGCAGGCACGTGATGCGATTGCCTACAATGTCAGCGCCACAATTTTCACGGAAGAGATTGCCCGGGCATTCAGCAAAGCCGCCGCCGAACTCAACAAAGATGCGCTTGTCCACGTCAAGCTTGACACCGGGATGGGCCGATTAGGTTTGCTGCCGCATCAAATAATGCCCTTTATGGAGAAAATTTCGAAGCTGCCCGGCCTCCGCATCGAGGGCCTTTACACCCACTTTGCCACCGCCGATGAGCTTGACCAAACGCAAACGCAAGACCAGTTAAAGTGCCTGCACGAAGTACTGGCCCAGCTCGATGCCGCCGGCCTGCGCCCGCCGCTCGTCCACGCCTCGAACACGGCCGGGATGCTCAATGTACCGGAAGCCCATTTTGATATGGTGCGGCCCGGTATCGGCATTTTTGGGCTGCCGCCTTCAAAGACAACCCGCCTGCCCGAAGGCTTCCAACCGGCGCTCACCTTCAAATCGACCGTCGGCCAGGTCAAAACCCTGCCGCCCGACAGCCCCATCGGCTACGGCGCTCTGTATCGCACTCGAGGCACCGAAACCATCGCTATCATCCCGGTTGGCTATGCCGATGGCTTCCGCCGGTCGCCGCGCACCTGGGGCGAGGTTTTGGTTAAAGGGCAGCGTGCGCCGCTGGTGGGTCGTATAAGCATGGATCAAGCAGCGATTAGCGTTACCCATATCCCCAACGTGCGCCAAGGTGATGAAGTTGTGCTTATTGGCGAGCAGGGCAATGAGTGTATTACCGCCGAAGAGGTAGCTGAGAATTTAGGCACCGTCAATTATGAAGTTGTTAGCGAACTTCTTGCCCGAATTCCGAGGGTATCGTAGCTTTTTCAAGAACGTTAGCTCTGCACTAAACCGTGGTTAAGAAAATTTAGACAGGATTAACAGGATTTACGGAATTATAAGTGATAAAATCGTGATAATCCTGTCAAATCTGTCGATTATTTTGTCGATCTTCTGTCGTTCTCACGTTTCCACGGTTTAACGTTGTGCTACCTCAAGATCTATCGTTATTGATAAATGATTTTTACCACAGAGGTCACAGAGTAGACACAGAGTTCATGGAGTTTTTCTCTGTGACCTCTGTGCCTTCTCCGTTCTCTCTGTGGTTTACTTTTTTTGGACGCCAAATATTATCACACGAGATACATGAGTACCGTAACGGAATTTCTCGATGACGCATATCCTCACCTACCCTATCGGCGCTAGCGTCACACTGGCCGATTTGGAAGACAATCCCCATCCGATACTCCATAAACTCCGCGCTGCCGAGCCGGTTTCGTGGCTGCCGGTTCTCGATGGTTGGCTTGTCACCCGCCGCGAAGAGGCTATCGTGGTGATGCGCGATGCTAAAACTTACACGGTCGATCATCCCGCTTTCTCCACGGCGCGAGTCGTCGGGCCGAGTATGCTCTCCTTAGATGGCGATGCGCATCGGCGGCATCGCGATCCGTTTGAAGAGCCGTTTCGACGCCGGGCCGTTCACAGTCGCTTTAGTCAAATCATCATCGAATACATCAATGATCTAATTGATGGTTTTGTCGCTGACGGTCGGGCCGAACTTCGGCGTGATTTTGCCGGGCCTGTTGCGGTGAAAACAATGATCGCGGCGCTGGGCCTTGAGGGAACAGCCGTTGCGGACGTGCTGAGTTGGTACGATACCATTGTCGAGACCGTCACCCGCGTCACTGCCGGAGAGCCGATAAGCCAGGCTGGGCGAGATGCCTATGCCGCCTTACGCGATCATCTCCTGCCGGTACTGCGCCGCCAACCTGACTCAAGTCTGCTAGCTGCGGCCAGCGGTATGGCCCAGGGTTTGTTGGACGAACAGATTGTGTCGAATGCGGCGGTGTTGCTGTTCGGCGGCATCGAAACCACGGAAGGCATGATCGCCAATGCACTCTATTTTTTGTTGACCAATCCAAAGGTGCTAACTGTCGTTCGTGATAAACCGAATGCCTTACCGGCGGTCATCGAAGAGTCGCTGCGGCTGGAGCCGGCGGCGGCGGTGGTCGACCGCTATGCCGTGCGCAATGTGCAGTTGGGCAGCGCCGCGATCAGGGCCGGAGAGCTGGTGCGGGTCTCACTGGCCGGAGCCAACCGCGATCCGGCCACGTTCGCTAACCCCGACCGCTTTGACCCCTTTCGCCCCCACTTACAATCACACGTCACCTTTGCTCAAGGCCCGCATGTGTGTCTCGGTTTGCATTTAGCCCGCTTGGAAGCGCATCACGCCCTGGCCGGTGTGATAAAGCGCCTCCCCAACCTTCAGTTACAAAAAAACAAAATAGCTACAGACGAGGTTCGACCACGAGGGCTGGTCTTTAGAAAACCGGCTGCACTTTATGTTCTCTGGGTGTGACTTGGGTGTATATGCTGTAACTGATCATAACGAACAGGTTCATCAGGCATGGCCCCCATAAGTTCAACGGTGTCGAGACAATGACCTCTACTGTAACTCCTGTATCTTTGGATCATAAAAATATTTTTGTGGCGTTTCAACGTCACGTTGAGATGTGTCGATCCTGCTTAATCATACATTGCAGCCGTCCTAAGAGCAATGCAATTGGATTTTATAAATTCGAACAATTTTCATATAAAACATGCAACTAAATCAACGAATTGATCACATAGTTACACAGGTAAATCTGCTAAGATAGATGTAAAACCTGTTGCGTTAAATCTATACAACTAAAACAGAGTTTAACATATCTTATAAGAAGGAGGTTATAACTGTGGAATTAGAACATATTCTAGTCATTGATGATAATATCGTAACAACCACGAAATTGCGCGCAATGTTGTCCCAAATTGGCTACACAGTGACAGAAAAAAATAATCCAATTGATGCCCTGCGCTGGCTACGTGTACCAGGCAATTCTCCCGACCTAATCCTCTTAGACTTAGTGATGCCGCAGATGAGCGGTGAAGAGTTTGTTCGCCAGGTACGGGCTGATGCCATGATTAACTACTTGCCGATTATTTTGCTAACCGGAAGTACGGAGGTAGAAGATAAGGTTGCCGGCTTTGAAGCAGGAGCCGATGATTTTTTAGAAAAGACCATTAGCCAGACAGAATTAGAAGTACGCATTAAATCACTCTTGGCGCGAACTCAAGCGCTTCGAACACGTCATTCCGGCCCAGAAGCAACCGTCATCTCTGTATTTAATTTGCGCGGCGGTGTTGGTACCACCTCTCTGGCCGTTAATCTTTCGGTTGCCTTGGCCCAACTAGCTCAAAAAAAAATCCCGCTGGTCGATTTAGCATTAACTCATCCGCATTGTCCGCTTATGCTCAATATAAAGCCGGAGAATGCGCTTAGCACGTTGGTCAATTGGGATGACTCCGTTATGGACGCTGAGACCATTGAACAATTACTTATCAATCATAGAACCGGCATTAAACTTTTGCCCGGTACGTTGTCAACTATCGAAGCAGAACTTGTGCTGCCTGGTGTCATCGATCGGGTATGGCCTTATTTGAGAGCTAAATATCCTTTTATTGTGGTTGATGCCGGCCATGAGCTAACTGAAACAACTATTACAGTTTTGGAACGCAGTCAAAAAATTTTGATTCCGCTAGCGCCTGATTTGGCTTCGCTCCAAGCGGCGACAGATGTGATAAAAATACTCAAAAAGTTAGGAATTAATCCGAGGCATATCCAACCCATTGTCAACCAGGTATTTCCTTACGATGGCTTAAAGGAAAAGTTTATCGAACAGATACTAGGACAAAAAATTATGGCGCATATACCTCATGGGCGCTCGGATTTCATAAAAGCAATTAACACCGGAATTCCCGTTATGGTTGAAAACCCTCGGTCAAAGGTAGGACAAGCTATTCATGCGTTAGCACATAAACTTGGTGCCAACAAATTGACCGATGGCGATAAGAGCTTCGAAGTACCTTCCTTGTTCACACAAGCCCGTAAACTCCTTAACGTTACTTGATAAACCACGGCCTTCTTGGAGAGACCGCGACAGTATAAAACCTTCCTAATTCTAGTATTTTCTGTGGTTGAGGTTAAAGCCGACGGCAGAGGTAGAAATAAGTAGGTTATGCAGCCAATTTGAATGATAAATGTGACCGTTGAGTTGGTGAACAGGTGAACAAAACTGGTGGCTGATCTTAGCTCTAGGGCAGTAGGGCCAGAAATTGTGAAACAAAGCCCAAGAGCGGATTTGTAGTTCAGCCGACTGCCAGTGACCGTGAAAGAAACGAGTACTGTGGAGCCAACGGGCCATCGGTTCCATATGACGGTCAATCATATTGCTGGTACGATAAGCCTGAGGCTGCTCAAAAGCTAAAATGAAAGTATCTGTCTTGGCACACAATTTTTCAACGGCTTCTAAAG
>JAGRBZ010000509.1 GCA_020433805.1 Anaerolineae bacterium
GGCTAGCTCTTTTCTCTCTAACTGTTTCCCCTCAAGGCCGATCCGTATCCTACTCCCTCTTTAGTTTTCCGTCAAATCCCACTTGAACTTTTTTGCGTTCTTGGGTTTCTTTGGAAAACTGTTTTAGCTGTTTCAGATACTTTTCGTACTTTATTAAAGCTCAGGGTGTTGCTCAGTGAGATTTTTTAGTACTCTCAAATCGACAACGAGAGAGATGATAACATATTCAAAATGGTTTGTCAACCCCTAAATCAAGGATTCTTGAAGATTCTTTTTCTTTTTAAGATTAGTGAATCTTATAACCATTTTCCTACATTTCACTACGCCCGCTCAGGGCGCGGCTGAGGGTGATCTCGTCAGCGTACTCTAAATCACCACCCACCGGCAGGCCGCGAGCCAGGCGCGTGAGTTTGATATCACTACCCACAAATTGACGACTGATGTACATTGCTGTGGCTTCACCTTCCAGGTTGGGGTTAGTGGCTATGATGATCTCTCGTACTTTTGGATCGCTTGATCGAACCCGCTCAACCAATTCTGCGATCTTTAAATCCTCAGGGCCAATGCCCTCGGTTGGCGCAATAGTACCGTGAAGGACGTGATACAAGCCTTGATAGTCTCGTGTTCTTTCGATAGCCAAAACATCAAGTGGCTCTTCGACTACACAAATAATGGAGCGATCACGATTCTCGTTTGTACAAAAAGAACAGGGATCGCGCTCATCAATGTGGAAACAACGCGAGCAAAAGACTACTTTTTCGTGCAGTTCTTGGAGTGCTTCTGCTAAAGCCTGAGCCTGGTCCGATGAATTTCGAAGTAGATAAAACGTTAATCGCGAAGCTGTTTTGGGACCTACGCCCGGTAGACGAGAAAACTCGTCAATTAACTTTGTTATAGGAGCTGGGGTACCTTGCATAGTAACCCTCTACGTTAAACCGGGGATGTTTAGTCCGCCCGTAATTGAACCCATTTCATCCGCCGCCAGATTTTGAGAGGCGTCGACAGCCTCGTTGAAGGCTGCCAAAAGTATATCTTGTAGCATCTCAATATCGTCGGGATCAATGATCTGGGGATCAATCGTAATCGACTCTAATTTTTGATGACCCGTCATCACCAGTTTAACCATACCACCACCGGCACTAATTTCGACGGTTTTATCGCCTAAAGCTTCTTGCGCCTCCAGCATTTGCTGCTGCATTTCTTGCAATTTACTGGCCAGACCACCTTTCGAGCCGCCAGGAAGGTTTAGTCCACCACCACCACCGGCACCAGCTCCCATATTTGGTAACGAAAAACCTTTACCTTTGCCTTTTCTTTTTGCCATTTCAGATTCTCCTGGGTAATGCTAATCTTCGATTATTTGGCCACCAAGCTCGTCCGTAGCCACTCTCAATAAAGCAGCTGTATTTTCAGCTTCTTCGTCTTCTTCGTTGACAGTTGAATCAGAAGACGAACTTGACACTTTATTGTCTACCAAAAAAGATACTATCACAGGCCGACCTAACGCCCTGCTAAAGACATCATCAATATTCGCTTTGGGTTGGGGTTTCTCAAATTTTTGCTTCATCATAGGTGATGTAATAAACTGAATTTCGCCATCAAAAATTTTATAAAGCTGTGCATCGTAGCGCAGAGCCTTTGCTATGAGAGTTCCCCTCCGGCCATCTTTGGTTCTGCCTTCTTCTAAATCTTCAAGAACCTGGCTTAAACAGCTTCTCACAGCGTCAACAGTCAACTCATCAAATACTTTAACCTGGCCAGTAGTGATTTTCGTTGGAGGTGTAGGTAATGCAGAGGGAGTGGTTTCAGTATATGATTGAGATGTAACCTCAGATGCGACTTTAGATGCTGTCGGGGGCAAGGATATTTCGGCAACTGGAGCCGGCAATGCTACCACCATTCCGGTGGTCGATTCGACAAACGCTAATTCTAACGGCAGTTGCGGAATAGCCAGCAAGCCCGATTTGATATCGACCGCAGCGCTGTTGAACTGCCCTGTGGCCTTGATAATCATGGCGCTATTGGCGCGTTCGGCTTGACGATTGACAGCTGCTAGCGTTTCATCCGGCATTGTATTGAGGCCCGCTCCGTTTCCTAATTTAACCAGCATCACCGAGCGTAAATGCTCGACAATTTCTCGGGCAAATTGGCGTGGGTCGAGGCCATCGCTAACAACCTGATTAATAATATCGAGACCAGTGGCCGTGTCTTGGTCGATTAAAGCATCGGTCAGATTAATAACCGACTGCGAAGCGACCATTCCCAGCACAGTCTGAACCAACTCCAGCGAGATGGTATCGCCGCTGTAAGCCACCATCTGATCGAGCAGGCTGATGGCATCGCGCATGGAGCCACTGCCCTGACGAGCGATATATTCGAGAGCGTCGCGTTGGGCCTTGAACCCTTCTTGCGTAATAATATAGTCCAGCCGATCGACAATGTCATCGAGCTTTATGCGTTTGAAATCGAATCTCTGGCAGCGCGAGGTAATTGTGGCGGGAATTTTCTCCGGCTCGGTCGTTGCCAGCACGAAAATAACGTGCGCGGGAGGTTCCTCTAATGTTTTCAACAACGCATTAAAAGCGGAGTTGGAAAGCATATGCACTTCATCGATGATATAAAACTTGATTTTGGCTTCAGCAGGCCGAAAACCAACCTTATCGCGCAGGTCACGAATATCATCGACACCGGTGTTTGAGGCCGCATCGATCTCAATAAGATCCATCAGGCGGCCTTCGGTGACGGCTCGACAAATAGCGCATTCATTACAGGGTCGATCGGACAGATTTTCAGCCAGGCAATTGACCGCTTTCGCCAAAAGTCGGGCCGTGCTGGTCTTGCCCGTGCCTCGCGGACCGGAAAACAAATAGGCGTGAGCAACACGATCAAGCTTAAGTGCATTGATCAATGTTTGGGTAACGTGCTGTTGCCCAATAATTTCATCGAACGTGCGCGAACGCCATTTTCTATATAATGCTTGCGAGGCCATTCGAAGTGCCACCCCCTCTTAACAATCCAATCCAACGCAATCAAACTATTTTCTACAAAAATTAGTTTACCATTCTCGAGTCAATTCTGCAAGGTAAAACAAAGGCAGATTTCCAATCAAATCAAGTTAAGGTTATAATCTGCGTTTGGATATTTCCCTATTGTTTTAACTCAATAGGTTACCTGGATAGCAGATAAATGACCACACAACCTCTTATTTTAATTACAAATGATGATGGCATCGACTCGCCGGGGCTGCACGCCGTGGTCCAAGCCGTAGTCGATTTAGGGGATCTGTTAATTATGGCTCCCAGTACCCAACAAACAGGAGCCGGGCGCAGTTACCCTACAACGGCAGACAAAACCATTATTAAGACACACGTTCCTATAAAAAATGGAACTCTGCCGGCTCATAAAGCGAGCGTTTCACCGGCTCAAGCCGTAGCGATGGCGGTCCGCGAAATCGCTGAACGACCGATTGATTTGTGTATTAGCGGCATTAATTTTGGCGAAAACGTCGGCTCCGGCATAACGATTTCAGGCACAGTGGGGGCGGCTCTGGAAGCGGCTTGTTTTGGCATCCCCTCTCTGGCGATGAGCTTACAAACGCCGGTGGAGTATCATTTACATCATAGCGACCGCGTTGATTTTGCTACAGCCGCGTATTTTACGCGCTATTTTGCAGCGCGGGCCTTAGAGCGCGGTTTGCCTGATCGAGTTGATCTCTTGAAAATAGATATTCCGGCAACCGCTACGCCCGAAACACCCTGGCACGCGACTCGAATTTCGCGACAGCGTTATTATCAGGCCCCGGCAACCAACAACAAAGCCGACCGCGTCGTCAATCGTTTTGTTTATGAGCCTTATGTCGATACCGAGCTTGTCGAGCCTGACTCCGATATCTACGTACTGGCTATAGAAAAAGCCGTTACCGTTACGCCGATGACGATTGATTTAACCGCACCTATTGAGATAAAAACAATCTCCGATTTTTACGCCTAAGCGCTTGCTTTCTTAAAAAACTCACAATGTTTTGTTGAAACAAAGCCTTTCCCTTATTCCTGGTTTGGAGATAATTTGTGAATATTTCTGTTGTTCAAGTTGTTAGCATTTTCATTAATGTTATTACCCCAGTTTTTGCACTGGTCGCCATCGGCTATTTTGCCGGCCCGCCTCTGGGTCTCCAAGCCCGAACGTTATCACGCTTTGCCTATTTTATCCTCATTCCCGCATTTATCTTCAACGTGATTAGCTCCGCCGAAATTCAAGCCGGGCTTATTACCCGCATGGTCATATACACGCTGATTGTGCACCTTGCCTGTGCCTTGCTGGGTTTTGGAGTAGGCTGGATTTTGAGAAGGCCTAAACAGATGATCTCGGCCTATGTATTGATTGCCGTCTTTGGCAATGTCGGCAACTTCGGATTGCCGCTGATTAGTTTTCGACTGGGGGAAGAGGCAGTTTTTGCAGCAACGGTTTATTTCTTGGCGATTATCGTCATCGCCTTTGTGATCGGTGTTGCTGCTGCCAATTGGAATAATAAGGGCAGTATGAAGGCGACCTTAGAAGTTCTAAAGACTCCAGCCTTAATTGCAATGGTGCCGGCCTTCTTTTTTACGGGCAGTAGCTTTGAGCCGCCTCTTTTTTTGACACGCATCACCGGCTTGTTGGGCGCGGCTATGATACCAACCATGTTGGTCACACTTGGGATCAGTATGAGTCAGGTTGAACGGGTCGAGATTTCGCGTGACGTTTACATTGCCAGTGCTATCCGACTTATTGGAGGCCCGATTTTAGCCTTCACCTTGGTTATTCCTTTCGGTTTGGAGGGCATCGAGCGCGGAGCCGGTATTCTACAAGCCAGTATGCCAACGGCAGTTTTGGCCACGATCATTGCGATGGAATACGATCTTCTGCCCGATTTTGTGACGACGACGGTGCTGTTTAGTACCATCGTCAGTGTGGTTACCTTGACTACCGTGCTGGCTTTGGTGTAAATTGTGCGCATGAAATTTCAATTACAATCACGCAACTATTTCATCAGGATTGGCAAAAAACTTACATAATTGTCATTTTTCCCAGGTGGGGGGGGAGGGTCAAATGAGAAGGGATAATAGCCTCTATCGATGGACGTGCTGCCAAAGTCAAAGTTAATCCAGGCTCCGGCTTGCCACGACGGCAGTTGATCTCTCACCACTATCGTATTGTCGTCTGGAACACTGGTTATTACGGTTCTTTGCGTCCCGCTTTGGGTCCTTACTAATATTTTGTCCCCTTCTGTTAGTCCATATCCGTCGTGAAACCAAATAGCGTCTTCCACTTTGATTGTGTTTCCACTACCGCTCGAGGTCGCTGTCGTAATTGGTCCCCCACTTCCTTTCGCCGGTGAATTCGAACTTAATGAATAGTTTTCTGTCTCGGCAAATTGAGGGTTGCTGTTTCTTAATGCATTGCTGCCCGGTGCGCTGTTATCATCTGAAAGATTGTAACCTGTCATCGCCGAATAGACGTCGCTTCCCGACATAAAACTAGATTCCGAGGCTTGGACACTCACAACGTTTTTTACTCCGAGATTTAAGCGACTGGTTTCCGCAAAATCGATGTTACTCCAGCGAAT
>JAGRBZ010000510.1 GCA_020433805.1 Anaerolineae bacterium
ACAAGCGCGATTGCGTCAAAATTTTGCTTAATAGATGACTTCGGAAACCTTTAGGGTCTCGAACTGCGTAAGTTCTAATATAAACAAAATCATCTCACGCAATTTAAATAACTAAACGGCATGAGATATATGAAATTAATAATCCTAATATCGGCCTATGGAAACCTCCATCGATAATTTTTCACCTCAATACCCCAAGGTCGTCCTTCTAAGACGTATAAGGATTAAATATGAGAGAGACCGCTATACGTATTTTATATATTGACGATTATTACCTTGACCGGGAATTAGTACGGGCTGCTCTAAAAGAAGCTGACTTTGCTATAGAACTAACCGAGGCGGCGACTCAGGTTGAATTTGAAGCAAAACTGAAACAGGGAGAGTATGATCTTGTTTTGAGCGATTTTAATATCTTGGGCTATAACGGCCTCCAGGTACTCGACACGGTCTTAAATAATAACTATAACATTCCCGTTATCATTGTTACCGGCACAGGTTCGGAAGAAATTGCCGTAAAAACCCTCAAACGAGGCGCTGCCGATTACGTTATTAAATCGCCCCGACATATCCAAAGGCTACCCAACACCATTAAAACGGTACTTGAACGCGAAAAACTAAAGCGCCATAACAAACAGGCCGAAATAGCGTTACGAGAGAGTCAAGAACAACTTCAACAAATCGTCAACTCTATAAAAGATCATATTTACGTTACCGAACTGACCGAAACCGGAGAGCGCATCAACCGTTACATCTCTACCAACGTTAAAAATTTAACCGGTTACCCGCTTGAAGAATTTATAAATAATTGGAGTTTTTGGTCGACGCAGGTGATCCATCCGGTTGACCGCGATGTTGCCGCGGCCCAGGCCAGACGGTTAGCGCAAGGGCACGATAGCGAAGTGGAATATCGCATGGTAAGAGCCGATGGGGAGGTAATTTGGGTTCGCGATAGCGCCCGTATAGAAAAACAGGGTAACTCTATCTTAGTTTATGGCGTTGTTGGTGATATCACGGAGCGCAAACAGTTGGAAGAACAACTGCAGCAGTCGCAAAAACTGGAAGCCTTGGGCCGGCTGGCCGGAGGAATAGCCCACGATTTCAACAATATATTAACCATTATACTGGGTAATTGTGATCTGGCCCTCAATCAAGTCTATCAAAATGATCCTATTTATAGTGAACTTGATGGCATAAAAACGGCAGGACGAAAAGCCACCTCGTTAACACGCCAACTTTTAGCCTTTAGTCGTCAACAGATATTACAACCGCAGGTTTTAGATCTCAATGTTGTGGTTGATAGTATGAATCAAATGCTCCAGCGATTGATTGGGTCTGATATAGAGCTAATTACAGAACTTTCCACGCAAATAGCCCCAATAAAAGCCGATCACAGCCAAATAGAACAAGTCATCATGAATTTGGCTATCAATGCCCGAGATGCGATGCCGCAGGGCGGCATCTTAAAAATAAAAACCGACATCGTTACCCTTACCCAAAGAGCAGTACGGGATCTCATCGATTTAGAGGCTGGGCCGTACACGGTACTTACTATTCAAGATACCGGCACCGGTATAGATAATGACATTGCCCCCCATATCTTTGATCCCTTTTTTACCACAAAAGAGGCCGGCAAAGGCACTGGTTTAGGATTGGCTACTGTACATGGCATTATTAAACAAAGCAACGGTCATATTTGCGTAGACAGTTACCCCCAAAAAGGGACATTATTTACCATCTATTTACCAAAAGCGGAAGCAGCCGAATTAGAAGTAAAAACGATAGTCATTCCGCAAGCAGAACAAGGCACTGAGACTATTCTGTTGGTAGAGGATGAGGATATGATTAGAGATTTGGCGCGGCGCACGCTGGCAAAGAGTGGTTATATTGTCCTTGAAGCAAAAAATGGATACGAAGCGATAGAGGTATCGAACCAACATCTAGGCCAAATTCATCTTCTTTTAACAGATGTGATTATGCCAGGCAAACTGCCCGGCGATCAACTGGCTAAATCTATTGTCGCTTTACGTCCGGACATTAAAATCCTTTACATATCGGGGCATACAAAAGATATTATATCACCTCAAGATATTATGAATCACAATTCCGGTTTTTTACAAAAGCCATTTACGCCTAACACCTTAGTGCACAAAGTTCGTGAAGTGTTAACCTCCCCCCAATTAACCTAACTACAGCGTTAAATACGTTTTTCGAGGTTTTTTGAGCGTCGGTAGCGCAACATTAAACCGTGGAGAGAGTAAAGAACCCAGGTTTTTGCCACAATTGTAAGCATGTTGCCCAATTGAGCAACCACTATAAGCCTTTGCGGGTCTCATGTTCAAGAAAAACCTGGGTTCTAACGTTACCACGATTTTGTGCCGAGCTACCTGAGCGTCATTCCCGCATGCTTTTAGCGGGAATCCATTCGTTTGCGCCAAGTGGATGCCCGACAAAGTCATTCGGGCATGACATATTTATGTTTAGCTATCAGTAAAGATTAAAGCGACTAGCCAGTGTACTCAGTTGCGAAAAGCTAATAGGTTTCAACAGAACGAGCGTAGCCTGAGACCGTAATGCTTCAGCCTGCCAGGCATCAGCCGTAGCCAATATAACCGGCACATCGAGCAGCCGCTCATCGTGCCGAATCTGGCTCAACAACGTTTTGCCGTTGACACCCGGAATATGCAGATCCAAAATAATCATCGATGGTTCAATTTCGTCCAGACGTTTTTGGGCAACGTTGCCGTCCATAATCGCTTCTGTTTCGTATCCGGCTTGCTCCAGAGCTGTGGTAAAGACCAAACTTTGGTCTTCGTGATCTTCAATAATTAAGGCAAGGGGTTTTTTGTACAACGGTCAACCTCCAATTTGAAGCGGTAAAAGCACGGTAAACGTACTGCCGTGCCCCACTTTGCTTTTGACAGTAACCTTGCCTCCCATTGCGGTTACTAAATTGTGAACAATCGCCAATCCCAGACCAACACCCCCAAACTTCCGGCCGCTGGTTTCATCGGCCTGCCGGAAGGATTCAAATATATGGTTTTGGTCTTTTTCTGAAATCCCAATTCCTGTATCTTTAATCTGTATAGCCCACTGGGTTTCGTTAGCCATACGGCTTCGAATAACAATGCTACCGATTTCCGTAAACTTAATGGCGTTGGTGATAAGGTTCGATACCACCTGCTCAATTCTCGCGGCATCCCCCTGCACCGTAGCCGGCAAGTTTGGATCATTTTTAAGGCGCATAGCCAAACCCTTTTGCAGAGCCAACGGCAGGTAGTTGGCGTATACCGTATCGATCAACGCTTGCGGAGAAAAATTTTCGGAGTGTAGATGCAGTTGGCCCGCTTCGATCTGAGACTGGTCGAGCAGTTCGGAAAAAACGTGCTCCAAGACACGGGCGTTGTTGATAATGCGCTGGGTTAAATCATGCTGTTGCAGGGTAAGAGGGCCGTAAACTTCGTGCTGCAACATCTCGGCTATGCCCAGTAAGGCACCCAAGGGTGTTCGTAGTTCGTGACTGATGCGGGCAATAAACTGCGTTTTGAAATTACTGGCTTCGGTAGCTTGTTGAGCCAATGCCTCAATTTCTTTAATCTCAACCATATAGCGGCTTACGGCCACTTGCAACGCACTGCGCATCCGCTCTTGTTCATCGTAAATAAGCTTAGCTTGTCCTTCGATGAAGCCATGTACAACTTCATTCTGGTGCGCATCGATCAAATCTAGAGCAGGAATGAGCATATCGCCATCGAGATGCGTTATAAAAAAACGGCGTGTAGCCTGGTTTAGCCGCAGCACGGTCTGATCACTTAGGCCGATGTGGCCCAAATGGTTGCCATGGGCTTTACCCGATAGTGTCTGATTAAAAAAGTTAAAGAGCGCTTCAACTTCCGCCTCAGCCAATTTTCCCAACATCGTTGGTCGTATCTGGGTTCGGTTGGTAAATAGCGTTTGGCGTAGAGCCTGTTGGTATCGACGCATCAAATCAGCGCGATAAGACTCGATCTTTCGGGCAAGCAATTCTGGTAACAACTCGGTATTTGCCACCGATGACTCTTCCTTCCAGAGGTAAGGTCAACACCCACTTTATGCTTTAATAAGATAACCGCCGCTACCACCCCCCATGGGGCCAAAAGAATGGATGTCTTCTTCAGCAAGCTCATCTTGGCCAAAATCGTGCCAGTCAATTAAAGAGATAAAATCATCCCCATCGAGCTGCCACGGGTGAACTATATCCAAACATTCTTCTGAGGTACGGATGTGAAGCGGTATGCCAATACTTCGATAATACTCTACAAACTTCTGCGAAGTGGGATCATCACGGTTAAGGGACTGAACATTGAAAACCAAACAACTATCGGGGCCGGACCAATCGTGAAGGTAACGCACAGCGTGGATCAGGCCATCGTTGTTGATAAAGGCACTAACGCCCCACAGCACAAACGCTACCTTTTTGTCATCGGTCAAAAGGCTCTTTACCTGAGGGTTGTTAAGCAACTTTTCAGGCTCGGTAGCATCGGCTTCAAAATAATAGACATTGGGCGTATCACCCAGAATTTCATGGGCATACTCAACCGTTATAGGATCGTAGTCAGAATAGATAACGATTGTCCCTTCAGGAACATTATAATGAATGTGATCTTCCGTGGGTAATCCCGAAGCAAAATCTACAATAACGTTATACCCACGCTTTTCGGTTAACTCGGCAGCGATGTTTTGTAGTGTCCAACGTTGGAGGCGGGCATATTTGGGGATAAAGGGGAGTAGTTTGATAATGTGCTCGGCTGCTTGACGGTCAACTTCAAAATTATGGCTCCCGCCAAGGACGTAATCGTATATGCGACCGGCATTCGGTTTACTGGCATCAGCAATATTTTCTCGTGACATGTATTTCCTCTCGCACTCACGTTATTCAGATTTGAAAGCATTATACATGACTATAACGATAATACAACTATTATTTAATATTTGAACCACCTTAATGACCAATTAAGGATAAGCTATTTAAGGAATACTATTACTTCTTACGCCTTACGCCTTATTTCCTTCAGTGGCGTAGCTGTTTATTGCTTTGTATCACCACAATAAACCCGCTATAAACTTTCGATCACTGACATTCATACTACTCTATGCTAAGCTATACATACGCTGTTTTAATCACGAACATCCAGGAGACAGAATGACTCCCGTTATCGAAGTCGAAAATCTAACGAAACGCTATAACACCAGCAAAACCAACGCCGTTGACGGTATCTCGTTTACCGTCTCGCCCGGCGAGTTTTTTACACTGCTTGGCCCCAACGGGGCCGGCAAAACCACCACCATCTCGATCCTCACCACCACGCTGTCGCCCACATCAGGCACGGCCCGTATAGCCGGGTATGATCTGGTTAAGGAAGCCGGGGCCGTGCGCCGCCATGTCGGCATTATCTTCCAAAAGCCCAGCATCGATCTGAACCTTACCGCTGAGGAGAACGTGCGCTTTCACGCCATTATGTACGGACTTTATCCATTTCGCCCTACCTTCTCGCTGATGCCAAGAACCTACAAAAACCAGATCGAAGAACTCAC
>JAGRBZ010000511.1 GCA_020433805.1 Anaerolineae bacterium
TTGTCACCTTTTGTTGGGTTCTCTCTTATTTTACCATACCCACAGGTGACATTTGTCACTATATAGAATTATGAGGGGTGAATTATGAAGGGGAAGGCAGACTGTTATTCTGAAACCTGCCTGTCTTGCAACCCTACAAATCTGCAACATTGCAACTCTGTAACCTTGTAACCCTGCAACTCTGCAACCTTGCTGCCATAAGGATACGCACGATTGAAAGCATTCACTGCGCTCTACACGGCGCTTGATGAAACAACGAAAACAAATGAAAAGCTGGCGGCGATGCGTCGTTACTTTGAACAGGCATCGGCCCGGGATGCGGCCTGGGCGATTTACTATTTAAGTGGTCGACGCCAGCGGCAGACAATGCCGACGCGCGTTTTGCGTGAATTGGCGGCTGAGGAAGCCGGTATTCCCGAATGGCTGTTCGAAGAGTCGTATGGCGCGGTGGGCGATACCGGCGAGGCCATCGCCCTGCTGCTGCCGTCGGCGGAGCAGTCGACCGCTAAACCGCTGCATTATTGGGTTGAGGACGTTATCATTCCGCTCAGGCGGGCTGATGACGAAGAACGCCGCCGCACGGTGTTGGAGACCTGGCGGCAGATGGATAATCGCCAGCGTTTTGTCTTCAACAAACTGCTGACCGGCGGCTTTCGCGTCGGTGTTTCGCAGCGATTGGTCACGCGCGCGCTGGCCCAGGTGAGCGGCATTAATAGTGAGGTGATTGCCCACCGGCTGATGGGCAACTGGCAACCGTCGCCCGAATTTTTCGAGCAGCTTCTCGACCCCGACACCCAAGACGCCGACAACAGCCGCCCCTATCCTTTCTTTTTAGCCTATCCACTGGAAGACGAGCCGTCTTCATTGGGCGAACCATCGGACTGGCAGGTCGAGTGGAAGTGGGATGGCATTCGCGCCCAACTCATCCGGCGGGCCGGAGAAAGCTATCTCTGGTCGCGCGGTGAAGAGTTGGTTACGCCCACCTTTCCCGAACTGGATGAAATGGCCGCCGCGCTACCCGATGGTGTCGCTATCGACGGCGAGATTTTGGTTTGGATCGACGACAAAGTGCAGCCGTTTGCCCAACTTCAGCGCCGCCTCGGTCGCAAGCGCATCGGCAAAAAACTGCTGGCCGAGGTGCCGGTTATCCTGTTAGCTTACGACTTGCTAGAGTTCGATGGTGTAGACATTCGCGACCGACCGTTAGAAGAGCGCCGGGCGCAGTTACAAATGCTAATTGCCGCTACCAATGATTCCCGTCTCCAATTGTCGCCGCAGGTTGAGGCCGGCGATTGGGACACGCTCACCGAGCTGCGTGAGGAGAGTCGCGCTCGTGGCGTCGAAGGCTTTATGCTCAAGCGTCATGGCTCGCCCTACCGCGTGGGTCGGGTGCGCGGTGACTGGTGGAAATGGAAAGTCGATCCCTACACCGTCGATGCGGTGCTGATTTACGCTCAGCGCGGTTCCGGGCGTCGAGCCAGTCTGTACACCGATTACACTTTTGCCGTTTGGGACGATGATCAACTTGTGCCGTTTGCCAAAGCCTACTCCGGCCTGACCGATGCCGAAATCCGCAAGGTCGACCGTTTTGTGCGCCAAAATACCCAAGACCGTTTTGGCCCGGTGCGCAGCGTCACGCCCCAACTGGTCTTTGAATTGGCCTTTGAAAATATTCGTCGCTCCACGCGCCATAAATCGGGCGTGGCCGTTCGCTTTCCGCGCATTCTTCGCTGGCGGCACGACAAACCGATTGCCGAGGCCGACACCCTCGAACAAATTAAAGCCATGCTGCCGGAGTCCGAAGCATGAGAGTTACGCGACCGATGGTTATCGCCTTCTACGTCATTATTGGCCTGACGGCGCTTGTTTTGGCGACCACCCGCATCGCTAATGGGCTGTATCTCAACGCCATTGTGGGTCTGGTCATCGGCGGCTTTTGCGCCTACCGACTCTTTGTAATCCTGCGCAGCGGTTGATATGAGTCGTATCGATCCCACCCAAACCGTCAGCGATTGGTTCAACCAGCGCGGCTGGACGCCTTTTCCATTTCAGCACGATGTCTGGCAAGCCTACAGCCGTGGGCAAAGCGGCCTCATCCACGCCGCCACCGGCACCGGCAAAACCTATGCCGCCTGGTTCGGCCCCATCATCGAATGGCTGGCCGAGCATCCCAACCCGGTCAACCGGCTCGAACTCGACCCCCCACCACTGCGCGTTTTATGGATCACTCCCCTTCGCGCCTTAGCCGCCGACACCGAACAGTCGCTCAGAGCGCCCATCATCGATCTTAACCTGCCCTGGACGGTAGCGCGACGCACCGGCGACACCTCATCCGCCGAACGCACGCGCCAGCGCAAACGCCTACCCAGCGCCCTCATTACCACGCCCGAAAGTCTCTCGCTGCTTCTCTCTTATGCCGATTCCGAACGCAAGTTCCGCCATCTTCAGCTTATCGTTGTCGATGAGTGGCACGAACTCCTGGGCAACAAACGCGGCGTCCAAACCGAACTCTGCCTGACTCGCCTGCGCCGCTGGTGTCCGTCGCTGCGGGTGTGGGGGCTATCGGCCACGTTGGGGAATTTGGATGTGGCGTTGGCGGCGCTGTTGGGGGTGGAAAACAAGGCTAAGGCTAAGGCTGAGGCTAAGAAAGAAAAAACAGAACCCTTAAACTCCAGCGCCATTGACTCCAAAAACTCTACTAACTCTACTAACTCTACTAACTTCACCAACTCCCCTCAACTCATCCAAGGCCACCAACCCAAATCCATCGTCATCGACTCACTCTTGCCGGAGACGATGGAGCGATTTCCCTGGGCGGGTCATTTAGGCTTGAAGATGCTGCCGCAGGTCATTGATGCCATCGACGAGGGGCAGACGGCGCTGGTCTTTACCAACACCCGTTCCCAGACCGAAATATGGTACCAGGCTATTCTGGCGGCTCGACCGGATTGGGCCGGTATCATCGCGCTGCATCATGGCTCGCTCGATCGGCAAACGCGCGATTGGGTTGAAGCCGGACTGCGGCAGGGGGATTTACGCTGCGTGGTTTGTACCTCCAGCCTCGATTTGGGGGTCGATTTCACGCCGGTTGATCGCGTCTTGCAAGTCGGCAGTCCCAAAGGAATCGCTCGCCTTCTTCAACGCGCCGGTCGTAGTGGTCACCAGCCCGGCGCGCAGAGCCGCGTCACCTGCGTGCCGACTCACGCTTTTGAGCTGATCGAGGTTGCCGCCGCTCGTCACGCCATCCAAAACAAAACCATCGAGGCCCGGCTGCCGGTCGAAAAGCCGCTCGATTTGCTGGTGCAGCATGTGGTCACCATCGCGCTTGGCGGCGGTTTTGTGGCCGATGATTTATTCAACGAGGTGCGGTCCGCCTACGCCTATCGCCATCTCACCCGCGACGAATGGCAGTGGGCGCTCGATTTTGTCACCAGCGGCGGAACCTCGCTCAAAGCCTATCCCGAATATCATCGCCTGGCGCTTGATGATGAGGGTCGCTACACCGTGCCGAGTAAAACCATCGCGCAGCGCCACCGGATGTCCGTTGGCACGATTACGAGCGATGCTTCGGTGCGGGTCAAATACCTCAAAGGCGAAACGTTGGGCCATATCGAAGAGTCGTTCATATCGCGTCTGTCCAAAGGTGACAAGTTTGTTTTTTCCGGTCGTGTACTGGAATTTGTGATGCTGCGCGATATGACAGCCTACGTGCGGCGAGCCACCAACAATCGGGGCGCGATCCCGCGCTGGCTCGGCGGTCGCCTGCCGCTATCCACCGAACTGGCCGAGGCCGTCCGGTTAAAGTTGGAGGAAGCGCAGGACGGTGTTTTCGACGATCCCGAACTGGTGGCCGTCAAACCGATTTTGGCGCTGCAAATGAAGTGGTCTAAAATCCCCGAAGCTGACGAACTGCTGATCGAGCGGGTTAAAACGCGGGAAGGGCATCACCTCTTTTTCTATTCCTTTGCCGGGCGGCTGGTTAATGAGGGTTTAGCCGCGCTGTTCGCCTACCGGCTTTCTCGCCTGCAGCCGATTACCTTTACAATGACCTCGAACGACTACGGCTTCGAACTGCTGTCACCTGACCTGGCACCGCTGGAGGCCGCTCTGGACGCCGCGCCTTCACTGCTGTCGCCCGATCAACTGCTGGTCGATATTCCGGCCAGCCTCAACGAAGTCGAGATGTCCAAGCGGCAGTTTCGGGAGATCGCCCGCGTGGCTGGCCTGATTTTTCAAGGCTATCCGGGCCGGGGTAAATCGGTCAAGCAAGTCCAGGCCTCAAGTAATCTCTTTTTCGATGTCTTCGCCCAGTATGATCCCGATAACCTGCTGCTGGATCAAGCCCATCGCGAAGTGCTGGAGCGCCAGCTAGAGCAGAGTCGCCTGGCCCAAACCCTGGCCCGGCTCTCCGCCGAGCGCGTAACGGTGGTCGATGTCAAACGGCCTACGCCCTTTGCTTTTCCGCTCCTGGTCGCTCATTTGCGCGAGCAGTTGAGTTCGGAAAAGCTGGCCGACCGGATTCGACGGATGCAGATGGCGTTGGAGAAGGCGGCGGGGTAGGGGAGTGGGGAGTTTATGGAGTTCGTAGAGTTTGGGGAGTTGGTCGGTGGCGAGGAGCGGAGCATCCCTTCGACTGCGCTCAGGACAGCGAGGAGCGGAGCATCCTCAGATGCGGAGCGGCTTGGCCCAACCCGTTCGCATCTGAGGATGCTCACTCCGCAGCTTGATAATAAATTTTCATTCCCGGTCTCGTCTCAGTAGAGACTGTCTGACTCCTCAATTAGAGCGGCTGGATTTTGGGTAAATAGGTATGGTAAGGATAGATGAAACGCAATAACGTTAAAAGTATAATACAAGTTTTTATGATTGCAATGGTGGGCGTGGTTATATGGCTGGGTTTTTCGGCCTGGTCGATTGCGGCGTTTGCCGGTGTTTCGGATGATGTCGAGGCGGACGCGATTATTGTTCTGGGGGCGGCAGCGTGGGGATCGCGGCCGTCGCCGGTTTTTCGAGAGCGCATCAACCACGGTATCTATCTTTACGAGCAGGGGCAAGCCGGAAAGCTAATTTTTACCGGCGGTCAAGCCGAGGGCGATCCGCTGTCGGAGGCGGAAGTGGCTCGTGATTATGCCGTGGCTCATGGCATCGATCCCGATGATATTCTGATTGAAACGACATCGACCAGTACCCGCTTGAATTTGCTCTACGCTAAAGAAGTGGCCGAGGCGAACAATCTGGACAGCTTTATTTTGGTGAGCGATCCGTTGCATATGAAGCGGGCTGTTCTAATCGCCCACGATTTAGGTCTCGATGTTTACAGCTCGCCGACACCGACCACGCGCTACCGCAGTACAAAGCGACAAACACAGTTTTTGCTGCGAGAGACCTATTTCTATCAAAAGTATCTGCTGCTGCGGCCTTTGTGGCTTTTAACTTTAGCCGGTGCATAGATTGACTAAGGAGTGAAAAATTAATAACTTCCCCAATTCTGCCAGGTAATTTGTAATTGGTAACTGGTAATTAGAGACTGGAGAT
>JAGRBZ010000512.1 GCA_020433805.1 Anaerolineae bacterium
CCGCTCAAGCGGGTTTGAAAAGCCCGTCTTTAGCGGGCGCTGCTCATAGCCGGGCCGATTTATCGCCCGGCGAACGTCGGGGGAATGGTAGTCCGATTATTCATTTAATCTCAATAGACGCACGCATCGGAGTTCTTTCTTGGCTCTTCTGAGCGAAACCACGACGGCCCAACCTAGTGCGCTTTAGCGTACTTCCCTTTACCAGCCCAGAAATTCATTTCGGGGCCAATACGGTCTAAGGTGTTACATCTCTTCGATAAATTTCTGAATGTACTTCGATGCCGTTATCTTCTTACTCTGCAAATCCGGCAGACAAACCTCCGCCAGCGAGCAGGCGCGACAGCCTTTGAAAGGTTTGACCTTGGGCGTGTAGCCGCGCTGGGCGTAAGCGTGCATCTCCCGCACGGCCTGGCGGACCTTGTCGCGCAAATCGGCGGTAAAAACCACCGTCTCCCGCCGCCGGGTTTGGGCGTAGTAGATGGTTCCCTGGGGGATGGTCGTCACCAGCATCTCCTCCAGGCACATGGCCTGGGCGCACAGTTGGGCCTCATCGCAATGGTCGTGCTTTTTCTTGCCGCGTTTGTACTCCACCGGGGCGGGCTGGTAAAAGCCGTCCCGCCCCGGCAGGTGCACACCCTCCGGCCCGGCGGTGAACTCGACCACATCACACACCCCGGTCAACCCCAGCCCCGGCGACGAGACCGGCACCGACCGGGCGATGATCACCCCCTTCCGCTTTTCGGTAAAGAAGGGATCATCGGCCCGGCGGTGCAGAATCTGCCCCTCGGTCGTCAGCACATTCTCCTGCCACTGCTGCTCCACGTGAATCAGCGCCCACTGCCGCCGGCAAAAGATAAAGTGCTGAATACCGGATAACAGCAACCATGCAGCGGGTGGGTAGTCGGTCATAACTTCTCAATCAGTTCCACCCCTTCGGGTAGGTTATCGCTATCGATGGTGACGGTGTAGTCGGAAAAGCTGCGCGGCGCGGTTACATCCGGTTTGCAAGCTACATCTATCCGATCAAAAAGCAAGTGTGACGGCGCATTGCCTAAATCACTGGCGTGTTTGAAGACAAGTAGTTTGCGAGCGGCCATTTTGCCCCGCGCCGCCGAATGGTCATGCTCAAACATGTTAATGAGAGCTTCCCATAGCAGCTTCAAATCTTCTTCGGAAAAGCCGGTTCCTTTTTTCTTTTTCTCTTCGTTGGCAAGCTTGGCTGACACGTATCCTTCAGCCCTATAGAGGCCGTAGGGAACAATATGCTTGCGGCCCATTGTTCGTTCTTTCTCCAGATCATCAATGCGAGTCACCGCCTGGCGGGTGATGGTCACTTCCTGCTGGATAATCGGGTCGATACTGCGGGAGAAGTTGATTTGCACCGGGCCGCGCACCTGGCCGCAGTTGTCGCCGGTACTCATCACCGCGCCAAACGTGCGTACATCAAAGAAGTTGGCACACATCCACTGCCGGGCCTCATCTACACCGTCGGGCTTGGCCTTTTTTCCCGGCTCCAACCCCTCAACGGCTGTGTAAGCCTCTTCGTGGTTTTGATTGAGCGCCGTTCCTTCTTTGATATGAATCCGGTAGCCGGTTTTGTCGCCTTGTACCAATTCTACGTAGTTGCGGATCTTTCGCTTCAGGCAAACATCGGTGACGATGCCGTGGCCGGTTTCGGGGTCGATGCGGGGCATATTACCGGCGTCGGGGTCACCATTGGGGTTGCCGTTTTCTACATCATACAGCAGCACAAATTCATAGCGATTATTGATTGCGTTAGACATGATTTTTCTCCTTAACGTAAGAAAGTTAAATTACACTGATATCATAATGAGACCAAAACTTTTCAAGAGAGCGGATGGTAGGGGCGATGGCAACGTCAACGAACCATCCTTTCCTATTAGGTACCCCAATGACGTTGCCTCGCCCGCCACGGGAACGGCCCGGTGATTAGCCACAACCCCGACCACGGGCGAGGCAATCGGATTGGGCCGTATCTTTCCCCACCACCGTTCGGGCCGATTGCCGTCGCCCCTACGCTAACGAATGAAAACTCGGTCAAACGTTTCGACTTTAAATCGATTTATCTTTGGTTGTATAAAAGTCGGCCCGTTGGTGATAATAACCCAGGATGAAAACACCCTGTTCATCCAAAGTGAGCCGGGCCGGAATTGGATTGTGTTCTACTTCCAACAGGTTCACAATATCCTGAATACGCCGGTCACTGGTGTGCCCATATTCGGCTTTGGCAATGTGGTGCTGCGACAGCCGCAGCAGAATGGGAAAGACGCTGCGAGGCGCGGCGCAGGCCGAGGTAAAATAGCGGTCTTTAATACTCGCATTGACATTGCCGATGGCTTCCGCCTGTACCTTTTCCAGTACGGCAAACAGGCGGCCCAGCAGATAGGCCGGATTGGTAGATTGCTCATTAAGAGCCATAGTTAATACCTCCTTAAATGGGTTTGTCGGTTGATACCGATATTTACGGGTTAAAAACGCCTTGATGACGGCGGCGCGGATGTAGTTAATTTTTGTAATCTTCTTTTCTTTGTCATCCATATCGGCGCGAATGCGGTTGATGATGGCGTAATAGAGCGCCGCCGGATAGGGAGCGTTGGTTAAAATGGCGCGAAAAACGGCCCCCGCCAGCAACGGCGCGGCATCTTGATCCCGCGCTTTTTTGGAGACGGTTTCGTAAAGGATGCGTCTTACCGTCAGGTAGTCCGGCTGGTCGTCGTATTCTTTGACAATGGCTAAATCCCGGTAGTGCGCCTTGATATGGTCAATGATTTTCTCAAAGGGGTCGGTGATAAAGAAGCGCACCGATACCCGCGCCGCATTGGGTGATAACCCCAAGATGTAGAATTGAGGGTCTTCTTCTTTCAAGTCAGCCAGCAACGCGTCCAGGTCGAGCATGTGAGCACGGGTTACTTTTTCGGTGACGGTTAGCAAGGCTTGTTCCGCTTTTTTTCTGCCGGTTTGCTTGGCCGAAGAATCATCCAGCTCCGCCGGGTCTATAAATGCGGCAAAGGCAGACTCATAAGCCCGGTTCTCGCTTTCCGCCCAGTAAACCACGGTGGCATCGCCCATAGAGAGCTTTTTGTTGGGGTTGGCATCAGAGAGCAGATAATTCAAAACGGTGGTGTAGGCAAAGGTCGCCTTTTCGCTAACCGGAGAATTCAAGCCTTGTGCTTTGGTTCGGTTGTAAGACTCATAGGCACGTTCATTAAAACTTACCAACGATGCGCCAACAGCTTGCGCGCCCCGCACCCGCTTCAAATTGGGATGCAACCGGGCAATAGGCGTGACCTCCCCGGTCACCAAACACTGCATCCAGTCGGCATCCTGAGTCGCCAGCGAAGCTTCCCACGCCCGGCGAAGGGACTTATTTCTGTGTACAAAGTCGCCGTTGAATATGAAAACAAGATTGCCGCCCTTGAGTAAAGCTTCCAGATGGTCGACAATGGCCGGGTGTTCTCTGGCCGTTTGCGGATTATACTGGTGTAAAAAAGCAATCACCGCCCGAGCTGCGTTTTCCTCAACCCCGGCCAACAAGGAGCTATTCCACTGGCGAAATGCCTGAAAACGTTCCTCACTATACTGAGGCTTATCTTCATCTTTATCCGAAATGCCCAAGACATAAATAGCATTATCCCATAAAAAGTTTGAGGCAACATTGCTAGCCCTTTTGACCTGCGCCGGTACAATCATCGAACGCGGCACTTCCACCATCTTTTTGCCGCGCTGAACCTGTTCAAACAACGGTAGAACATTTAGCAATTCGCCGTCTGGCGATAGGTCAAGCGCAAAACTGATGCCAACGGCGCTATAGCCAAAGGGTGCGATTTTTGTGTCATCGTCTTCCAGTAAAATATCGTAGTAACGGTTGAGAGCTTGTAAAATCATCGCTTACCCCCTTAACTCTACATAGCGCAAGTCTATCACGCCGTCTTCCATAACGGCCTCAAAGAACTTGGGCTGAATATCTTTGGGGTTACTAAAATCCAGGTCGTAAAGCATCCAGCCTAGCTTTCTCTCGCCGCTTAACGCACTTTTGGGCCAGGGGCTGTTTTCCAGCAGTTCCACCTTCGCCCCAAATTCGCGCGTGCCCAGATAGGGGGCGTGATAGTGTTGCCCTTTGCGCAGGCGGCGCAAGGCGATGTTGTAGTGACCTTCTTTTGTATCCCGTTCGCCCCAGTGCTTTTTCACTTCATCAAAATGGGCTTCAATGATGTAATCAACGTTTTTCAAAACCAGCGCCGCCCGCTGCTGGCGGTTGTCGGTGGCCGATAGATAAAACGGTTTCTTGGCCCCCTTCATCACCTGCTTGGCCGTGTTAACCGAAACTTTGTCGCTGACTTCATTGCGGCGAATGTTGGTAAAGTTGATTTCGTTTAGCACGTGTATCTTGTCAATCACCCAGCAAATGGCCGGTTTCCAGTAGATAGCCTCGATTACACCCCGTGCCGCCGAGGGCGTAATAACATCGTAGCTAACGCGCTCTACCTTCATTTCCGGTCGGGTGAAAAGGGCGTAATCGCCCCGCACTCGAATTGCAATGCCATATCCCATAACAACAACCTCCTTTCAGTTTATTGTTCGTGTCATTCGTTTTTCGCCATTGTTAAGAACATGATGGGCAGGATTAGCGGATCAAGAAAATACAGAGAAAAAAATCCGTCAATCCTGCGTATCTGTGTTCTTAAATTAGTTGGCTATACTCATGGCGAAAACTAAGAGACACTAACGTTTATTCAAAAAATATGGCGTCCCCGCCGCCATCGGCGGGGAGCACCAGGCCGGTTTGGGGATGGTAATAGCCTTCCTCGCCCATACGGCTTTCATCTAAAACGTGATACTGCTCCTCAATGGTTAAAATAACGCCTTTGCTTTGTAAATTCATAAACTCCCTTTCATAAATATTGACGGTATAGCTTTGTAATTTGCGTAACACAGTTGTGGGGTACGGGGTGTACTTTAGCGTTTCGATCAAGCGTTTGGCTGCGTCATTGTACGGAATGATGACGGCAACCGTGTTATCCTCAATCAGCTTGAACTGTTCAGCGGCGGTTTTGAAGTCGAAATCCGGTTGGCCCGTTCCTTTATCAAAGTAGCCGAGAATATTTTTGGTATCAAAGCTTTCTTCGCTCTGCAGGGTGTAAAGCTGTTGGTAGTAGGCTTCGATGGCCTGGATGGTAGTGGGATCATCGGCAAACCGGGCCAGCGTCCCTTGGGCCACCGCTCCGGTTTGGGCAATAAAGGTGGGTGTCCGCTTGATGAATTCAGTTTTGGGGGTAAAGACAAACATCGTTCCGCTGGCCTGTTTTCTCTCCCGGTTTACCCGCCCCGCCGCCTGAATAATGGAGTCGAGACCGGCCAGAGCGCGGTAGCCCACGGGAAAATCTAGGTCAATACCAGCTTCCATCACCTGGGTTGAAACCACCCGGCACGGCTTTTCACCGCCCAACCGTTGGCGAATTGCCTGCATTATTTCTTTGCGATGGGCGGGGCACATGAGCGTGGAGAGA
>JAGRBZ010000513.1 GCA_020433805.1 Anaerolineae bacterium
CTCAAAGGGCGCATCGCTAACAGGCAAGACCAAGTTGGGATCGCCGCCCAGCGATAACTCTAGATTAATTTGATATTCGCCTGGCCTATCTGGCGCGGTCCAGTCAAGGAAAGGCTCTGCTAAAGCAGTTTCGAAGGATTCCCCTACTATCTGGCCCTCGCCGGTAACGGTCCAGAGCCAGGTCATTTTACTTTTAACCGCCGGAACTGACAATTCTCGATAGCCTTGCAGCAATACCCACTTTTGATCGTCGATGGCCTCATCAAACAGGTTTTCTACGACCACACCGGCAACATTGTATCTGGCAACCTGTTCCAAAAAATAGCCCAATGCGGCACTTGTTGGAAAGTAGTATTGGTGCAACTCCTTGTTCAGCGTGCCGGAAAAGTGCAGCATCTTTGTAGTCGGATCAAGTTCAATTTGATCGGCAGCTAATTCGGTGAGATTTACGGTTATATCATCGCCCGGATGAATATCATCATCGGCATCAACTGCTGTCAGTGGGCCAAGTTGAGCGAGTACGTCGGATAATGTCAACGTTGTAACATGGCCACCGGCAGCCTCAATCGGGTAGAGCGAGATGATCGGCTGCACCTTCGAGCGATCAATTTGGCTAACCGCCCAGGCTAATAAGGCCTCGGTTTCGCCTGAAGCCAGCGTCGGTGGCGAGATCGGTAACGGTACCTGCACGCGGTCGGCCATCTGCCCCAAAGCCGCCCAATCATAAGCGCCCGTTTCCCACTCTGAGGTCGATTTGCGGGAAGGGGTAGCGACTTGAACGAAAAGAGCGCGATTTTGGGCGTGAAGCGCAGCGGCTAAGTCGGTGATAAATTGGCTGTAGGTTTGGCGCTGGGCCGCATCCAGTTGCCGGTAATTGAGCTGAACGGCCGGGTAGCCGCCGGATAAGGTTAAACCAACAATTGCCTCGATGTGGCGTTGCCGTTGGCCCGGATCGGATAAAATATCAGCAATGGCAGCAGTAGGGGTGCCATCTTCGCGCCAGTTACGAACGCTGGGAACCAATATGCTGCTCTGAGACGCATCCGGTAAGTCGTCCGGCGAAGTAATCCGGCCATCGGTCTGAACAGTAAAGCCGGTTAGCAGCAGTTCGGTGATGGATTGATCACTATTGGGTAGTTGATCACCCGCAGTCATATCAGCGGTAATGATCGATTCATTTGGTTCGATCTGCATCAACGCGACCGCTTTGGGCAGCGGGTTGAGTTTAGCCTCCAACGTATGGTTATCCATATCCACTTGGACCGGCAGCCGCTGCCAGGTATGATCAATCCAGCCGTATAAATCGGTGGTGCGGTAATGGTTGTCGAAATCAGCCGGAGAGAGTACCAAGGTAGCTGACGGCGGGCTATCATCGTCTATATCGAAGGTGTAGATGTCACCCGCCAGGCTGAGTGGAGCCGGCAGTGGCAGCATAGTGAGATCGATACCGCTCTGGGCTACCGTTTCGTTTGAAGCATCGTCGAGCGAAATGGTCGTTGCTTTTAGCCGTATAGGCTCGGCCAAATTCTCCGGCAGTAGCGTCAAGCTGGCTCCGTCTCCTAAATCGATGGTGCCGCCGCCGGAGGCAGGGTCAAGAGCGACGGTGTCGTTGGTCGGCCGGGGCAACAGCAAGAAAGCGCCAATGATCAGAGCGATAAGCAATACTGCTCCGCCGATGAAGAACGGCAACCGGGCTGAATGGCCGGTTGCGGGGATAGCTAACGTATCACCGGCAGCGAGCGTGCCGCCACAATTTTTGCAAAACCGGGCGTCTGGCTCATTAGGGCTGTGGCAAGTTGGGCAATTCATGGTAAACCTCCCTCACTAAAAAGGCTGCTGTTTTTAGTTTGGATTTAGTATACCAAGAATGTCTGTGGCAATCTTGACTCTACTTTGTTATTTTGTTGACAGATTGACGACAGATAATATGCACTTCACCGTTTACGACACATCAATTGACCATTGCCGATAGGAACAATAAGCGCATCGACCCGATCATCTTCTAAGGCTCGGTTCAGCATGGGCTTAAGTACCTCTTGATGATTGATGGCGTTATCGGCCACCAGTAACCCCCCTTTGACTAAGTTGGGGACTACAGCTTCGTAACAGGCATGATAGACATCTTTTTCGGCATCGAGAAAGCAGAAGGCGATATCTTTGTAAGTGGGTAAATAATCGCGAGCATCGCCGACAATAAGCTCAACTAACGGTTCGACTTCCGCTCGCTGAAACGTTTCTTGTGCGAGCTTGACCTTTTCTTCTAATAGCTCGAAGGTGGTTACAGTTCGCCCCGTCTCTCGACCGGCCAGTGTCAACCACATGGTCGAATACCCGGCACTGGTCCCGATCTCGATAATGTGGCCGGGCGGTACGGTAGCCGCCAACAGAGCGATAAATTTACCCGTATCATGCGTTATTTGGCGCAATCTTTGTAGCCTTGGGGTGCCGTCTATTCTATCCTGACTGTCTTTTGCTTCCAGATCGTTCATTCTATCACGCATCGGTTGAGAAATAGTGTGAAACACGCTCTAAAATCTCCTTTGACTAATGTTTTAAGACAGCCGGTAAGTAAACGGCTGTTCCTATATTTCCGGGCGGTCTGCTATCGGCTGACCAATATCCGCTGCTGATAATAAAATTGGCACTTTTGGAGACAGGTTGGCTTGTAATACTCTGGCCAACTGTGCCGTTAACTCGATAGTTGGCTGAATCGGCATCTCTACCACCACTGCCAATGACGTATTTCTGTAAGTTAAATCCGGCAGAGGATTGAGCCAGTACGACCGAACTGCTCATCAGAACCAGCAACAAGAGGGTCAGTGCCAGGAAGAATGATAAAAAATTACGCCTCATTATACGCTCCTATTGCAATGTCACATAAACGTAGATCATCTCTTCCTTGCCCGTAACCGGTTCCAGGGCTTTGGCAAAGATGGTACCGGGCGGGGCGACCTCGATTCCGTTGGTCGTCACGGCTGCGGCTTTTTCGGCTAATCCGGCGGTGCTGCCGGTTGATAATAAATCTCCGGGTTGGATGTCGCCGCTACCCAGGGCGCTGGCTTTTACTTGAGCCGGCCCTTGCACCACAACCAACACATAATCATTAGGCGGAGCGCTTCCGGCCGGTGTTACATCCAGGTTCGCACTCTTCTCGGAAGCAGAGCCATCCGGCAACTCCAGATCGGGATTGATGGCGTCGATGTTGAAGCGACTGAAGACAACGCCGGCCACGGCTGTGCTATTGGCCTGGTTTGCTTTGCTAACCTGCACAAGAGGACCATCAACACCGGTAATCGAGGTGTTCATACCGCTAAAGATGACTACATCACCGGGTGACAGCGATTCATCCCCACTGTTCTGCATAACCGCCATAACCGCACCGGAAATGTTTACGTTGGCGGCGAATAAATTGTCGGGTGTGTAGAAGCCGTAGTTATTATCAACGCGACTGGTACGCCCTGTGACACCACGATAGGTATTGCTTTGCCCCCACACACCGTAATTACCTTGACTGGTGCCGTATGTGCCGATGCCGTTCCCACTAGCGCCGTACATTCCGCGACTTTGGCCTATACCAACAACGCCCACAGTGCCCAACGGCTGGCTAATACCAGACACATTGCCTGCTTCACCGCGAACACCCTGATTTTGAGCGCTTGTGGCGTAAACACCGTAGCCGCCGGTTGAAGTAACATAAGCCCCGTGATCGTAATGGTCTGTGCCGTTTGTATCGACCCGAATACCGTAGCCGCCATCGCTGGTGAAGTAGCCGCCCCAACTATTGTTGCTTGATCCCCAGATGCCGTAGCTGTTTTCACTGTCGCCAACAAGGCCGGTGCCGCCGTTGGCATCGGCATAGAGCGCTGTTCCTGTAGCCGGTGCGTAACCGGCCAGTGTAGCGTCATTTGCCCCAATAGAGTCTCCCACAATATCGGCTCCGGGTCGTAGACTCAGGGCGTAAGGAGCCGGGAGAATTTCCTGGCGCGGCGACAGTGTCTGTCCTTGTACGATTATACTGAGCCACAGCGCTTGCCCGTTAACGTCGGTCTGGTCGATGCCAAGCTTAACATTGAACAAGCCATCATCTATCGTAACATTGAGATTGCCGCTGTCCCACAGCGCCGATCCGGCCACTGCTTTATCATAAACGACAAAGCGCAGGCTATAGGTGCCGTTCAAAGGAGTGCCCCCGGAGTCGAACAACCGGCCCTGGTAGCTAATACCGCTAGACACTGCCGCCGTCAGGGGAATAGGTGACGGCAAAGTCCAGTTCGATGTCGCTCCCGCCACACCGGCTGCCAGCAACACAACGGTGATACTCGTAACGATGATAGACAACGTTCTCGTTTTCATAGTTTCCTCCTTGGAAATTATAGAGGCCAAATGGCCCGATAATGATGTGAATACCGGTCTCGACCTTTTAGGGTGAGTTACCAATTTCTTGACGAAGAACTCTGGCCTGGGCATTGAGAGGATCGTATTGCCGCGCTTTCTCTAGGGCCAGCCACGCTTCTTGAGGGCGGTCTAACAGCCAGTAACAACGGGCCAGGCCGGCATAGGCCTGACCTGATTGAGGCAATATACGAACCGCCTCTTTGTAATCGGCCAGAGCAATTTCAAACCGACCCAAAGCCAGCTCGGTTGCACCGAGGTAGATGTATGCTTCGCCTTGGCTGGCATCCAGAATAACGGCTTGTCGTAGTAAAGCGGCGGCATGTGGCAGGTCGTTGTTTTCTAACAAACTCTTGCCCCAGGCCAGATAAATTGTGGCATGGTTAGGAGCCAGTAATAATGCTTGCCGATAGGCATCGTTAACCTGATCGTGGCTATAGCCGCCAAATTGTCGGGCAGTGACCGTGTAAAAATGGGCCGTATGCAGCCAAACGGCCGGATCATCGGGCCGTAGTTGCCGGGCTGACCGTAATGTGGTTTCGGCTTTTGATAACCAGCTCTGGGCTGCATCGGGATCAACTATGGCTTGCTGAAGATACAATTGACTGAGTCGTAGATGATGAGCAGGCTCGTGCGGCCAATAAGCTACGGCCTGTTGACCGGCGGCAATCGATTTTGCCCCATCGTCGGCCTGCATAGCGCGATGCGCTGCACGAGCGGCTATGTCGGCTATGATCGGGCGACCGTTTAGCTGCCAAATAGCTGTACCGAGGGCTACAGTTAAGAGACCAACCACGGTCCACTGCCAAATCACCGGTTTTTTTACCAGATTGTTGATGGAGGCGGGCGAGGGTGCAACCAGCGCGACACCTAGCCCCATCAGCAGCCAGGTGGCTGTTGCGGTCGGTGTTACATCGAAACTCACCAGATTATGGGCTGTATTTCCAAGTACAGCGGCCAAAATTGCGATGAGCAATGCCCGTTTCTCAGTTCGATGTGATTGACCCGCTGCTCGGCCAACACTACATGTAAATAAGAGGAGTATCAGGAGAAAAGCCAGCAGCCCCGGAATGCCGGCTATCAGAGTCCAATCGAGTAGAAAATTGTGGGCACGATCGACAAAG
>JAGRBZ010000514.1 GCA_020433805.1 Anaerolineae bacterium
CACGGCGTAGCTTTATCGGGTTACTTGGGCAAAGAAGTCGCCGACTTAATTTCGGGCCAGTCATCGTACAGCCCCTTCGCTGAAATTTCGCCGGAGACGTCGGTTTTTTATCACGGTCGCGCCTGGTTTCTGCCGGTTGTGGCGAGTTATTATCGGTATTTGGATAAGGTGTCGTAATGCAAAACCCCACGGTTACGATTCGCTCTGGTACCACTGCCGACGCCGCTTTGATAGCTGAGTTCGGGGCACAAGCATTTACCGCAGCCTTTGCCGACGATAACTCCCCGGAAGATATGGTCGCCTACTTAGCCGATGCTTTCAGTCCGGCCAAACAACAAGTCGAGTTAGCCGATCCAGCCTCCCAATTTTTGATTGCGGAAGTAGCAGGCGCAATGGCCGGCTATGCCCACGTGAAGGCCGGCTCAACGGACGAGGGCGTCACCGGCACACATCCCATCGAACTGGTGCGCATCTACACCGATCCGGTGCGCATTGGGCAGGGGATTGGCAAGGCGTTGATGACTGCTTGTCTTGGAGTAGCCCGGCAAGGTGGGCACGATGTACTCTGGCTGGGTGTGTGGGAAAATAATCATCGCGCCCAAGCCTTTTATCAACGCTGGGGTTTTGAGAAGGTCGGCACCCACGTTTTCCAACTCGGTGGCGACCCTCAAACCGATTGGATCATGCAGCGACCAGTCAATAGATAACCCTTTATTGACACAGTAAAGCATTTCCAAATAAGTAAAACTTACGCATAAAGAGTATCTTGCAATGACCTTCCTGAGGAAGGTCTTTTTTATTTAAATAGCACTTGACAAACAGAACAAATGGTCGTATTATACCATTAGGTTAATTAACCAATTAGTTAAATAAAGGATCCACAGGTATGAGGAGTGTTGATGAAAAACTTGATCAGACGTTTGCCGCATTGGCAAACTCAACGCGGCGAGCAATTTTAGCGCGGTTAGCGCAGGGAGAAGCAACGGTTAACGAACTCGCAGAGCCGTTTAATATGAGCTTGCCGGCCATTTCTAAGCATATCAAAGTATTAGAGCGTGCAGGGCTAATCAAACAGGGGCAGAAAGCGCAATATCGGCCTTGTATCATCGATGTAGCGCCCCTCAAAGAGGTTTCCAACTGGACAGAGCAGTACCGTCCAATTTGGGAAGCACGCTTTGATCGGATGGATGACTATATCAATCAACTTAACACGAAGGAGAATGACTATGAGTGAGAGTACCCTCACCAAAGATACACTTGTAATTGAACGATTTTTTGATGCGCCGGTAGCGCTTATTTGGCAACTGTGGACACAGCCTGACCATTTCAAAAATTGGTATGGGCCGGAAGGCTTCACCACGTTCGTCGCCAAAATGGACTTACGCATCGGGGGCCAACGCCTGATTTGTATGGAAACACAAACGCCTGATGGCAGTAGTATGAAAATTTGGACGGGCGGAGAGTATACGGAAATTGTTCCTAACGAGCGCCTCGTCTACATCGACAGTCTTACCGATGAAAATGGCAACGTGGTTTCGCCGTCTGCCTATGGGATGCCTGATGATCATCCCGCGACGACCGAAGTGACTGTGTTATTGGAAGACCTTGGTGGGCGTACAAAAATGATTATGACACACGTAGGTGTACCGGCTGAGGAGCAAGGCGCAAACGAAGGTTGGAGACAATCCTTCGCCAAGCTGGCACGCTATATCGAAACCGTTCTCAACAACGCATAACAGAGCAGTTGGTTAAGTGTCCTAACGGCACAATCTAAAATAAAATCAGGGCAATCATTGGTAATTGACCATGATTGCCCTGATAATTCATTCACATAGAGTATATAAAACTTATCGAGTTAAGAGATATTTTGTCATTTCGATGCCAAAGGCGAGAAATCCCTACAACGTTCGTTTGCATCGGAAGTTCAAGGGGATTTCTCCTCGCCAGCTCGTCGAAATGACATAAACTCCGAAATGTCAACACAACCTAACTACATAAGCCTATACGCTTCTGCAATTAGAAACGAATTGTCCGTTTTTACGAACTACTGTTGGCCGTAGCTTGCCGACCTTGAGTTAGGTTTTGGCGGGTGTTGACCACCCACTTACGGACGGCCGGGATACGTAAGGCCAGCATAAGGGTCAAAAGTGCGCCGTAAATCAGCGGTTCGCGAATGTCTGATTTAACCAGCCAGACAAAGTGAATGACGGCGAAAATACCGGCGGCGTAGACGAAACGGTGGAGGCGCTTCCAGTTTTTGCGCAGCGTGCGCATCGACCATTGGTTTGATGTGAGGGCCAAGGCCAGCAAAATCACGAAAGCGGCGAAACCGACCAACGCGAAGCGCTTTTCGAACGTGGCCTCATAAACAGCCCATAAATCCAAACTGTTTGAAACTAAGCCGTTGTCTACGATAAAAATTGCAAAGTGGATGGCGGCATACATAAAGGCATAGTTGCCCAACGGCTTGCGCAAAGGCAGCACTTGTTTAAAGCCAAACAGAATATTGATGGGCGTGCAGGCCAGCGAGAGCATGAGCAGAATGATAGCGGCCTCACCGGTGCGGAGTGTGGCTTCCTGAAACGGGTTAATCAGCAGTGCGGTTTGGCCTTGCCAAAAGTCCCAGGCCAGCCAAGCTAACGGGAACAAAGCGCCCAGGTGCGTAATAATTTGTAGTGGAGTCCAACTGTTTTTTGATTTACGTTTAGCCATTAGAAATTCTCCCTCAGATCCATGCCGTCATAGAGGTACGCCACTTCTTCACCGTAGCCGTTGAAGGGTAGGGTGTCGCGCCGACCGAACTCGCCGATGCGGCGTTCGGTGGCTTGTGACCAGCGCGGGTGGGGTACTTCAGGATTAACATTTGCGTAGAAACCGTATTCATTGGGGGCAGCGTCCATCCACAATGAGACCGGCATTGTATCGACCAGCTCGATTTTTACGATAGACTTAATGCTTTTGAAGCCGTATTTCCAGGGTACAACCAGGCGGAACGGTGCGCCGTTTTGGGGCAGTAGATGCTTACCGTATAGGCCCGTAGCCATTGTAGCCAAGGGGTTCATCGCTTCGTCCAGGCGTAAGCCCTCAACGTACGGCCAGTCGTACCAGCGGCTGCTTTGGCCGGGGAGCCGATCAGGGTCGTAAAGGGTCTCGAAGCGAACGTATTTGGCCTGGGAAGTCGGCTCAACTTCTTCGAGGATCTCAGACAGCGAGAAGCCCATCCAGGGAATAACCATCGACCAGCCCTCGACGCAGCGTAGGCGGTAGATGCGCTCTTCCTGGTCAAACTTCGTGCGCAGGTCATCGATGCTGAAGGTTTTGGGGTTGTTAACCAATCCACCGACTTCAACCTCCCACGGTGATGTACTAAAACCTTCGGCCATACCGGCAACCCCTTCTTTACTCGTGGTAAATTCGTAGAAGTTGTTGTAGCTGGTTACGGCACTGAAGGAGGTTAATTCATCGCCCAGTTCGTCGGTGTTGGTGCTTACTTTTATATCTTCGGGTGCAGCTTCGTTTGAGTTGGCGCTGGATGCTGTTGAACCGACCTGGTTGCCACAAGCCGACAGCACAGCGGCACTGGTGGCTAACGCGCCAATACCGATCATAAATTTGCGCCGGGAAAGATAAACGTGTTCCGGTGTAATTTCCGATGAGCTGATTTTTATTGCCATACATATCTCCAAGCTGTTTTCACGCTTCATTTTCGGTGTAAATTGTCTTATAATTTTACTTTAATCGCATAATCTTATGAAATTATTACATCTTTCAGGACTTACGCAAAATTCCCGATTTTGTAGCGTAAATTGCCAATTTGCGCCCTGTGTATGTCCACGATGCGGAACAATTTGCTAAATTGTTCTACACTCTGCATAACTCCTATCTTTGTAATTTGAGCAAAAAACTTGGCAAGATAATCTAAAATAACTATGATAACCTGATTATTGGTAGCGAAATCAGGCCTGTAAGAAGCGATCAGCTATCAGCGGTCAGTTTTGTAAAAAAGATTATCTTGGACAATCGTTATCGCTTTGTAACTTATGAAATGGCTAAAATGAGCAAAAGCTGATAGCTGACTGCTAAGGGCTGAACGCTCATTCTATTCAGGTCTTTACGTCGTGGAGTTATATTTTCATGAATTCGTTTAGACGATTCTTTCAACGTTTCGGCTCGGTGGTTATTACCGTACTGCTGTTGATTTTGACCTTCGCCGGAATTGGCTTTGTGGCGCTGTCGGTGGTGACCGGCACGTCTTTTGGAGCCACCAGCCAGAGCAATATCGAATTACCTCCACCCATTCCGCTAGAGTCCGTCTCTCGGATAGGGACGCCTGATCCTTCGGCCAGCATTGCGTTTAAAGACGCTGCTCTTGGCTTTTCGTTGGAGTATCCTCGTGATTGGCAAGTCAATGAGCGAGGCTTATCGGTGGTTTTTGCGCCGTCGGCGGGGGGGCTTGATCCCTCTAACTTAACAGACACGTCGATGTGGATCGGCATACCGGCTGATAATACGGTCGAACCGGCCAATTTGCTGACCCACCTGCAATACACGCTAGCGCCCAACAGCACCACCGTTAGTCGGGGAACGATAGCCATCGGCGACCGCGTATGGCGTTCAACAGAGTTTAGCTTTGAGGATGAAGATTTAGGCGGGCCGGTTACGGCTAAAATTGCGGCCACCACAAAGGATGAAGTCGGTTACTATGTGGTGTCGGTGGCACCGTCGCCAGAGTGGGCCGGTAATCAGACCTTTTTCGATGAAATTCTCGACAGCTTTGAGTTCACCGCCGAAGCCGTTCTGCGCCCAACCGATGCCACCCCACCGCCAACACCAACGGCCACGCCCACGCCGGTTGTCTACGTTGTCCAATCCGGCGACTCGCTGGGCTATATCGCCTCGATTTACGGTGTGACGGTCGAGGCGCTCAGCATTCGCAACGGCATCGATGATCCGCGCTCGCTGCAAGTGGGGACCCGATTGATTATTCCATTAAAGCGATAGTAAAGCGATACGTATGGCTGCGCCCACAAAAAAAGAAAAAGTGAAATTTTGGCAGGCCCAGGATATTGGTGGGGTCGATCTGCTCAGGGCCACGTATTTTACGCACGCCTTCTCGCGGCACGTGCATAACGGCTACGCTATCGGCATCATCGAGCGCGGCGCGGAGACATTCTACTATCGCGGCGCGACGCACGTGGCCCCGGCCGGAAGCGTGGTCGTTATAAATCCCGATGAAATTCATACCGGTCAGGCCGTTGTCACCGAAGAGGGGTGGAGCTATCGCATGCTGTACCCGGAGACAGCGTTGGTCCAGAAAGCCGCGTCATCCGCTTTTGAGCGATGGCAGGGCGTTCCCAACTTTACAAACCCCGTTATTTGGGATGAAACGTTGGTGCCCCTCATCCGCCGCTTGCATGTAACGCTGGAAACATCAGCATCGGCATTAGAACGAGAAACGGCGTTTGTGACCACCCTGGCTCAACTGATAGCCAGACACGCCAAAGGG
>JAGRBZ010000515.1 GCA_020433805.1 Anaerolineae bacterium
CGGGCATGTAAGATGTCGACCGCCCGGCGTACTTTTTCGGCAAACGGATGGCGCGTGCTGCCAAAGTTTGAGAAGCTAAGCATGGCGACACGCGGCTCCATATCGAAGCGGCGCACTTGCTTGGCGGCCAGCAGCGCGATATCGGCCAGTTCCTCTGCGGTGGGGTCGATATTAACGGTGGCATCGACAAAAAAGTAAACCTGATCGCGCACAATAATAATGTACATCCCCGCCACTTTCCGCACATCCGGCGCGGTGCCGATGACCTCAATCGCCGGGACAAGCACATCCAAATAGTTCAGCACCAGACCGGAAATGTAGGCATCGGCATCGGCCTGCTGCACCATCATCGGGCCAAAGTAACGGCGCAGATTCATCTGGTTGCGGGCGGCGGCCAGCGTCATGCCTTTGCGGCCGCGCAGTTCAAAAAGGGTTTGACTATACCGTTCAAAATCTTCGCTGGTACGTGGTTCGATAATCTCCGGCTCAAACTTGAGGCCAAGTTCATCAATCCTTTCGCGAATAATATCCGGTCGACCTAAGAGAATGGGATGGCCAATCCCTTCCTCCTTTATAATCGAAGCGGCTCGAATAATTTTGGTCGCTTCACCCTCGGCGAAAACCACCCGCTTGGGATCGTGACGAGCCTTGTTGATGATGTGTCGCATCAACTGCCAGCCGCGTCCCAAACTGGCCTCTAGCTGCTCCTTATAGGCATCGATATCAATGTGACGGCGGGCCACTCCGCTTTTCATCGCGGCTTCCGCCACTGCCGGAGCAACCCACAGCAGCACGCGCGGATCGAACGGCTTGGGGATGATATATTCCGGCCCAAATTTCAGCGAGGTCAAATTATAGGCCTTCAAGACCGAGTCGGGCACATCTTCGTGGGCCAGTTTGGCCAGGGCGTAAACGGCGGCTAATTTGGCTTCGTCGTTAATCTGCCGGGCCTGCACGTCGAGCGCCCCGCGAAAGATGAAGGGGAAGCCCAATACGTTGTTGACCTGATTGGGGTAATCACTGCGTCCGGTAGCGATAATGGCATCCGGTCGCGCCTCTCTAGCCAGTTCATATTTAATTTCAGGATCGGGGTTGGCCATGGCAAAGATGAGGGGCCGATCGTTCATCCCCCGAATCATATCCTGCGTGACCGAGTCGGCAACTGACAGACCAACCATCACGTCGGCCCCATTGAGGGCATCGGTCAGGGTGCGGTCTTCGGTTTCTTGGGCAAAATACGCTTTGTACTCGTTCATCCCCTCGGTTCGGCCGGCGTAAATCACGCCGCGCGAGTCGACCATTGTCACGTTTTCACGCTGCGCTCCGGCCAATACAAATAGGCGAGCGCACGACATGGCCGACGCTCCCGCTCCGTTGACCACAATCTTCACTTCGGCAATATCTTTGCCGACCACCTCCAATGCGTTAATCAAACCGGCGGTGGCAATGATAGCCGTGCCGTGCTGATCATCGTGAAAGACAGGAATATCGAGCATCTCTTTCAAGCGGTCTTCGATAACAAAACAGCCGGGCGCTTTGATATCTTCCAGGTTGATACCGCCAAACGTCGGCGCAATGGCTTTTACGACGTTGATAAACACTTCGGGGTCGGTAGCATCCACTTCGATGTCAAACACATCGATATCGGCAAAGCGCTTGAACAGAACGCCCTTCCCTTCCATAACCGGCTTGCTGGCCAGTGGTCCGCGATCACCCAAGCCCAAAATAGCGGTGCCGTTGGAAATGACGGCTACGAGATTACTTTTAGCGGTATAGCGATAGGCAGCGTTGGGGTCTTTGGCAATCTCCAGCACCGGCACGGCCACGCCCGGTGAATAGGCTAGCGACAAATCGAGCTGGCTGCTGGTCGGTTTGGTGGGGATAACCTCAATTTTACCGGGGCGTCCTTCTTCGTGATAACGCAAAGCATCACTTTTAGAAATATCCATCCTACTCTCTCCTATTATAAAACAGTTATTGAATTTTCAAGCCGTCAGTGGGAAAGTATTAGGGGTAAGTACACTGTAGTGTGTGGAATAGGCCATGGCGTGGTCAGATCTGACGATAAATAAAGCAACCTTAATGCAGTCTAGGCGCAAAGGGAACCATTGTCAAATACCCGACAGAATTGGTCAAGTTAATGAATTCTCATCTCTAATCTCCAATTACCAATCACCCAATTTCTTACGTTGCTAGCCCGTGTTGACAAATATATCTTGGCGTGCTATACTCCGCTCAACTCATGCGCCCCTCGATGACGAGCCGCAATTTGTGAATTGTGGTTGCTTATCGGGGGGTTTTTTGTGTTAAGGGATAGGGTGGAAAGAATGTCGGCAATTACAATGTAAGCCTGCAAACTCTATCACCTCGCTAAACTGTGTAAAAAAGAAATAGATTAGAGCCGAGATGCTCTCGAATGCGTTTTGCTTTTGCCATCCGTATTTGAGAGCATTTTTTGTTTGTTGGATATATAAATATGTAAGACAAACTTAAGTTTGTTTTACAAGAGTATAAGCAAATAAATAAGGAGACACCACTGGTAATGATGTCTCCTCGACGTGAACAGAACAGAGACTAGCCTTGGCCCGTCAAAACCAAAAAGGTTGTCCCATCTATCGTCCTGCCTTTTTAATTATACCATATTGCCCAGTCCGCTAAAAAAACGGTTGGCATCTATGCAGGGACAGGAAGGCAGAACATCGACAATAACTGTAACTTTAGTTCGTTCTGTGTTTCGTAATCACTAAAAAGTAGAGCGTAGAAGTAAGCACTAAATAGAAGTTTTTTACTTCTTACTCCTACTTCCTACTTCTCACTACGAAGGCACAGATATCCCGTAAGCATCAAATTATTCAATCAATCTTAGGAGGAATATTCAAGATGAGTGGTAAAGTAGCCCGGTTGCAGGCAATTGCACAAACCATAACCTACAAATTGCCGGCCCCAATCAATTACACCGAAGAGCCGACCGGCGATCTTTTCGGTGCGCACGTATTTAGCCTGCCGGTCATGAAAGAACGCTTACCCAAGCATGTTTACAAATCACTGTTAAAAACCATTAAAGATGGTACTCCGCTCGATATTTCAACCGCTGATGCCATTGCCTCGGCTATGAAAGCATGGGCGATGGAAAAAGGAGCCACCCACTACGGCCACATTTTCTATCCCCTCACCGGCTTAACCGCTGAAAAGAACGATAGCTTCTACTCCCCTAACGATGAAGGCGGCGTTATCTCCGAATTCTCCGGTGAAACGCTCATCCAGCAGGAACCGGACGGCTCCAGCTTCCCGACCGGCGGTATTCGCGTTACGCACGAAGCCCGTGGTTACACCGCCTGGGACGTAACCAGCCCGGCCTATCTAATGGAAAACCCCAACGGGTTAACCCTGACGATTCCTTCGGCTTTTGTCTCCTGGACCGGCGAAGCACTGGACAAGAAAACCCCGCTGCTGCGCTCGATGCAGGCGCTCGATAAGCAAGCCAAGCGTATCCTGAAGCTGTTCGGTCACGAAGAAATCAGCCGGGTCACGGCCACCGCCGGTGCGGAACAGGAATATTTCCTGGTTGACCGTAACTTCTTTATGGCCCGCCCCGACCTGGTTAACGCCGGTCGCACTCTGTTCGGTGCCAAACCACCCAAAGGCCAGGAATTTGACGATCACTACTTCGGCTCCATCAACGAGCGCGTCCAAGCCTGTATGTATGAATTCGAGCGCGAACTGTTCAAGCTCGGCGTGCCGGTGAAAACCCGCCACAACGAGGTCGCTCCGGCCCAGTTCGAAATTGCACCTGTTTATGAAAACGCCAACGTTGCTGCTGACCACCAGCAGTTACTGATGATTGTGCTGCAAAAAGTGGCTACCAAATACGGTTTCGCCTGTCTGCTGCACGAAAAACCGTTTGCCGGTATCAACGGTAGTGGTAAGCACGTCAACTTCTCGATGGGTAACTCCACCCAAGGTAACCTGCTTGAGCCGGGCGATACGCCGCACGAAAATGCGCAGTTCCTTGTTTTCTGTGCGGGTGTCATCCGCGCGGTACACACCTACTCTACCCTACTGCGGGCCGCAATTGCCTCAGCCAGTAACGACCACCGCCTGGGTGCCAACGAAGCTCCGCCGGCCATCATCTCTGTCTTCTTAGGCGAGCAGCTCAACGATGTTTTTGAACAGTTCAAAAATAATGGCGGGGCCAAATCATCGAAACCGTCCGGTATTTTGCACGTGGGTGTCGACACCTTACCGCCGCTGCCCAAGCACGCCGGCGACCGCAACCGCACCAGCCCGTTCGCCTTTACCGGCAACAAATTTGAGTTCCGCGCTGTTGGCTCCAGCCAGTCGATTGCCGGACCGATGATGGTTATCAACACCATCGTTGCTGAATCGCTCGACTACATCGCGGGCATCCTAGAAGAGGCCGATGATCTTAACGACGCTATCCAAAAGTTACTCAAAGATGTAATGATTGAAAACGGCGCGGTCATCTTCAACGGCAACGGCTACTCCGAAGAGTGGCACGCCGAAGCTGCCGAACGCGGTCTGCCCAACCTGAAAACCACCCCCGACGCCTTGCCCTGTTACGTCACCGATGAGGCCATCGCCCTGTTTGAAAAGTACGGCGTTCTCACCAAGCACGAACTGGAGAGTGTTTACGAAGTCGCGCTGGAGCAGTACGTGATGTCGGTCAATGTTGAAGCCAACCTGGCTGTTAAAATTGCCAAGACGATGATCTTCCCGGCGGCTATTCGTTACCAAAGCGAATTAGCGCTGACCTGCGCCAATCTCAAGGCCGTTGGCTACGAGTTTGATACCAACACGCTCGATAAAGTCACCGAGTTGATCAAAATGCTCCAAGACAGCATTGCTGAACTGGAAAGCGCAAAAGCCCACGAAGATGACGATGCTCTGGCTCATGCCAAGTATGTCTGTGACACGGTTCTCCCGGCTATGCTCACCGTTCGCAAATATGCCGATGAACTGGAAGCATTTGTGGCTGATGACCTGTGGCCACTGCCGAATTACCAGGAAATGCTGTTCATCAAGTAATTTTTTCATAAAGATTTGGGGTAGGGCTACTTCAACACTGGCCCTACCCCATACACCAACACTTTACGACTTAGGGGGCAAAACCCATCGCCCCTTGCCAATACAGAAGCGTGCGACAGTTCCACGGAACGACACCGGGAACGAACATGTTAGTTGGAGGGTTTGATAGGTGCTTCCTAGCGGAGTGAGCATCCTCAGATGCGAACGGGTTGGGGCAAGCCGCTAACGAACCAACGAACAAACTAACCCACTATTTTCAAGAGCATAGGGGTACCCCACTTTCGTTTTGTACTCCCTACAAGTATACGTGTCCCGCTATCTACTATCTGCCATCGACTAATCAATCACACCTGTATTCCTGTTTGATAAATGAATGAGTTACGCAGTTGGAAAAAATCAGACCCTAAAGGT
>JAGRBZ010000516.1 GCA_020433805.1 Anaerolineae bacterium
TTTGACAACGAGCATCAACCAGCGTCCCTCGGCCATTGGTGGGATAGGCGGCGGCTGATCGGGGTCTCTTACCCAATGATCTAATATAATTTTGATAGTACCGCCCGAGTCGATAGCATCTCGTGCATTAAGCACCAAATTGGTCAACACCTGCTGTACTTGGGTAGGATCTGCCTCGATACTGTAATCATTGGGGATAATATCCAATGTCAGGCGAATATCTTCAGGAATAGTGCGTTCGAAAAATTTGGTAACTTCTTTAATGAAGGAATCCAAGGCAAAATGTTTAGGCTGGGTAATGTTTCTTTGCGTAAAGTCTAAAATTTGGCGCACCAGATTCGAGGCGCGGTTGGTCGATTTTATAATGTAGGCCAGGTCAGCCTGCATCGAAATAGGAGTGTCGGGCGAGACCTTCATCAGCTCGGCAAAGCCCAAAATACTGGTTAAAATGTTATTGAAGTCATGGGCTATGCCGGCGGCCAACTGGCCCACAGCCGCCAGCCGTTCTTGTTGAATAAGCTGCTGCTGCGTTTGGCGCAGTTCTGAAACCATCTTGTTTAACTTTACATTTGTTCCTTCCAGGGTGGCTTCGGCCTGTTTACGTTCGGTAATATCGGTAATGGCCAAACGGCAGCCCATTACCAGACCTTTTTTGTCTTTTTCCGGCCGGCTGTCGATTTGGGCATGAAACTGCGTGCCATCGGCGCGGTTAAGCCGCAGTTGAAAGCTTTGCGACGTGCCAACAGCATACCGTACCCGCCGTTGAAAATAATAGATGTCTTGATCATCCGGGGCAATATAATTGGTAAAACTTTTGCTAATAAACTGCGAATGTTCATCGCCCAGCATTTGGGTTGCGGTTAAATTGATTTCTCGAATGTGATCCTTGCTGTTAAGCGTTATATAGCCCACAGGAGCGTGATTAAAGAGGTCGATATAGCGTTGGTATAGATATTGATACTTTTGTTCGCTGCGGCGCAGCTCTTCGTTTTGTAATTCCAGCTCAATTTGGTAGACGGTCAGTTCATGAATAAGATCATGGACTTCGGCCGTAGGTACAAAGGCCTCACCTTCTTTTTGCCGTTCCAAAAGCTGTTCGGCCCGCTGGCGAAGTTCTACATTTTGCTTTGATAGTCTTGCTGTCATCGATGCATACCTCCTAAAAGGTTTTGCTACTCCTTTTCCAGCATTTGCATAATGCCTAACACCCGAACAATACGTCCGGTATGGTTGCGAGCCAAAACGCGCGATGTTTCGCGTACTGTTATCCATTGGCCCGACTTATGCTTGATACGCGTTACAACATCATATGAAGGATTTTTCCCTTCGATAAAATCATCATAGGCCTGTTGCAACAGGCTGCGATCATCCGGATGAATTTGCTCAAAAATCCATTCTAAGCTTTGGTTAGGAGCCGGGAGTTCATCAAGCGTGTAACCGAGCATTTTAGCCCATTCGGAACTGTAATATGTGGTGTTATCCAACGGTAGAGCGTGTTCGTAATACCCAAGGTCGATTTTCTCTAAGATAAGTTCCGGAAGCTGGCCATAAGAGTTGCCTTTAACGTTGCCTGGTTTGTGTTTGCTAATATCGCGGGCTGTGCCAATAATTTGCACAACCTTACCGGCAGCATCCCTTTTAAAGGGTGTGTCGCGGCTAAATAACCAGCGCCAGGTGCCGTTGGCATGCTTGGTGCGGTAGATATTTTGATAAACGTTATTGGCTTGGTCGGCAGCTATGCGTTCCAAATGTTTTCGGGTGGCATGCACATCCTCAGGATGAATGAGCATCTCGACAAAGAGATTGTTGAAGCTGGTAATCTCTTTGTCGGTGTAGCCCAATATTTCGGTAAACTGTTTGTTAAAATAAACGTTGCAATTTTGTTGCACGTCATACACATAAATAATATCCGGCACGGTGGTGGTAATGGCCGTTATAAATGCTTCGCTTTCTTGCAGGGCCAATTCTTCCATTTTACGTTGGGTTATATCTTGCGTTATGCCGATAATTTTAAGCGGATTATTAAGGCTATCGACAATAACTTTACCTTGCGACTGAACCCAACGCATTTCTCCGTTATCTTGTCGTTGTATAAGATGCTCAATTGCATAATTTCCGTCTTCACCCAGCGCCTGATGAAAGGCAGCTTTCATGGCGGGTGTATTTTCCGTTGTTATCTGTATAAAAAAATCTTCGGTCTGATAAACCGATTGATTGACCCCATAAATAGGCATGCATTCATCCGACAGTTTTATCTGGCCGGTAATGAGGTTTCGTTCCCAGGTGCCGATATGGGCTGCTGCCTGGGCCGTTTTTAGCCATAGTTGGCTTTCAAGTAAACTTTCTTGGGCGTGTTGGTGGGCCGTAATCTCTTTTTGAAGTTGATGGCGATGATTAATCAGTTCCTGCTGGGTTTGTTTGAAGTTAGTAATGTCGCTAAACGTAAAGGTTACGCCGTCAATAGCATTTTTGTCGGTGCGGTAGGGGCGCACCCGCATTTTGTACCAACGGCCATTTTTATGCCTTACTTCTTGTTCTTGTATGGTTAATGTCTCCAAAACCTGTGCTGCTGCTTGTGCACAATCAACTTTCGGAAGATTGAACACAATATGGCTAAGAGGCCGCCCTATATCAGACTGAATGAGCTTGGCAACGTGCGTGGCCGCTGGTGTAAAGCGGCGCAGGGTCAAATCCATATCAACCACAATAGCACCCACGCCGATATCGACAAATAAATTATTCATATCGTTATTGACGGCCGTTAACTCTTCTATTTTGTTTTCCAGCTCGGTATTGACCGTAAGCAGCTCTTCATTAACCGATTGCAGCTCTTCTTTAGCCGTGTGCAGCTCTTCATTGGTGCTTTGCAGCTCTTCATTCGATGATTGCAGCTCTTCATTGGCCGCGGTTAGCGCTTCGTTTGAACTTTCCAGCTCTTCGACCGTGGTGTGCAAATATTCTTGCGTCGATTTTAGCTCGTACTCCAAATCGCTAACAAAGTGGTCGCTATTAGCCGATAAAGGGTTTTTACTCTCTGTTAAGTGGTCTAACAGCGAACTATCTCCTCTTTGAAAGATAATCAGCAGCATACCGGCCATCGTTTTTGGCTCCAAAATCGGTTTGACCGTAAGTCGTATCAGCAACTCTTTTTGGTCGTTTTCTACTTTAACCCGCTCGTACGTAACCGTTTGTTTTTCTTTTTGGGCTCGCCGAATAGCCGTGGTTAGCGGTATTTGCAGTCCTGGTCGGGCCAAACGGGTAATATTCCACTGCACTTTGCCGCTGGGAGGCTCTAAAACGGTGCCGGTTCGGCCATGAATATACTGTATTGTGCCAAGTTCATCCGTTAGCACGCAGGCGGGCGTATAGTCTTCTAAAAGCGTTTTTTCAACCACATCGCGCGGTTTAGGGGGTGTCGGTGATGGGGTTTCTTTTTTAGGAAGGTTGTTAATCGTTCTACTGCGGGAAAAATCGGGGATGGTTTGGGTAAAATTCTGGCCCGGCTTGGTTTGAAAAATTTTCCAGCGCTTGTTGACAATTGAAAACAGGTTGGCGTATTCTTCCAGTGATTCTGAACTGCCCAGGAAAAGAAACCGGTCAGGTTGCAAAGCATAATAAAAGAGGGGAATTATTTTTTTTTGCAGCAGCGGGCGAAAATAGATAAGCAGATTGCGACAGCTAATAAGATCGAGACGGGAAAAGGGAGGGTCTTGAATAATATTTTGGGTCGAAATAATCATCATTTCGCGGATGCTTTTTTGAATACGGTAGCGATGACCCTCCTTTCTAAAAAAACGGGCCAGACGCTCCGGCGAAACATCGGCTTCGATACTGTCGGGGTACAAACCGGCCCGCGTCCGTTCAACCGCGTCCGGATCAATATCGGTGGCAAAAATCTGCACCTTTGTCCGCTGCGCTAAATGCTCCATCCGCTCGTACATTAAAATAGCAATGGAGTAGGCTTCCTCGCCGCTGGAACAGCCCGGTATCCAGATCCGCACCGGCTCTTTGGGCAGCGGATTGGGCAATAATTCGGGAATAATCTGGTGCTCTAAAATTTCAAAGGCCTCGGGGTCGCGAAAGAAGTTGGTAACGCCAATAAGTAGCTCTTTAAAGAGCATTTCTACTTCCAGCGGGTTTTGCTGCAGGTAATCAAGATAATCCGTGACCTTACTAAACTGATTGACCACCACGCGGCGTTCGATGCGCCGTCTAAGGGTATCTTCTTTATACATCGAAAAATCATAGCCGGTATGGGCTTGCAGCAGCACAAAAATATGCCGCAGAGCGTCATCCACTTCAACATGCCTTGACTCGTTTGGCCGGCCAAGGTTGGGTAGCGCTTGATTAAGGAAATTGATTAAATAGATGGGCATCTGCTCCGGCGGCAAAATAAAATCGACCAAATCGGTTGCGATAGCACTGGACGGCATGCCATCGTACCGGGCTGTCTCAGGTAGCTGCACCATGGCCATCCCGCCTGCGCCTTTAATAGTTTGAATACCCAGCGTGCCGTCTGTGCCGGTTCCCGATAAAACAATACCGATAGCCCGATCTTTTTGCTCGCTAGCCAGCGATCGCAAGAAAAAATCAATCGTTAGCCGTGCGCCTCGCGGAGCGGTTGGTTTTAATAAGCGCAGGGTGTGTTTTTGCAGCTTCATATCGTAATTAGGCGGAATAACATAGACACAATTCGGTTCTATAGGCAATTTGTCTTTGGCCTGCCTCACCGGCATCCGGGTGTAGCGTTGAATCAACTCAACGAGCATACTTTTGCGGGTGGGGTCAAGATGCTGTATCAAAACAAAAGCGATACCGGAATCGGGCGGCATATGGGTAAAAAACTGCTCAAAAGCTTCTAAACCACCGGCCGATGCTCCTATGCCTACAATGGGAAACGTCGGCGACGGATGAGCCGCCTTTGGAACATCTTTGTCGTTTGAAGTCGTTTTTTTAGCCATTGTGTTTTGTTAGTAATAGGAGTTACGCACTTCAAAAGGTGACAGTTACTTCGCTGCACTAAATCGAGCTATATGGACCAAATGAGCGCTCATTTATAATGAATAAGTGACTGTCACCTTGTTGGATACACCCAACTGCGTAACTTATAAGTAAATGGAGCTGCTGCGAAAAATTAAATCGTTAGTCATAAAGAAGCAACTCGGAGAAAAACAGTTCTTTTTGCTTCGAGCTTCACGCTTTTGTTTTCGGTTGGTAAAAATAGAGTGATAAAGTAGGTTGTTGTTAAAAGGAAAAGAATATTGGGTAATGACTTTACCCAATCGCAAGTGAGGATTATGATGTTGTAGGATCTATAATCATGAATAGTATAACACAACTTATATGAAAATAAAGTTTTTGTCGGTTAGGCCGGCAATTCTCATTTTAAAGATAGATTGGTCCAGTTGCCTTATCAACGTCGTAGTGAACCCCAAGTAGACGGCCTATTG
>JAGRBZ010000517.1 GCA_020433805.1 Anaerolineae bacterium
CATCAACAATGTGATTAAGATGAAAGACGGCTACAGCGGCTGGGCTGCCGCCGGACTGCCGATTGAGCGCAACGGCGCGTAGGTAAACGAAAAACTCGTCCATAAATAACGTTGCTGTATCAGGAGATTGGAGATTGGTAATTAGAGATTAAAAAATCTCCAATCTCTAGGTTCTGTTGACATTTTAGGTTTGCATGTCATTTCGACGAGCTTGCGAGGAGAAATCCCCCCGAACTTTGCGTGTAAGTGATCGTTGTCGGGGATTTCTCGCTCCTTCGTCGCTCGAAATGACATCCTCCGTCATCATTTTAGCAAATGTCAACACAACCTAATCTCTCATCTTCCAAACTGAACGTTATTTGTAGACAGTTACTCACTATCGCTCTCTACCTCCTTCCTTTCTATGTGGGGATAAGCGATTGGGGGATGCGGAGATGCCGTATAGGCAATTCTCCCAATCGCCTTATCTCCTTTAGGGTAAATTAGGAAGGTGATGACTGAAAATTGAGCCTATTACTTGTTTATGTATCTTGATAGCAGATATTAGCTGAGATACCTTACCAAATTATCCTTGCCGTCCGCTCCGCGATAAATCGCAGAGCTATTTAACAGCACCCCATAAATGGGGTTTGTGGAAACCGGATTTATAGGATGACTCGAAGATGTAGCACGGCGATTATAAAGATTAAGAACATGAACGGGCAATCTGGATTGGCTGTTCCCTCACGGTAGCTGGGTGCTAAAAACAGTTAACTATAAGCCGTGCCCGCTAAAGCAGGCTTTTCAAACCCGCTTAAGCGGGTGCCGTTTACTAGCCCGGTCGATTTATCGCCGGGTGGACTCCGTTGAAACGAGGTGTCTGGTTAATTCCTTAAAGTCCATTATCGCCATTACGGAGGATGGGAAAAAGCGGCTTGGGGTAACATAAGCCACTTACGTATTAAGAGGAACCATAGCATTGATTTCCAAACAGCAAACAGGAGTTTCACCTTTGTCCCACAACGACCTCATCGCCCCGGCCTACCGAACCTTAGGTCGCTTTTGGCTGGAAGAAACAACGGCGCAAGATGCCGATATGCTCAGCGCCTTGCCCGAACTGGGCCAAACGCTGCCGGGGCTGGATGAAGCACATTTTACCGATTTGGCGGTTGAATATCAGCGGCTTTTCGGCTTTAATTTGCCGCCGTATGAAAGCATCTTTATCGATCCGTCGGGCATGTTGATGTCGCCTGCCTCTGAGCGCGTTGTGCAGCTCTATCAGCGGGGTGGATGGCAGGCCCCGCCCGGTGTTCGAACCGGCGCGTCGGATCATATAGGTTTGGAGCTGTTGGCGCTGGCCGATTGGCTCGATAGAAAACAGACGGCCCCGGCTCGGCAAATGCACACCCGCCATTTGGCGTTGTGGGTTGCGCCGTTTGTGTTGACCTTACAGCGATTAAAACCGCACCCATTTTACGCGGCGCTGGCCGATTTAACCCTCGACCTGCTCCTGTCCACGCTCCCGGAAAGCACGCTCCCCCATCCCGATGACCTTTTCCCCAATTTGCCCCCGCCGCCCGTTTATCGCGGTACCGACGACACCATGATGATGTCCGATGATAATGATGATACCTCTAGCCCGAAAAAACGTGATGGTGGTTCACCCTTCCGCCCGCTAATCAAGCAATTGCTCAACCCTCGCGAGGCCGGCCTGTTTCTGACCCGCACCGACCTGGCCCGTTTAGGCCGCACGCTCGATTTACCGGCCAGCGTCGGGGATCGATACGCTATGCTGGACTCGCTCTTCCGGCAGGCGATGCAGTATGAACTTGTGCCGCAGTTACTCGATCAGATAGGCTGCTTATTCAGCGAAGTCGACCGAACTTACCACCAACTGGCCATTGATTATCCCGACTGGCAGCCCTACGCTCAAGCCTGGCGCAGTCGCTTGGCGGCTGTAAAGAATGCGTTGGTTTATGAGTTTGTAGCATAAAAGAAGGTGTTTATTGAGTAGTAGAGGATGGTGAAGAGAGGCTGCGTAGATACACTGTCACATTAAATGAATGTTCTCCTCCATTCAACTTTGATTTGCCCTTGGTGTTCACCCCGCGATAAATCGCAGGGCTATTAAACCGCGTCCGATAAATCGGACTAACCCGCTTGAACAAAATAGCCCAATTTATTGGGCGCAGTTCAATAGCGGGGCGATTTATCGCCGTGCGAGCGCCACGAATAGATGAGGTAGGAGGGCAAAAGGCTTACCCTAATAAATGTGACACGATATAAGTAGATACAATGTCAAACCACCCTCGTGAGAGAGGACCCTTCATCGCCGGAGGAAATGATGAACGGAGTACGTCCGGCGGATTCGTTAGAGCTGGCGCGCCAATGGTGGGGCGAAACCCTGGCCTTTTTTATCCGCCCCTTGGAAATTTTTCGAACATATCGCCTTGAATACGTGCGGCCTGACCTTGTCGCCGCCTTGACGATGGGTGTGGTTACGCTACCGCAGGCCATCGCTTTTGCGCTTATTTCTGACCTGCCGCCGCAGACCGGATTATATACAGCCATCGTTGCGTCGATTGTGGGGGCCTTGTGGGGGTCATCCATCCATCTCAATACCGGCCCAACCAACACCACCTCGCTGTTGGTGCTTTCAACGCTGCTAACGGTGGCCTCGCCCGGTACGCCGGAATATTTAATTGCCGCCGCGCTGATGGCCGTAATTGTGGGCGTTTTTCGCCTGGTGATGGGCTTGGCCCGGTTGGGGGTGCTGGTTAATTTTGTCTCCAACTCGGTCATTATTGGCCTCACGGCCGGGGCAGGCATTTTAATCTTTGTCGGTCAGCTTAAACACCTCCTGCGCGTCGATATACCCAACTCGCCCTACTTTTTCGTTACGCTGTTTGAAATTGTGGAGTACCTGCCGCAAACCCACTGGCTTACATTCGCCCTGGGGTTGGCAACTATCGGGCTGATTGTTTTCATGCAGCGATTTCGCCCCGGCCTACCGGCTCCGCTGATGGCCATCGTCATTATCACTGCTCTGGTAGGATTGCTGCGACTGGACGAACAAGGCGTCGGCATTTTAGGCGAACTGCCCCACGGCTTTCCGCCGCTGACCCGCTTACCCTTAACCGACTTCGATTTAATTCAAAAACTGCTGGTCGGCTCGATGGCGGTCGCCGCAATTGGTCTGGTCGAGGCCACATCTATCGCCCGTTCCATTGCGGTGCAGAGCGGCCAGCGCCTTAACAGCAACCAGGAGTTTGTGGGCCAGGGCTTGGCCAATATTGTCGTGGGCTTCTTTTCGGGCTACACCTGCGCCGGTTCTTTTTCCCGATCCGGCGTTAATTATACCGCCGGGGCGCGTACGCCTATGTCCAACGTCTTTGCCGGTCTATTTGTGCTGCTGGCTTTACTAACGATAGCCTCTTACGCCGCTTTTATCCCGCGCACAGCCCTGGCCGGGGTTTTGATGGTCACCGCCTACGGCATGGTTGACCGCCAGGCCATGCGGCGCATCTGGCACACCTCGCGCGGTGACAGTCTGATTATGGTCGCCACGCTGGCGGCAACGCTTATTTTGCCGCTGCAATATGCGGTGCTATCGGGCATCATCGTCTCGATTGTGCGTTTTTTGGTCAAAACATCAAAGCCGCAAGTGCAGCCGGTCGTGCCCGACCCCAATTTTCGGCACTTTATTCAAGAGGATGGTCATCCGGCCTGTCCGCAGCTTGGCATTATTACGATTGGCGGGCCGCTCTATTTTGGTGCAACCGAACACGTTGAGAAAGCCGTACGGAACAATTTAACCCAGCATCCCGAACAACATTTCCTGCTGCTACGCATGCATCTGGTCGATCATATCGATTTTAGCGGTATTCAGGCGCTTGAGTCGATTACGCGGCTCTATCGTCGTCGTAAGGGCGATGTTTACTTTGCCGGGGTACGGCGGCAGGTTAAACACCAAATGGCAGCCAGCGGTTTTTATAAAACGTTGGGTTATCACCATTTTGTACAGCGCGATGAATCGATATCCTACATGTTCCATAAAGTTCTGGAGCCATCTATCTGCATTTACGAATGTCCGCTGCGAATCTTTGCCGAATGTCAGGCGCTGCCCAAATGGGAGTACGGCGCTAAAATCCCGGATGACGCCATCCACCCGGAACACGCCATTCCCTCGTGGTTGCCCAGCCAGTTGAAAGAACGCCTCAGCCAGAACGGCTCGACCATAACACCGCTGGTTATCGACGTCCGCGAGCCGTCCGAATATCGCAAGGGCCACGTTCCCAACGCCCGACTGGTGCCGTTAAGCCAAATTCCGCACGAAGGGCAAACGCTGCCCACCAACCGACCGATTGTGCTTATTTGTCGCATCGGACGACGCAGCCGATTAGCCGGAGGCATTTTAAAAGATATGGGCTACAGCGATATTTATAATTTGCAGGGCGGCACCTTAGCCTGGGAAGCGGCGGGTTATCCGCTGGCCGTTGAGTAAGGCTGAACAGCCGCGCCCGCATCATCCCTCAAATGGGTGAGACAAATCCTCGTTCCAGGGGATGACGGGGCCGGTTTAAAATTGCTACAATAGAAAAAAATAGGGTTACTCTTAGCTGGAAGTGAAAAATAAGTAACTTTTGCAATGGCCTGTAGTGCGTAGTACGTAGTGCGTATTGTCTTTACTACGCACTACGCATTACGCACTAGATCACCTCATCAAACTTGCTGAAGTTATTTAAATCTTCTCGCCAAGACAACCCACCCATTACAAGGAGGTAAGCATGACCAACGTTCGTTCAAGCAATGGCGCGAGCAGCCAACTGCGAGCACGCCTCGACGATCCCCAAACCATCGCGGCGTTAAACCGGCTATTAGACCGGGTTGAATCGCTCGACAAGATGATGGGCATGGCCGAAGATCTGGTGCAACAAGGGCCGGGTTTGGCCGCCGTTGTAGCCGACAGTGTCGATGAATTGTATGCCGACGCCGCTCGCTCCGGTACCGATTTAGAAACGGTACTCAACAATGCGCTGCAAGTAGCCACCCATCTGCAAAACCCCCGCTTAATCAAGGTTATCACCAAACTTTTAGATCAAACCGAGTCATTAGAGATGCTGGTTAGCCTGGTTGAACAAGGCCCCGGCGTTACGGCGATGCTGGCCGACAGCCTGGATGAAATGATGAAAACGGCCAACGCCGCCGGTCTGGAACCGGAAATTTTGCTGCAAAACGGCTTCGAAATTGCCCTGCGGCTGCAAAACCCCCGCTTGATAAAGTCGCTCACCAAGCTGCTCGATCAAACCGAAGCGATAGAGATGCTAGCTAGCCTGGCCGAACAAGGCCCCGGCGTTACGGCGATGCTGGCCGACAGCCTGGATGAATTGGCCCGTACTTCCGCCGCGTCAGGCATCGACTTTGATCTTCTGATGAATAAAGGGTTAACCACGCTCATCAAATTTATCA
>JAGRBZ010000518.1 GCA_020433805.1 Anaerolineae bacterium
GCAAACCGATGCTATAGGGATTTCTCCGCCTTTGGCTACGAAATGACATAAGCAGGTGTCAAGTGCGTAACTCCTAACATATTGAAACTTGGCCGTGTAAACAATACCTAACCCTCGTTTGACAAACTGAATTTGTCAGCCATACTATAACTCTGTGGGCGCTATCATTTTTATTCTTCTTGGATCATTATTTGCATTAGCCGGGTTAGTCGGGTTGGCCCCTCAGGTGCGGATTCACCAAATCGATCCCCAATCGCCGATGGCCTGGCTCTTTCGGGCTGGTGCCTTTGCCATCTTATCGGGACAGGTGTTGGGGTTGATTACACCACCTGATACAGTGTTGGTGACAGTCAGCTTGCTGATGGGTTGGGCGATTTTGTTCGTTAGCTTGGCCGTAGCCTCGCACGAGCGACAGCAGCCCGGCTTTGTCGTTAGCAAATCGCTCAGCCTGCAAATTTTTATATTAGGAGCAATAATTACCGGATTGGCCTTTTTATTACGGTGATGCATACGCAAATACTCAATCGAACGCTACTTCACAATCCTCATGTTGAAGGCGATCCCTTCTTTTGGGAGGGCGGTCCGGTCGGCATTTTGTTGGCGCATGGCTACACCGCCACGCCGGCTGAAGTTCGGCTGCTGGCCCAAGCACTTCACAAACAGGGTTACACTGTCTCCGGTTTGCTGCTGCCGGGCCATGGCTGTTCTCCTCGCGAGATGAATCGCTGTCGCTGGCCTGATTGGGTGGGGGCGATGGAGGAAGCTTATCAGACGCTGGCTGATCGCTGCGAACAGGTCTTTGTCGGGGGCGAGTCGATGGGGGCGCTGCTGGCTTTGCACCTGGCTGCCCAATATACAGATATAACCGGCGTGCTCACCTACTCACCGGCGGTGCGTATTGCACCTCACATCTCTGTACTCACATACCTGCTGTGGCCCTTTCTGCCGCATGTCAATAAGCGACTGCCCGCCCTTCACGAAAATTGGCAAGGCTACAAAGTCAATCCGGTTCCGGCGCTCAATCAACTGGTTCGATTGCAACGTGTTGTCACCCGTCAACTTCCAACCATTCAGCAACCGCTCTTAATTGTGCAGGGCCGCCACGACGATCAGATAGACCTACGCGGCACCGAACTCTTACATCAGCGCATTGGCTCCGGCTATAAAGAAATGCACTGGATGGAAAAATCAAGCCACGTTGTTCTGCTGGATTGTGAAATCGAGACCGTTACGGAGATAACGCTGCGGTTTATTGAGAGGGTGTTGACTGAAGATTAGAGATCAGAGACTGGAGACTGGAGATCAGAGACTGGAGACTAAAAGTTGACGATGCTCTAGTCTCCAGTCTCCAGTCTCTAGTCTCTAGTCTCCAATCTCTATTTGCATAGTAATATGAAAACAATCATAAGTATCATAACCCTAATCATCTACTTTATCGTTTACAGCGTCGTCCATAGCTGGCTGGCGAGTGCGTCCGTAAAAGCGTGGGCGCGGCGCGTTTTTGGTCCGACGGCAGATCGAGGCTACCGGCTGGCCTATAACATTTTCGCAACGGTTACGCTATTACCGATGATGATGCTTATGGCAGTATTGCCGGCGAAAACGTTGTATGTTGTGCCGTCGCCGTGGCGCTGGCTGATGGTTGGCGGGCAGCTAGCGGTGCTGCTGGCAGCGGTCATTACGCTTTTGCAAACGGGTCTATTCCACTTTGCCGGTTTGAGGCAGCTAACAAAAGAGCGACCTGAACAAAGTGGCTCTCTAACCGTAAATGGTTTCTACGCTTGGGTGCGACATCCCCTCTACACCTTCAGCCTCTTTTTCCTGTGGCTTACTCCGGCAATGAACACCAACTCCCTAACGGCCTATATTCTGTTCACGCTTTATTTTTACATCGGCTCTTTTTATGAAGAGCGCCGCCTGGTCGATGAATTCGGCGCGGCTTACCAACAGTATCAACAGCAAGTTCCCCGGTTGATGCCTATGCCGGGGCGTCGCTTCGTAACCAAGAAACAACAGGTATGATGATGAGCATCGACAACAAAAAGAAAAGATGGCAAAAGCGCCTCGAAGAGCTGCCCGATAAACTAACCGAGTACAAAAACGAGCCTGACGCCCTACCCCAGCAGCAAAAAAAGAAGCCCTCTAACGAGGAAAAACGGCAGGCCCTGGTCGAACGCCTCATCCAGGAAGCTATGGACGAAGGCAAGTTCGATAACCTGCCGGGCAAGGGCAAACCGCTGCAATTTGAAGAGAATCCCTACACCGAACCCGGTCAAGCCTGGGCCTATGGCTTACTCAAGCGCAACGGCTTGGCCCCCGCCTGGATAGAGCTGGACAAAGAGATTCGCCGCGATCTGGAAAACGTCCGCACGCGCCTGCGAAATCTGTGGCAGCAGCGCCAGTCCAATCGCATCAGCGAAGAAGCCTGGCAGCAATCTCTCGACCGTTTCGCCAAACCCATCGACGATCTCAACAAAAAGATCGATCACTTCAACCTAATCGTTCCCGTTCTCTCCGCTCACCGTTCTCGCGTACGTTTAGCCAACGAGCTGCGCCGATTTCAGTAACAGCTAGAGAAACAGCCCGGAGCGATAAAGCTTGCTTTGTCATCAAAACGGGATCAAAGCAAGCTTTGATGCTCCAACGCTGGGCGCATCAGTCGATAATCGAGTTCAAACGTCGATTCCCATCTGAAGTGTGGCCTTCCTCGCCCAAAATGTGATTTTTCCCACCCAAAACGTGATATATCCTGCTCGAAATGGCCCCTTCCCTATCCAAAATGCGGCCTTCCCCGTTCGAAATGTGATATTTCCCATCCGAAACGTGACCTTCCCTTTTCGAAGTGTGATATTTCTCGCCTAAAACGTGACCTTCCCCACCAAAAATATGATATTTCCCGCCCAAAACGTGACCTTCCCCGCTCAAAATGGCCCTTTCCCCATCCAAAATGTGACCTTCCCCGCCCAAAATGTAGCCTTCCCCGTTCGAAATGCCCCCTTCCCCGCCCAAAATGTGGCCTTCCCCATTCGCCGAGCCCCCTTTACCGTCCGCCGAAACCTTCTCCTCGCCTGAAAGTTAAATATATATAACAAACTGTTTACAAGGATTTTACGTGAGGTTAAAAAACTGTTAACAGCGCTTTCCTACAATGCGGGATGGTAACAAGAAATCCCCTAACCTATCATTCTAATTTACAGAATAGTGAGGAGAGCACGTGCGACAGAAAGTTATTGTTGTAAGTTTGGTAATATTGCTGTTGTTTTTAGCCGTTTTGCCGGCGCAAGGAGACGGCGAGTTAGTTCTAACCCCGCTCGGTACCTATGAAACCGGCATTTTCGATGGCGGAGCCTCTGAAATTCTGGCCCATGATCCGGAAACACAGCGACTTTTTATTGTTAATGCCGAGGATGTATCCATCGACATCCTCAACATTAGCGATCCGGTTAGCCCCGCTTTAGTTAACCGCATCGATGCTACCGAGTTTGGCGGATCGGCCAACAGTGTGGCTGTGATGGATGGGCTGGTGGCGATTGCCATCGAGGCAGAAAACACCCAGGATCCCGGATCGGTCGTCTTTTTAGATATCGACGGCAATCTGCTCAATACCGTTGAGGTTGGCGCGTTGCCCGATATGGTTACCTTTACCCCCGACGGCCAAAAAGTTCTTGTGGCTAATGAGGGCGAACCCAGCGACGATTACACGGTCGATCCGGTCGGCTCGATCAGCATTATCGACATCTCCGGCGGTGCTGAGGCCGCTACCGTCACCACGGCCGATTTTACGGCTTTCGATGAGCAAATCGACAGCCTGAAAGCCGCCGGTGTGCGCATCTTTGGCCCGGAAGCCACCGTCTCGCAAGATTTAGAGCCGGAGTACATAGCCGTTTCGCCCGACTCGGCTACGGCGTACGTATCGCTGCAAGAGGCGAACGCTTTGGCCGTGGTCGATATTAATGGCGGCACCGTGTCCAATATTGTGCCATTGGGTTTCAAAGACCACGCAGCCGGCCTGCAAACGTATAGCTTTGCCAACCTGCCGTCGCTCGGCACCACGGCTGCCGGTCAGGAAATCACGCTGGGCGGTTTCTCCGGCCTCTATTTCGAAGGCTTCAACCCGGCCAATGGGAACCTCATCTTCGTCACCCATCCCGACCGCGGCCCCAACGCCGAACCGGTCGATACCGACGGCGATGGCCTCAACGAGCGCCCCTTCCCTCTGCCCGACTATCAGGCCAAGCTCATACGTTTTGAGGCAAATCCGGCTACCGGCACGGCGGAAGTCATCGAGCAAATTGGCCTGACTCGCGCCGACGGTACGCCTATTACCGGCCTGCCTAACCTCGAAGGTGAAAGCGGCCTGGCCAATGCTGATGAAATCCCGATTGATCTACAAGGCAGCGCCCTCGATTATGATCCGTTTGGTGCGGATATGGAAGGTATCGTCATAGCTCCCGATGGCACCTACTGGATGGTTGATGAATATCGCCCCGCTATCTACCACTTCGACGAAGCGGGTGCGTTGATTGATCGCTTTGTACCGGAAGGCTCCAATGAAGGTGGGGTCGAAGTCGGCACCGAAGCTATCCCGGCTGTCTTTGCTCAACGCCGCGCTAACCGTGGTTTCGAAGCGGTTGCTTATGAAGATGGCAAGCTCTACGCCTTCATCCAAAGCCCCATCGACAATCCCGATGTCGAAGGCGATGACAACTCGAAGGCTTCAGTTATAAATCGTATCGTCGAGTTCGATACGGCTACCGGCACCACTACAGCCCAGTATGCGTATATCATCGAAGGTGGAGCCAGCGATAAAATCGGCGATGCCGTTTCCATCGGCAATGGTGAGATACTGGTTATCGAGCGTGATAGTGCTGTGGGCACGGAAGCCCTTAAAAAGGTTTTCCGCATCAGCCTTGATAGCGCAACCAATTTGAATGATTTAGATGACAGTGTTGTTGGCCCCGACGGTACGCTGGAAAGCCTTGATGCTGACGGTTTAGCTGAAGCCGGAATCGAACCCGTGCAGAAAACGCTTTTTGTCGATTTAGTTGCTGAAGGCTACTTGGCTGGCGATAAGCCGGAAGGTCTGGCATTGATCGATGAAAATCGAATTGCTGTTCTCAACGACAATGACTTCCAACTGCTTGGCACCTTTGATGTAGAAACCGGACTGCTCGACGACAATCCCGAACCCATTCAGCCGGTGTTAGGCATCATCACCCTGAACAACGCACTCGATGCCAGTAACGAAGATGGTGGCATCAATCTAACGAGTTGGCCGGTGAAGGGCATGTACATGCCGGATGCTATCGCGACGTTTGAAGCCAACGGACAAACCTACATCATCTCGGCCAACGAAGGCGACAGCCGCGACTACGACGGCTTTAGCGAAGAAACCACCGTTGGTGAAGTTGAGCTTGATCCCGAAGCCTTCCCCAACGCCG
>JAGRBZ010000051.1 GCA_020433805.1 Anaerolineae bacterium
GATTTCGACGACCTCGGTATGAGCGTCTGGGACGGGGTCGATTTTATTGAGATTTCCGAACTGGCCGAAAAGTGCAAGCCCGATTTTCTCATCGGCAACAGTAAAGGCTTCTCGGTTTCTCGCCAAATTAACGTGCCGCTGGTTCGAGTGGGCTTCCCCATCCACGACCGGCTGGGCGGGTCGAGAGTACTGCACATCGGTTACGCCGGAGCGCAGCAGTTGTTCGATAAAATCGCCAACACCCTGATTGAAGCGAAACAAGAAGCAACCGGTATTGGTTATGCTTATATGTAGCTCGTAAAGTAGGGGGTAGGGAGTAAGGAGTAGGGAGTAAGGGAACAAACTTACTGCTTACTCCCTACTCCTTACTCCCGATAACGGTTCACAGGTTAAGTTAATGCAGGTTAGCTAGAGGAGAAAGAAAAATGACATTAAATTTTGAAAACCATCCATGCTTTAGTGATAAAGCCCGGCACACGTATGGTCGCGTGCACCTGCCGGTGGCTCCCAAATGTAACATCCAGTGCAACTACTGCAACCGCAAGTATGATTGCGCTAACGAGAGCCGCCCCGGCGTAACCAGCGCCGTACTCAGCCCGCATCAAGCGATGGCTTACTTAAAGTATGTATTTGAAGAAATGCCCAACATCTCGGTGGTCGGTATTGCCGGCCCCGGCGACCCGTTTGCTAACGCCGAGCGCACAATGGAAACCATGCGGCTGGTGCGCGAAGAGTATCCCGATATGATTTTGTGCCTAGCCACCAACGGCCTCAACCTACGGCCTTATGTCGATGAGGTGGCCGAATTGAACGTCAGCCACGTCACCGTCACGGTCAACGCCGTCGACCCGGAGATTGGCTCCAAAATTTATGCCTGGGCACGCTATAAGAAAAAGATGTACCGCCCGGAAGACGGGGCCAAGATTCTTCTGGAACAGCAGCTTGAGGCGATACAAGCCCTCAAGGAAAAGGGCGTAACGGTTAAAGTCAACACCATCATTATGCCCGGCATTAACGAAGATCATATTGAAGATGTGGCCGTCAAAATGTCCGAGATGGGTGTCGATGTCTTGAACTGTATGTCCTACTACCCCACCATCGGCTCGGCCTTTGAGGATATGACGCCTCCCTCGCCGCAGATGGTTAACGAGGTGCGCAGCAAAGCCGGTGAGTACGTGTCGTTGATGCACCACTGCGCCCGCTGTCGCGCCGATGCTGTGGGGATGCTGGGCGAAGGCACCAGCTCGGCGATGATGGAAAAGCTGCGCGAAGCCCGCTCGCTGCCGCGCAACGCGCCCATCAAGATTGAATCCGATGTCAGCAGTCGGCCCTATATTGCAGCCACCAGTATGGAAGGCATGTTGGTCAACCAGCACTTGGGCGAAGCCGATTTTATCTACATCTTCGGTCAAAAAGACGGTCAAGTTGAATTTGTTGAAACGCGCCGAACACCGCCTGCGGGTGGCGGGATGGACCGCTGGTCCGATCTGGCCGACATCCTCTACGATTGCAGCACCATTCTGGTTAACGGCATCGGCCCCAGCCCCACCAAAGTCTTCCGCGAAAAAGGCATCGCGGTACTGGAAGTAGAAGGTATGATTGAAGAAGCGGCCCGTGCTCTCTATGAAGGCACCAGCCTCAACCATCTCATTAAACGCAGTCAAACGGTCTGTGGTCAAGCATGCTCCGGTACGGCGACGGGGTGTGGTTAAAGGGTAATTGGTAATTAGTAATTGGTAATTTGGTTCAATCTCTAATTACCAGTTACCAATTACTATCAACAGAAATTACGTAATAACGTATCAACCGTTTCGTAACTAAACTCAGGAGGAATGAAAAATGTCCGGTAAGCCAACCCATCATATCTTAGTATGTGCCAGTTTTCGAGCATCGGGGCAAGCCAAAGGGGTATGCAATCGCAAAGGCTCGACCGATTTTCTGCCTTATTTGGAAGGTGAAATTCTTGATCGTGGACTGGATGCGCTGGTCTCCAGCACCGGCTGCTTGAAAGAGTGTAAAAAGGGGCCGATTATGATCATCTACCCCGAAAATCAGTGGTACGCCGAGGTCGATAGCGAGGACAAGATTGACGAAATCCTTGACGCTTTGGAAGATGGCGAAGTTGCAGAAGAGTACGCATTGTAAAGATTAACCACAGAGGACGCAAAGAGGGTACAAAGGACACAGAGATTTTCTTATAACTTACGCAGTCCATGTCATTTCGAGCGACGGTAGGAGCGAGAAATCCCCTCGAACGATATTTGCAGTCGAACGCTGTAGGGATTTCTCGCCTTCGGCATCGAAATGACATGCATACTTCTCAACTGCGTAACTCATATTTCTCTGTGAACCCTGTGACTTCTCCGCGTCCTTTGTGGTAAAAACATTCCACCACCATCAAAATCCGAATGTATCGATGGCGGATATACCACCATCAAAACGTGTGACGGTTATGGTTCTACTAAGAAAACTCATCAACATACTCGCTCCACCGGCCTACCAACCTGCCCCGGTTCCTATCCGTTCTCGTGGCCGCCGGCGAAAAATAGCAATCATTCTGTTTCTGGTTCTCTTAACAGCGCTTACCGTTGGTTGCGGGGCACAGCCCCAGGCCGAGACGACCTCAACCAAACCTGTAACGATTACCGTCTTTGCCGCCGCCTCGCTGACCGAGGCCTTTACCGAGATCGGTCACAACTTTGAGGCGGCTCAACCTGACGTCAAGGTTATTTTTAACTTTGCCGGGTCACAGCAGTTAGCCCACCAGCTTAGCCAGGGTGCCCCGGCGGATGTCTTTGCCAGCGCTAATACCGCCCAAATGCAGACCGCCATCGAAGCCGGCCGGGTGACGGATAACGCAGCGCAGACATTTGTGCATAATCGGTTGGTGGTTATATATCCGGCTGATAATCCAGCCGGATTAGTCACCTTGCAAGATTTAAGCAAGCCCGGCCTGCGGTTGATTTTAGCCGCCGCAGATGTGCCGGTTGGCCGCTACTCGCAGCAGTTTCTGGATAAAGCGGCCCAAGACCCGGCCTTCGAAGCCGATTTCAAAGATGGCCTGCTCACCAATGTGGTTTCGTACGAGCAGAGCGTCAAAGCCGTTTTAACCAAAGTCGCCCTGGGCGAAGGCGACGCCGGTATCGTCTACAACAGCGATGTCACCGCCGACATCGCCGATCAGGTCAGCCGGATCGACATTCCTGACGATCTCAACACCATCGCCACCTATCCTATCGCCGTGGTCAGCGATACGGAGTCCCCCAACCCGTCTCAGAACTTTGTTGCCTACGTTTTATCGCCCGCCGGGCAAGATGTATTAGCCAAGTTTGGCTTTACGGGCGTACCGTGAGGGTACGAACGCTGTTATGAATTGAGTAAACTTCTGCCAACGTAGTGCGTAGTTCGTATTGCGTATTGCGTATTGAGGGAACTTTCTAACTACGGATTGCGCACTACGCACTATCGTCACATCATCAAGTTACGAACCATTTTTTATCGAGTTAGAAGATAAGACATCATTCACGGAGAGTAGTCATGGCTCAGGCACCCTTATATTGGCGGCGGACACCCCAGGTGGTAACGCCAACCAAATGGCCGGAAAAGCTGCTGCAATTGCTTAGTTTGCCGCTGCTGATGTTTATCTTTCTGCCGATGGTCGCGCTTTTTGTGCGCACGCCCCCAGAGAGCCTGCTGCTGAACTTACAGACGCCGCAGGTAGTGGAAGCAGTAGCGTTAAGCTTCGGCACCACCTGGATCACGGTCATTATCGCCGTTATTCTGGGCACGCCGGTTGGCTATTTGCTGGCCCGCTACGACTTCAAGATGCGGCGGCTCTTTGACACGCTGCTCGATCTACCGCTGGTGCTGCCGCCGGCCGTAGCCGGGGTGTCGCTGTTGATGGCCTTTGGTCGGCGCGGGATGCTGGGTGGCTATCTCGACTTTTTGGGCATCGACATTGCCTTTACCCAATTTGCCGTCATCCTGGCCCAGACCTTTGTCGCTGCGCCATTTTACGTTAAAGCCGCCATATTGGGCTTCAGCACCATCGAACCGGAACTGGAGCAAGCCGCCGCACTCGACGGAGCGGGTCACCTGCAAGTCTTTCGCTTTATCACCATCCCGCTGTCGTGGTCGGCCCTGTTGAGTGGTATGGTGATGACCTGGGCACGGGCGCTGGGCGAATTCGGCGCGACCATTATTTTTGCCGGCAACTATCCGGGCCGCACCCAAACCATGCCCCTGGCGATTTACCTGGGCTTTGAGCTTGACTTGGATGTTGCCCTGACGCTGGCCGTTATCCTGGTCGGCTTATCGTTTGCCATATTGATGATTGTCAAAGGCTTTTTGCGTAATGAGGTACCGCAGGGGTGAGAGAGTAAAGGAGAGGCTAAGGCAAAGGCTGAGGCGAAGGAAAAGAGGTTAAATAAATTCCTCATTCTAATGGGGTAACCTATTGCGTAGTGCGCAGTGCGTAGTGCGTAAAATATAGACATTTGATACGCACTGCGCACTACGCACTAAAAATCATTCTTAGCCTTCGCCTCAGCCTCAGCCTTCTTTCCCATAGCTGACGGCTGAACGCTAACAAAAAACACTATCCCCAAGGAGGATACGATGGACAAACAAACACTTATCAAAAACCTTAATGAAGACCTGGCCGGTGAACTGAGCGCCATTATTCAGTACATCACCTACGCCGCCAAAGTAACGGGGCCATACCGGCCCCAACTCGCCGAGTTCTTTTTAACCGAAGTAGCCGATGAACAAGGCCACGCCCAATATCTGGCCAACAAAATTGTAGCCCTGGGCGGCGAACCGACCACCACCCCCCGCCCGGTGGCCCCGGCTGAAATCAATCGCGAAATGCTGGAAGCGGTGTTAGCCGCCGAAACGCAAGCCAAAGCCGACTATACCCAGCGAGCTGAGGAAGCCACTGCCTTTGGCGACAAAGGTCTAGCGGTACAGCTTGAAGATATGGTACGCGACGAAACCCACCATTCTGAAGAGACGGCCCGCATGTTGCAAGATTGGCCGATGTAGGGGGAGAGTGGAGATTGGAGATTGGGAGATTAGGGGGCTGATCTTGGAATACGTTTAACTATGCCACGACGCATAGGCATTCTAGATTTTATCCCCTAATCTCTGCTCTCTGCCCTTACCGAACAACGGATCAAGAAAGAAACGGGCAAGCAAACGCACGCTGTTCCTTTCTCAATCCGTTGTTGTACCTCCCCCATAAAAAAGGCGGCGTTGCCTATCACAACGCCGCCTCTGCTTTCATACAAATTAGCAATAGAAAGGAATGATGAAGCCATCTCCCCGTTTGGGATGCGGATTGCTTCGCTTCATTCGCAATAACACGACCGAAATTACTACTTCAACGTCGCCTCGAGCGTAATCTCGGTAGCCGCCAAAGCTTGCGAAACGGGACAGCCCTTCTTGGCCGCCTCCGCCTTTTCCATAAACGTCTCTTCATCGATATCGGGCACGGAGGCTTCGGTTATCAAATCAATCGAGGTAATTTTGAAGCCGTCGCCCACCTTGTTGAGGTGCACCTTGGCCACGGTGTGGATGCTGGTGGCATCGTAGCCCGCCTGTTGGAGGATCAAAGACAGCGCCATCGAAAAACAGCCCGCGTGGGCCGCGCCGATCAGCTCTTCGGGGTTGGTGCCGTCCCCTTCTTCAAAACGCGACGCGGCTGAATACGGCCCTTCATAGGCCCCACTGCCTAACTTGACATTCCCGGCCCCGTCTCGAAAATTACCTTCCCAAACTGCTTCTGCATTGCGAACTGGCATACGTATCTCCTTTGATAAAAATAAAAAGCGTTCAGCTTTTAGCGTTCAGCTTCTTTTTGACTTGATGGTTAGAGAGCCGGGGTTGATGACCCGGACATTGTCTTTCGTGATAAAGTTGACGGCTGAGGGCTAATCGCGAATGCTAAACAATAGTTACCCTATAAATTTACTGATTTCCCGCCTTAATACAAATAAAAAAGGCCAAGCCGAGCGTTAAGACGCTTTGCGCAGCTCCGGCGTAACCCAACATCTAGAGCAGCATATTTTCTCATTCAACTAACCTGCAATTTAACGACTAAGATTCCGGAATCTGTTAGTGTCATTAGTTTTTCGCCACAACGATTCATAAAAAGTAGTGCGTATTGCGTAGTACGTAAAAAAGCGCTCAATACGCATTGCGCACTACGCAATAAACAAAGGCTCAAATTATGGCGAAAACTTAGAGACACTAACTAGATCACGAATTGAGGAGCCAGCATCCTCAGATGCGGCTCCGTTCGGCATCTGAGGATGCCTTACTCCTCGAAACTGTGATCTACTGAATTTGTAAAATCTTCACCGAAACAAATAAGGTCTGGCTTCATATTTACATGATGTTGTCTTGATTGCGTTGCGATATGCGTGTCTGACTATGGTTATTATATACGTTTTTGGAAGGATTTTAAAGTGAGGAATTGCTGATGGGTGCGTTTTTGTTATGGGATACGATAGAAACACTGAATTCATTCAATGTCTTTTTGGACACCCTTGTAACTGACCTGTAACTGACCAGCAACCTGACCGTAACCGCACAGCAACCCGCATCGGTTATAATAGGGCTATAGTAATGAAGATTAAAAAACAAGCGGGGTACTAACCGGCCCCCGGCCCCAAAGAGAGAACAATTCATTCCGCTTAGGAAATAGGGGGCCGGCAGTGCCGACGTTTATACCCTCAACCGGATAAGTTCACCAGGTGACAGTCACCTAGTGCCAAAAGTGCAACCATAATAAACATTTTCTATAAACTCTATATCGTGTAAAAACACAGGAGATAAAATCATGAACGCATTTAATCAATACGTAGAACTCGGCCAAAAATGGGCTAATGGGCAAATTGGAATTGGTAAAGGCTTGTTTGAAGCTATCCGAGGGATTGAGCAGTTCGATGCCGGCCTTATTTGGGACAAGTCGCTTGCGGCTTATCAAGCTGCCGTGCAAGGCAACCTGGATGCGGAAGTAGCCGGGGCTAACCTTTGGTTTGAGGAAGTGGTACCGGTTCAGGCTATGCCGGCCAATGCCCTTGATGTTGTCAAACAAATGCAAGATATGACCGCAGAAGTCACCCAAGCGCAGCAGTCCGCGGTTGATAACTTGTTTGATCTGCTCCACAAAATTGATGTTAAAGCATTGCCGTTAACCAACATTCAGTCAAATTAACCTCAAAACCCAGCCGTAGATTGGTCCAGTTTCCTGACCGACATCATCCTACCTCCAAAGTCGTCTGCCCATTTGAGCCGCTTTTTCGACCCAAGAGCAAAAACTGGACCAATCTATGGTTTCTTTTCCCCTTTGATACTTCTTCATTCTCCATTCTTTATGGGTATACCCCACTTAGCCCAACACAGTTCTGACCTTTTGTAATAGGCCGCGGATGGCAAAGGGTTTTTGCAGAAAAGCAGTATCTTCCTGCAATACCTCGTGGGGAGCAATGACATTGTGGGTGTAGCCCGACATGAACAGCACTTTCAATCCGGCTCGTTGAGCGGCCAATCGCTGATAGAGTTCCCGACCGTTCATTTGGGGCATAATGACATCGGTTAGCAGCAGGTGAATAGGGGCTTCGTGCGCCGCCGCCAGAAGCAGCGCTGTTTCCGGCTCTTCGGCGACCAAAACCCGGTAGCCGTGGGCACGTAAGGTATCGCCCACCATTTGGCGCACCCCAAAATCATCCTCAACCAGCAGCACCGTTTCGGTGCCGTCTAACGTATCAGCTTCCGGCTGTTTCGCCTCGCTCACGGAGAGCGAGGCTTCGACTCGGGGCAGATAGATCTTAAAGATGGTACCCTGGCCCAACTCGCTATAAACCAAAATCTGGCCGCCGCTTTGTTTGACAATGCCGTACACCGTGGCCAAACCCAGGCCGGTTCCCTGCTCCTTGGTTGTAAAGAACGGCTCAAACAAACGCTCCTTCATGTCCGGCGTCATGCCCGGGCCGGTGTCGCTGATACTGAGCAAAACATGCTTACCCGGTTTGGCGGCCAGGTGCGTGGCCGTGAAATGCGTATCCAAGACAATATTGGCCGTTTCAATGACCAAGCGGCCACCCTGCGGCATCACATCACGGGCGTTGACCACCAGATTGACAATGATCTGCTCCATTTGGGTCAAATCGGCTTCAATCGACCACAGGTCGGTGGCCAGATGGGTTTCCACCTGAATCTGTTCACCGATAATTCGCTCTAACATGGCTTTCATACCGGTGACAACCCTATTGAGATCAAGTACTTGTGGCTCGGTGATTTGCTTACGGCTAAAGGTGAGCAGTTGGCGAACCAGGTTGGCGGCTCGCTCCCCGGATAGTAAAATCTTGTCAACCATCTCTTGCACAGGGTCAACCGGCGACAACTGCTGTTTCATCAGGCCGGCAAAGCCGTTGATGACCGTCAATAGATTATTGAAGTCGTGGGCAATGCCGGCCGTTAGCTGGCCGATGGCTTCCATTTTTTGAGCCTGGAGATACTGATCCTGTAGCTGCTTGCGGGCGGTGATATCAAACATAACCCCGTGGCGATGGTGAACCCGGCCTGGTTCGTCTGCTAGCGATATCCTTTGGCTGAGATTATGGAGCCAGACGACGTCCCCGGATTTATGCAGAGTCCGGTACTGAATGTTGAGCGGTGCTCCGGTGGCATCGGCCCGTTGCACCGCGGTTACCGTCTGCTCCCGGTCGCGGGGATCAAGTTGTTTAATCCACAGTTCGGGATCGGCCAGCCAGGCTTCCGGCGAGAAGCCCAGCACGGCTTCGATCTGGGGGCTGATGTAAACGGTGCGCCGGGTTGGGCCTAACTCCACAATATAGGTAATGGCCGGCAACTGTTCCACCAGGGCGCGGTAGCGGGCTTCGGCGGCCCGCAAGGCCTGCTCCATCTGTTGACGCTCGGCAAGGTCCTGGGCCAGGGCGCGATTGGCCGCTTCCAGCTCCTGCATCTTTTCTTCCAGCTTGTGGACGAGGGTTTGGTTATACTGCTTGTAAAAAACCGGCTCCGGCGACGGCGGCTCGTGCCGGACGACTAAGTCGCCCGCTTCATGGTTGGCGATAACCTGGCGCACCATCTGTATGAAATCGTCCGGCTCTACCGGCTTAACTATAAAGCGTTCCGCCCCCAGACTTAGAGCGAATTCCTCATCTTGAGGGTCGGTGTAGGTGGCCGTGTAAAAAACAAAAGGAATGGCTTTCAACTGCTCATCGGCCTTCCAGTGGCGACACAGGCTGAAGCCGTCCATCACCGGCATCAGAATGTCGGCAATGATCAGGTCCGGCGGGTTAGAGCGGGCCGCAGCCAGCGCCTCCGCGCTGTTGGCGACGGTCTCCACCTGGTAGCCGTTACCGCGCAGCAGCACGTGCAGCAGGTAACGGTTCTGCTCGTTGTCATCCACCACAAGAATTTTAATGTTCATTCAGCCTCTTTTCTACGCAAATGCAGCCGCTCTCATTTTAGACCAAAGAGCTGACAGGTTTTCGATAAATGCATTCTATTGCCGACAAACTCTCGTTCAAAAATCACGCTTGTTGTAAAATTTTGGACAAAACCTGTCAGCTCTGCAGATGGTCCGGCAGATATTGCTCGATATCCGTTATAAATGTATCCGGGTTGATCGGTTTTTCAAGGTAGCCGGTACAGCCGGCGGCCAGAATGCGCTCCCGGTCGCCCAGCATGGCATAAGAGGTCACGGCCACAATGGGTACGTCGACCAGAACCGGTTCGCGCCGCAATGCCTGGGCTACCTGATAGCCGTCCATCACCGGCAGTTGAATATCAAGCAGGATAAGGTCCGGCTTAACCTGACCGGCCAATTCAATGCCCGCGTGTCCATCCCACGCTTGGTAGACGCTGTGGCCATGCTGTTCTAAAATGAAGGTGGTCAGGTACATATTTTGTTCATTATCTTCGATAACTAAGATACGACCAGGCATGGATAATTCCTTAAGGGCGCTGATGACTATTCAGCATTCTACTATCTGCTGGTAAAAGAAACGTGTTAAAACACGTTAAGGGCAAAGCCAATAACCTGTTTCAACAGGTTTTCTTTAGCAGCGACCGAATTCATTCGGTGGCGATAGGCTCCGGTAGGTCGGTGGCTTGGGGCAGGCTAAGGCTAAAGGTGCTACCCCGACCCGGCCCATCACTGGCGGCGCTCATTTGGCCGGCCATTAAGGCCGCCAACTTTTGGCAAATCGACAGCCCCAGGCCGGTGCCTTCGTGGCGGCGGCTTAGACCGGTTTCAAGCTGGCGAAAGGGCTTAAACAAATGGCCCATATCTTCCGGCTTTAGCCCAATGCCCGTATCGATGACCTGGAGCACCACCCGGCCATCGCTTGCCTGGCAGCGCACCCGAACAGACCCCCGTTCGGTAAATTTGAGCGCATTGTTAACCAGGTTGATCAAAATTTGCTCCAGCCGCCGCCGGTCGGCCATAACCGGCGGTAGGTCTGAGGCCGCCTCAAGCTGTAAAGCCAACCCTTTTTTGGCGGCTAACGGCTCGGTTAGGCGGGCTACCTGCGTAATCACCCGGCCAAGGGCAACCGGCTCGATGTGCAGTTCCATCTGGCCGGCCTCAATTTTAGAGAGATCCAACACATCGCTGATCAGGGCCAGTAAATGCTGGGCGCTGGTCTGGACCATCTTTAACTGCTTAGTTTGCTCGGCATTGAGCGGGCCGGCCAACCCTTGCAGGATAATGCCGGTAAAGCCGATAATCGAGTTGAGCGGCGTGCGCAACTCGTGAGACATCGTCGCCAGAAAGGCCGATTTGAGCCGGTCGGCGGATTCGGCTTGCTCTTTGGCCTGAACCAGTTCGCCCGTGCGCCGGGCTACGCGTTCTTCCAGTTCCAGGTTGAGCCGGTGCAGATCTTCTTCAGCCTGCTTGCGTTCGGTGATGTCAATCATCGTGGTCACGTGGCAGATTTCGCCCTTTAGCGTTATCTCCTTTGAAGAAAAGAGCACCTTGATGCGTTTGCCGGACTTTGACTGAGCCACGAGTTCAAAGTTGTGCAGCCCTCCGGCTTCAAGCTGCTGTTGGATCAGTTTGCTGCGCGACTCGAGCGTGAGCATATTTAATTCTGTTGAGGTATGGCCAACCACCTCTTCGTGGCTAAATTCAAACATGTTACAAAACGACGCATTGGCATCAATAAATTTTCCGTCGGCAATGCGGGTGATCGTCATTCCGGCCGGTCCGGCGTAGAAGGCGTTAGAGAATAGTCTTTCTGACACCCGCAACTCCTCCTCCATACGCCTGCGTTCGGTAATATCCTCAATTTGGGTAATGAAATGAAGCGGTAGGCCGGCACTATCTTTCAACAGCGCCGAGGTGACGTGCGCCCAAAAGACTTCGCCGCTCCGGCGCACGTATCTTTTCTCAATTGAAACATTGGTAGCTTCCCTATCCAGCATGCGGCGGGCACCTTCTTGACCTATCGCAAAATCCTCAGGATAGGTGATGTCATTAAAATGCATGCCTTGCAATTCTGCCAGCGGGTAGCCGAAGATGTGGCACATGGTCTGGTTGACTTTCAGCAGTTTTCCATCCAAGCCGGTTAAGCACATGCCGTTGGCTGAATATTCAAAGGCGGTTCTAAAGCGCTCCTCGCTCTCGCGTAACGCGACTTCTGCTTGCTTGCGTTCGGTGATGTCGATAAGACAGCCGCGGACAGCCAGGCCCAGACCTTGTGCATTCCGCTCGATAATCTCGCCGGTCACCGCCAGCCAATGCACGCTCTCATCAGGCCAAATTACCCGAAAGTCAAAACGGTAATAATCAGGGCCGCCCGGCGCAACCGAGGCCTGGATGATTTGGTTGGACAGGGCGCGGTCATCAGGGTGGGTAGCGTTAAGAAACGTGTCTATAACCCAGACCTCTTGTGGCTGGAGGCCATAGAGTTGATCGTGATTATTGGAGCGGGCCATCTGGTTGGCAGCAAGATCATATTCCCACACTGCCACACCGGCCATTTCGGTCGCCAGGCGTAAGCGTTCTTCGCTAAGCCTGATTCTTTGCTCCGCTTGCTTTTGGGCCGTAATGTCAATTCCCACGCCCAACAGACAAACTCTGTCATCAAGCAGGACTCTCAAGCCGGTAAAGTAGTAGGGCGTTCGCGTGCCATCTTTGGCGACAAAGTCTGCTTCCACCGACGATGCGCCCTGGGCGAAGACATCCTGGATGCGCTCGGCCAGTAATTGCTTGTCCCACCCGCCAAAAAGGTCAAGCGGGTGCAGCTCGGACATCTCTGCGTCGGTGTAGCCGGTGACGTGGGTAAAGTTTTTATTCCAGAGCAAAAAGCGCCGCTCTTCATCGTAAAGGTAAAAAACACCGGGCAGGCTGTCAATAATGGCCTCAGAGAAATCGCGCTCGCGTCGAACGGCTTCTGCGGCCTGCTTACGCTCGGTGATGTCTTGCGCCATTGTAAGGATATGCGGCTCGCTCCCAATCTCCACATAATCGGTATTGACCAGTAAAACACGCATCTCACCTGATTTCGCCCGCAGCATCAGTTCAAAATCGCGAACGAAGCCCTGCTTTTGAACCTGGGCACTGGATTGCGCCCGCGCCTGCGGATTTGGATACATCCCCAATTCCAGTGAGGTCTTGCCAACCGCTTCTAGCCGGGAATAACCAAACAGCTTCTCAAAGGCCTGGTTAACTTGCTCAATTCTTCCTTCGGGCAGGCTGGACAAGGAAGCGGCAAACGGAGCTTTTTCAAACATTAAGGCCAGCTTTTGCTCGCTCTGCCGCAGCGCCTCCTCGGCCTGCTTGCGCTCGGTGAGGTCAATGTGCGAGCCAAGCATACGGCAGGGCCGGCCGTTGTCATCTCTTAGCAGCGAGGCTTGAGCTAGTATCCAGCGGTAGGAACCATCTTTGTGGCGAAAGCGAAATTCATTTTCGTAGTTAGGCCAGGGTTTTTTTAGATAGGCTTGCACGATAGCCAGGGTTTGCTCCAGGTCGTCGGGGTGAACCCGGCTTTGCCACTCGTTAAAATCATTGGGGATTTCATCCTCGGCGTAACCAATCTGGCTTTTCCACTGCGGCGAGTAATAGATTTGGTTGGTCAGCAGGTCCCAATCCCACAGGCCCACGTTGGCCGCCTGAACTGCCAATTGGAGGTGGGCCTGGCTCTCGCGCAGGGTTGCTTCGGCCTGTCTGCGTTCGGCCACTTCGGCCTGAAGCCGGGTGTTGGTACTGGCCAATTCAGCCATGTTTTCGGCCACCGTTTGGTTAAGCTGTTCTGTTTGCACCCAAGTTTGATTGACAATATAGAGTAAGCTGACTAATAATAGCCCTCCGCCACCCCAAATAAGCAGCAGGATTAAGGGATTAGGCGACTCAGGGGGGGTATCCCAGCCCAGGGTCAGGCTCCAGACCGTGTCGCCCACCGCCACCTCAACCGTACGGGTATCGCCGGCAATGGTTTCGGGTCCCCAGAATTGGGCACCGGCGGCATCGTGCAGTTGCAGCTTGTACGGGGGCGATAGGCCGGCCCCGGCTGTGGCTACAATCTTCTCGACATCATAGACGCCCTGAACCAACCCCAGAAACTCGCCGGCCCGATACAAAGGGGCGCGAGCCACAATCGACAGCGAATCTTGCACGGTGGCGGTGGGGTTGTTGACGGTGGTGCGCCGTTCGCGGATGGCTTTTTCCACATAAGGAGCGGCCGGCCGGGTTTTCAAATCCAGGTTCAGCGCCGCCTCATTGCCGGCCAGGGGGTAGACGTACCGAATAATTTGGTCCGGATCGACGTACTCCACCGCGCGAAGAGTGGGATAGTTGGCCATTAGGCCGGCCGCAAAGCGGTCGAACGTGCGGCTGTCGGGCAGGGTGGGATCGGTTAGCATAAAGGCTTTTAAATTTTCAACGGCGGCCAGGCGCAAGCCAATAACCGGGGCCAGCCCGGTCTTAAAGTTCTCCGTCGTTTGTTCCAGAGCTTGGAAATTCTCTTGCCGAATGCCCCGGCGGTAATAGGTATCGGCCAGACTCATTACCGCCAACCCGGCCACGGTCATTAATAGTAAAACCGCCCAACGCTTCATCTTTGTACTCCCGCTACCAGGGTGCAGAAAGTTCTCAAGGCGAGTCCTATCACCTTGACGCGATAGTGTCGGCTGACGTTATCAAAATCCGGCGCACGAGGAGGGAAAGTAAAACTTCTTTGAGAGAGGAAAGAGTTTGTTGAACGACAGATATCCCGAATAACTTCATTATAATATAAAGTTGCCGTTTACAAAAGGTGGCCGCCGAGAGGATAGTTAAAGAAACGGGTTAATGGCCGGAAACCCGTCTTATGGGGACGTGCAGGATATCGCCCAGTTCGACGGCAAATTGGGGAAAGTTGGTTCGCTCGGCTGCGCCGGAGGCCTGCCAGCGGCGAATGAACTCTGGGACCGGCGTCGGATGGGGCATAAGGGTGGTTCCTTGTAAGTACAGGGGGTAGGGCGGCGTGAAGATCTGACAGGTTTTCATTGTAAAAGGTGGACGTAACTACCAGACCGATGCCTTGTAACCTACGCCCACCCGAGTCGTGTAAAACCTGTCAGGTCTGGCTTGCGCCACTCCTTACCCCCTGTCTTATGTCACCTTAAAACCCATTGCCTAACGGTTGAAAAGGGGGAGAATAGAGCTATTTTACTATTCGTTAACAAACGCGGCTTTGAACCGTTCTTCCTGTTCTATAGACAGATTGGAGGCAATCAGTTCAAAATCCAGCGCTTTCATCGCGTCCGACACTTTATCCACCACCGCGTCGCTGGTCATCAGGAACAGGGCCGAAGTGCCTTCGGTTACTTTAGCTCGCACCGATTTGATAAAATCGTCGTCGATACCGATATCCGTAAAGGAGCCGGTCAGCGCCCCTATTGCCGCACCAACCGCCATACCCAAGAACGGTATGAAGAAGATCAAGCCAAACAACATGCCCCAAAAGGCTCCATCCAGGGCACCGAGACCGGCCATATTCGCCAAATGCCTGGTTTTGGGTTTCTTTTTGCCGGTCGGCCAGATAACAATCGCCGCGTCGTGTAAGTTGATGAGATGTTGTTTGGCTAACTTTTGGATCAGTTCCAGCCCCTTTTCCGCGCCACCTTCGGTATTAAATTTGAGTACGGTAATGGTTGCCATCGTTCAATTTATCCTTTCTTTTGCCTTACAAGACTTACGCAAGTTGCTATTCAATGTCATGAATTTCAAGGCACTCAACCGACAATAAGGGGAAGCCCAGACTATATAATTGGCTCAATATCCCCAATAACTCGCCCTGGTCCATAACCTGGCCGGTTAAAACCGTGACCAAGGGCTGTCGTGAAGCAAGATGATTGGTAAAAGTCAGCTCGCCGAACTGGCTTGCCCAGGTATTATCGAGATAACCTTGAATACGGATGCGGTATTTGGCCGGGCTGATCAGTTTCAATGGTTCAGCTTGCTTCATTATAAAAGCTTTCTCAGAGGTAGTTTCGCTCACGTGAAGTTCTCAGTGGAACAAAATCTGCACCGAGAATTGCCACGCCAACCACTTGGTGTGTTGACGAATAAAGAATACGTTCGTTTTGGCGGCAGACTCAGTAGATCCAATTTTCGAGGAGCAAGCATCCTCAGATGCGGCTCCATTCGGCATCTGAGGATGCCTCACTCCTCAAATTTTGATCTACTGAGACTCATTATTATCGATGTAGCGACGAAATACATCGTACCTCGGTACGATAAAAGTACGAATTGAGGAAGTGGTCTTTGAGGGCGGGATCTATCTAATCAGTATCAGCCGGCAGCAGCTCGAGGGCTTTGGCTTTGGCGACGGCCTCATAGCGGCTATTTACGTTCAATTTCCCATAAATATGGGTGGCGTGGCTCTTGACTGTTCGGATCGAGATATGGAGCGACCGGGCAATTTCCTGGTTTGACAGTCGCCTGGCCAACAACTCGAGGATTTCAAATTCGCGGTCGGTTAAAGGCTCAACCAGAGGATTTACGATTTCCGATTGACGATTGCCGCTTTTATTCTCCTCCAACCGTAAATTGTTAGCCGGGAATTGCCCCCCGGTAATAGCGGCCAGAATTTGGCGGACATAGGTTAGCGCGATGTCCCGGTTGGCCAGTTGGTGAAGCAAGGCCGCCATGGGCAGGCCATAGTCAACAAAACTGCGAATGAAGCCTCCGGGTCGGGCCAGGATCACCGCCTTTTCTAAGGCCGCCAACGCATCATCAGCCCGCTCCTGCGCTTGAAAGGCCAGACTTTGCAAAATGAGGATTTCGATGGTTTGCCGGATATTATGGCTCGCTTCGGCACTTTTCAAGAACACTTGCAGTTTTTCAACGGCTTCTTGCAGCGCGGCAACCGTACCGTGGGCGATGAGCACCCGACAGTAGGTCAGGCGGGGGAGTTCGAGCCAATGAAACATCGCGCCGCTATCATAGGCGAGGTCGGCCGTTTCCAACCAGCGGGTTGCCGCTTCCAAGTCGCCTTGTTGAAGGGCCAAGCGGGCCTGGCAGGCATGGGCAATGGCCACAATCGCCGGACTCTGGCGTTGCAGGGCAAAGTCCAGCAACAGTTTTAGGGCGTCATTCGCTTGGGCAGACTGGTCCATCGCGTGAGCGGTTAAAACTGAGGCCGCCAAGGCATCGACACCCGCCCTGGTATTTAGGTTGTAGCGCAGTTCCACAGCCTGAGCCAGGTGAGACGCAGCAACGTCCAAATTGTTCCAAAGATAATTGGCGTGGCCCAAAAGGTAATGACCCGAAGCCAGCATATTAACGTAATTGTGCCGCTCACATATCTTCGAGCCATACGCGACGATCTGAATAAATTTGGACAACTTGCCGGCCATCAGGTAAACCAGCCCCTGAGCGCCCAATAATCTGACGGTCAACATATTTTCCGGGGCGGTTTCGTCCTGTAGTTCCTGTTCAATCGTCTGAATAGCCAGCTCCTGCCGCCCGATCATTTGCGCCGACAGACTAAAATAAAGGATAACCTGGCCTCGCCAATGGCGATAGTCCGGGTGCGTTTGAGACAGTGCTCGTTGAAGGTGGTCAAAAGCCGGCTGGCCCTGGCCGCTCAAACACGCCAGCGCCCCCTGAAGAAAGTCGATGTCTGCGCCCAGCAGTGATGCTTCATTGGGGCGGAGGGGTACCGCCGGTTCTTGTAAGCACGTCGCAGCTGCCTGGAGCAGGGCCGGAATGGGTCGTAGGTTTACCAGAAAGAGTAAGACCTGAGCCCGGGCAATGAGCAAGCCCGGCCGCTCCTGGATCAGTTCGGCCGGCAGCAACGCTAACCACTGCTCCACTTTCCGCCAGTCATCCTGATCCAGCGCCTGCCGCCAAGAACGCTCTATAATCCGAGCCGCTGCCTCATGTTCGCCGGCGGCCAATAGATGAGGTATAGCTTCATCAACTAGACCATGATTAGCTAACCATTCTCCGGCTAAGACATGCAGCGCGGCGACAGCCTGGTTACTCTCTTCCGCCATGAGCTTGTAGCGCAGCAGATCCTGAAAGAGATGATGATAGCGATACCAGCGACCCTCCTGGTCTAACGGCACCACAAAGAAGTTGGTCTGTCGCAGCCATTCCAGATAAGACTGTCCGTTACGGTCAGGGTCGTCATTTTGGGTCACAGCATCGCACAGCGAACCACAGAAGCGGTTAAGGATAGCAGTTTTGAGCAGAAAATCCCTAACCGGCTTGGGCTGCCGCATAAGTACTTCATCCAGCAGATAGCCCATAATGTAACGGTTGGTGCCCCGGAACTTTTCCAAAAAAGCAGTGTAATCGCTTTGGTGGCGCATGGAAACCGCCGCTAACTGCAATCCGGCCACCCAACCTTCGGTCCGCTCAACCAAAACATGAACCACATCATCAGGAAGCGGCGCTTTCAAAAACCGCCCCAAAAAGGCCCCGGCCTCAGCCGGTGAAAACTGCAAATCACGGGTGCGAATTTCCATGATTTCCCGCCTGCCCCGCAAGCGGGGAATGGACAGCGGCGGCGTCTCGCGGGAGACAATGACCAACTGCATTTGGCCGGGCATATGAGCGATCAACCGGCTAAAAAATGGGTGCACGGCTTGCTGGTTAATGGCATGATAATCATCCAGAACCAAAATAAAGGCTTCGTTCAAGGCGATAATGTCGTTGGAGAAGGTCGTCGTTAAATATTCTGCCGGGGGAGGCTGAGGCGCTTCCAGTAGGCGGAGGGTCCGAGCGCAGCCGTCAGGGAAGATCGTTTGAATAGCGGCCACTACATAGGTCAAAACGCCGATCAAATCGCCGTCCATCTCATCCAGCGATAGCCAGGCGGCCGGCCGGGGGCAGGCCCCTAACCAACCGGCAACCGTCGTACTCTTGCCGTACCCGGCCGGGGCGCAGATAAGCGTCAGCTTACGCTTCTTGCCCCGCTCCAATCGTTCAAACAAACCGGGACGGCTGATGAGGTTATCATTCAGCCTCGGGCGAATGAGTTTGGCCTGTAAAAGGTTGCTTCGTTGCATGGCTCGACTGTAAAAATAGGGTTAGCGTCTATTATACCACGATGGCAAAGGCTCGCAAGAAACCTCAATTTACAAATAGATTGGTCTAGTTTCCTTACCGAGGTTGTATTACCACCAAAGTAGTCAACCTATTTGAGCCGTTTTCCCGACCAAATTGCCAAAACTGGACCAATCTTAGGTCGATCCCCCTCCCCCTTTTCTCCAAATCGTACTTTTTTCGTACCTCGGTACGATGCATTTCCCAACTGCGTCGATGATAATGATTATGGCCGTGACCTTATCATTCCATCTGTTTGTAAAACACAGTATGAGTCAACGATAGTTCAAATTGTGAACAAAGGAGAATGCACAATGCTTAGAAAGTTATTATTGTTGAGTTTACCGGTGCTATACATCGCCGTGTTTAGCGGTGTAGCGGCCCCGGTCTTGGCCCAAGAAACGGCCCAGAGCGGGGCAACCTGCGACAGCACTGTGGTCGTGCAGGCCGATGACTGGCTGTCAAAGCTGGCTGAAAAGTTTTTGGGCGACCCTCTGGCCTACACGGCCATCTTTGACGCGACCAACGCCGCCGCAGTTGCCGACGACAGCTACGCGACCATTGCCGACCCCAATGTGATTGAAGTTGGTTGGAAGCTGTGTATACCCGCCGCCGACGGCGACCAGGTAACGGATGACGGCCAAATGGACGCCGGCGATGAGACGCCAACCGCCACAATGGCAACGGGTCTGGGTGAAGAGATGACCCTTACTCTGAAACCACTAACCGAGTCGCGGGAGTATCAATACTGTGAACTGGTCTTTGACTATGGCGACGCAGGCAGCGACATCTACAGCACCTCGCCGTTGGCCGAGTGCGACCTGGAGTGGTGGGATAATCTGGACCTCGAGACTCTGGCCGCCGGGTTTGGGGCTAATCAAGTCATCAAGAACGGGCCGCAGTGGTGGTCGATGGACGAGGTACGGGTGATGGCCTCGGAACCGATGGACGTGGGGGGCGCGCCAATGAATTTTGGCGCTCACCTACCGCCCGGCACGATGAGCACACCGAAGTATGATGTCTTCAACACGGCCAAGTACCAGTATCTGCTGTGGCAAGCGGGCAAACCGACCTACCAACTGGTTGACCCGGACGGCTTTGTCTACGTGGTCCAGGGCCACAAAATCCCGGTAGACCAGATGGCTTCACTGGGCGACCAGTTTCAAAGCCTGCCTGAGGGCTGGTCGTATCAGGTTGTCTCCCCAACCGAAGATTTAATCTTTGACCTGACCCCCGCCGCGCCCATCCCTTCCGTTCAGGATGAGTTCGACCAAATCTACATCCGCATCCCGGAAGATAACTCTGCGGATGCGGATGTCAGCCCGGACAAGACAGTCAGCGAGCAGGACTACAGCACCACGCGCAATCTGCGCTACTGCGAACTGCTCTTCTTCCATGACGATGCCGGTACCTTTGATGTCTACAACACAACCGATAACGAATGTCCTGACGACTTGTGGGACAATATGGACCTTGATGCTCTGGCCCAGGAGTACGGCGCTGATAGAGTTACGCAAAATGGGCCGGAGTACTGGATGACGGACTCGCTCGCCTTGTTTGGCTCCCAGAAGGTGACGATGGGCGGCATCGAGTTCCGCTTCGGTGTCACCATAGACTCGTCCGCGGTTGGGGGCAGCAGCCTGTACGTCCCCTTCAGCCCGCCAAAGAACCAGACCAACACTTACACCGCAGGTAGTGAGGTCTACGAGCTGGTAGACACCGACGGCAATGTCTATGTGCTTCAGGCGCGCAAGGACGACGTCTCGCTCGAATCACTGCCCACACTGGGCGACCAGATGACACAATTGCCCGAGGGCTGGGAGTATCGCTCCCGCGTTTTAACCGAGGACCTGGTACTCGTCCTGACACCCGACACGCCCAACCCCTCTGTCACCGACGAGTTCGACCAGGTCTACGTCCAGATTCAAGAGTAGAAAGACAAGCCAGACCTCAATATATTCAATATGAGTAGGAGCTACGCGGTTGGGCGGATCGAACAAGTTATCGTTGCGAAGTGACTGTCACCTTTTGAACTGCGTAAGTCATAATTAGAAATGAACATAAGGAGAAAAACAATGACCCCATCAAAATCAAAGTATCAAAGCAAGCTGTCTATATTATTGGCCATGGCCGTGATTGCCGGGATGTTTGGCCTATCCCTCCTGGCCCTTACGCCCCAAGATGCCGCTGCACAAGGCCCGGATGATCTTCCACCGTGGACCGATAACCAGATAGCGGCCGACGGCCCACTGTCGGGCGACGTGACGTTGTACCAGCAAGAAGTTACCTGCCAGAACGAGATTGAGACGCCCGGCTATTACGCGGGCCTGGGCGCTCAGGAAATTGCCGACGCACAGCGCAGTGCCTTATTTCCTTGCTTTAACTTCCTCGGCTCATTCGATGGCCCCAACGAGGTTTTTGCCTGGCGAAGCGCAGACTACTACCAGGGCGCGGCCTTTGTTGTTAACCGCATGCCCGGTGAGATGTATCTACTTGGCGGCGTAAACCCCCCGTTGACCGGAACGGTTCCAGCCGGCCCGTATTTGTCCAAGCTTAACGCCACCACGGGAGATGAGATGTGGCGCACCTACTTTGAGAATGCCAACGCTTCAGGGGCCTGGATTGGCGGCACCAACCTCAATATTTTGCCAAACGGCAATATTGTTCAATCCTGGTCTAACAAAATTGCCCTGGTTGATGGCGACACAGGGCTTATCCTAAACGCAACTACTCTGCCCACAGGCGATGCGCCGGCCAACAACGCCAATTTTAAGCACCTGACCATTGCACCTGACGGAACCATTATTGTTAAAGATCAGACCCGCCCCATCGGTTTAGATATGCAGGGAACAGGGGCCATTATTGCGGGCAACATAATGGGAGGATTTGAGCAGCCCAATTCAATCATACATGCCGTTGACCCGGAAACGCTGGAAGTGCTTGACAGCATTCAACTGCCGGAGCCATCGACGGTACCCCATATCATCACCGAGTATGATGGCAAAATCGCCATCTATGTTGGATTGGACACCACAGGACGGCGTTACTTCTGGGATCCGGTCGCCCAGGAACTTGCGGCGGATGATTCCTGGGTGGTTACGGTTACGGTAGATGGTCAGACAACCCCCGACGCCCCCACCGTTATTGGCGACTGGATCGCTTTCCAGACCAATGGTCTTGGCAGCCCCACCACCGCCTCCAGCATTGTGGTGGTTAATCAGCAAGACCCCACCCGGATGGAAACCATCTTTCCATTTGGCGAGCTACAGCCCGGCCAGCGAAGCTTTGCCCCGCCCAAGCCAAATGCCGACCCCGATAACAATATGATCTATTCTGCCGATGCCGGCGTGGGCAAGGTGGCCGGCATTAGCATTGACCAGGAGACGGGTGCGTTGGAGACCGTTTGGGTGGTTGATAATACCACCAATACCTTCCAACCGTTGATCGGTCCGTCTGACCAGCGCATCATACTGCTAACGAACCAGGGCACGCAGGCGAATGGAGAGCCGGGAGAACAACAGACCTGGCGCAACGCGGCCACCGGCGAAATCATTGCCGAGTCCGACTTCTTCGAGCCGTTGACCTTCAATTCTCTCGTCAACGTTGGCTATGGCGGCCGGGTCTACTTTCCCACCGACAACGGCTTCCTGGTGTTGCAGGCTATGCCGGCGCGTGACGACCCGCCAGGTGCCCCGATAGATGAGTAAATCAGTAGACCCCACAATAGCATCCTGAGTAGACCGAGGGGCGAGGTCGTATCGAAGCATGCTGGGGTCTACTGATTATCTGCGCTTGACGAACTCAACAATACATCGTGGAAAAGATTGGTTCATTCTAAAAGATTGAACCAATCTACCGGGAGAGATGAAAAATGGACACACTGGATGCGGTGGATACAGCCATCGGCGCAATGTTTGGCAGCTTTGCCCCGCTTATTAAGCTCGCCATAGCGCTGCTGATTGGCATTCTTATTGGCTGGGAACGGGAATACCGGGAAAACATTGCCGGGATGCGGATTATGCCGCTGGTGGCGGTGGGGGCCACCCTGTTTGCGGGCTTTGGCGGCATCGAGGGCAAGCAATTCATCAACGCCCAGGTAGCGGCGGGCGTTGTGACCGGGGTCGGCTTTTTGGGGGCCGGGGTCATCAAACGTGAGAGCGGCGTATTAAGCGGGGTCACGACCGCTGCCTGCATCTGGGTTACGGCGGCACTGGGCATGGGCATTTCGCTGGGGGCCTATGTAGCAATGGGGTTGGTCACCGGCGCAGTGCTGCTCATTCTGTGGGTTTTTCCCCACTTTACGGCCCGGTCCAACCACAGCCTTTACTACGAGATCATTGCCCCCTATGATGAGGAACGTTATGAACAGTTCCAGCGCCGCTTTACGGAAAACAAGCTGGAAATACTGCGTCACTCCTGGTCGAGAAACGGCGATCAGATGATGTGTCTATGGTACGTCAACGGTCTACCAGAAAGCCATGAGCGATTAGGTCGGCTATTTATTAGCGATTTGGAGATCACTCAGTTCAATACCAAATTAAGCTAATTACAGTGTTAAATAAGTGATATGGTATTTACGGTGTACTAATATCCGGGGTCGGCCAATGACACCGAGCCTTCGATACTTGCTCGGTGGTCAGGTAACTTGTGAAGTCGCTGCCCTGCTTGCTTGCAGCACAAAGCAGTTCGGTGTGTAGAAATTGCTGCGGCCGGTGCTGCCGTGGGGCAGCGGCGTGAAAAGGGGGGAGAATAGAGCTTACCCAGGCCCCCTTAACCGGCTAGTACAGTTAGTGAGGAAAAAACTTGCATACATAGGCAGTTAAAATCTCAAGGCATAGGCAGTATACTTTAAGTAAGGAGGCGAACTTTAAGCCGAGAATAAGAGAGGAGCAGTGCCGTGAAGACACTCATGAAGGGACTCGGCGCCATTCTATGCCTACTACAATTTCACAAGTTTGGTGCGTGGAAATATCCCGAAACAAAATCCTGCCGGCAGGAAAAGCGATGCCGGCGACCGGGTTGTCAAGCCTGTGCCCGGCGTGTTCGTCACGAAGCGTGGAACGTTATTGGAAAAACGACGGGGTTCGACAACCCGGACAGTCGAAATCCCCCAACGGAAACATCGCTTTATTCCGCCAAATTTCTTGAACTTGAGCTTTACAAAGAACCGTATTCAGCTAATCGATTGAAATGCAAACGATGCGGGCGTGAAGCAGAAGGTCCGCATAAAGACTTATACCCCGAATTTAGCAGCGAAATGGCCGTCTGGCGTTTTGTCGGCAAGAAAAACTCTATCTACCTGAAACCATTCTAATAGACTTTATCAGAATTAAGGTGACAGTCACCAGGGATTTCGCTGCCTCCGGCTTCGAAATGACAATTGCAATCTTAATTATCGAACTGAGGTTAATAGGGTTCATCGTCTTCGAGTGCGAGGACTGTTAGGATTAAATGAACAAGTTGTGTACAATAAGCCGGTCGATAGGGTTTATTCCGGTGATTGTCATCCGGTTTTTGCGTCAGACCTACAAGTACTACCACGAGATTTTGACATAAACCGGTGAAAGAAACCAGGGTTTTCGGTCAATTCGATCAATTTTGCGCCAAAAACGGCTCACGGCACTGGGTCCACAAGATGGGGTTGCGTACGAATGGATAAAATCAACCACGAATTGCACGAATTTTCACCAATTTTAGTATTGTATTCGTGTTCATTTGGGTAATGCGTGGTTAAAACAGTTTCCCCATCGCATGGATCCAGTGCCCAGCTCACGCAAGCGCATATTTTTAGTTCTGAAGTTAAAACCCTGGTTTCTCAGACCGAAATCTCATCGTAGTCCTAGCGAGGGTATTCGAATGCGCTACCTAACCAAGCTAAAAGATTTAGGGATGGATACAGTATCGATGTATACCGAGAGCGTGCCGTCGCGTTCGGCGGCGGCGCTGGCCTACCGGGGCATTTTTTCATTGGCACCGCTGCTGTTAGTTTCTGTCTTATTGGTGAGTGTTTTTGTCGGCCAGGAGAAGGCCGAAGAAGAAATCAGCGACATGGTCGACACCGTTCTCGATGAGGAGTCGGCGGAGATGGTGGAGCAATCGGTGCGGGTAATGTTCTGGAGTACCGAGCGCGACTTAACCCTGACCTCGTTGATCGGGCTGGGGATTTTACTATATGGCGCTTCTGCTCTGTTTAAGGAGTTAAAGATTGCCCTGCATTCGGTTTGGGGTTTGCCACCGGCCCCCAAAAAGGGGATGTTGGCCTATATCATTTCTCAAATGGTCGCTATTGTCATGGTGTTTCTAATTGGTTTCTTTTTTCTGTCATTAATTATCATTAACGTTGTTGTCTCGCTGCTGGACACCTATGCTTTTCCGGGCGAGCTTGTCTCACTAGAGTGGGCCAGTTGGTTTGGCTCACTGCTGGCGATGGCGCTGCTTATCGGCTTGATGTTCCGGCTGGTGCCGGATGTGAGCCTGCCCTGGTCGGATCTGTGGGTAGGGGCACTGGTGACAGCCATCCTGATGATGGTTGGTATCTGGGGCATCAACCTCTATTTCACCATCAGCGATGTCGGATCGACAGCGGGTACGGCCGGCGCTATTGTTCTTTTATTGTTAGGCAGCTACTATGCCGCCCAGGTATTTTTGTTTGGGGCCAGTTTTGCCGGGGCTTATGCCCTAAATTTCGGCTCGAAGAAGGCGATGCGGGAGTTGGAGCAGTTTGACCATCCTTCACCGGAGCCGGATAGCCGGTAAACGGGTGGTAACGGTTGTCGGTAGTACCGCCGCACAATATTTAACGGACAATTACATCGGGTTCAGCACGACAGAAACCATTGAAGAAGCAATTGACCAACTGATTAATGGTCATGCAGACGCCATTGTCTATGATGCGCCGGTTTTGCAATATCTGGCGATCACCGAAGCCAAAGGAGAGGTCCAAGTTGTCGGCTCGATCCTGCAACCGGAATATTACGGTATGGCGCTACCCCTTGGTAGCCCATTGCGAAAAGTGGTCAATAAAGCGATATTAGATGCTTTTCAAAACGGAACGTTTGACGATCTTCATGCCAAATGGTTTGGTGAATAACGGACCGGTTTCTCAATTGAAGGGTTTTCAACAGCAACGCTAATATTTACTCAGCAGACAGGTGACTGGCACTTAATCGCAGTAATTGGTGCGTTAGATACCACGCAATGTTCTCTATTTGAGCAAAAGTGCCAGTCACCTGAGGTGTTACCAACGCTATTGAAAGCTTGAACTAAGGGGCTTCTCGCAAATCCCTTGCATCCTAACCTGGATGTGTTATACTCCTATGTGTTTGGCTTCGCTTATCTAAATTTTTTCTATCCTCCAGCCTGCTTCTTGACCAATGCGTCTCGTTATTGTGGCTCACGCTGCCGGTCAAGCTAGAAATAAATCCTTTATATCATCTCCGGAAAACCTATGAAAATCAATACTCTCATTACAACTCTTATCGTGACGTTATGGATAAGTTTATTGCTCACAGCATGTGGCGTTGAGGCGGGCAGCAACACCGCCGCAACGGCTCGTCAAGCAGAGGGGGCTATTCTGCTGTGGCACGACTGGACCGGCGCAGAAAGTGCTTATCTCAATAGCTTATTGGATCGCTTCAGACAGCTTCATCCGCAAGTAAGCGTGATCAGCGTGGCCGTGCCGCAGGATGAGTTGGTCGCCACCTTCCAGGAACGAACCGAGGCGGGGCTGGGTCCTGACCTACTGTTGGTCGACTCCAGCCTGGCCTTCGAGATGGCCCAGGCCGGCCTCTTAAAAGATCTGGGCCAGCGTGACGATATCGATCGCGCCCGTTTTTTGGGGGCAGCGCTCAACACCATTCGTGACGGCGACCAGCTATACGGCCTGCCCTTTTCATTGCACACCCAGGTGCTTTACTACAATACCGAGTTAACCTCCGCACCACCCTCTACCTTAGAGGAGTGGCTGACCACCATCTCCAATACGCGCAAAGTGGCCTTCAACTCGGACTTAATCGAAGCGTTTTGGGGCGTACCGGCCTTTGGCGGGCGCGTTCTTAATGAGCAAGGGCAGTGGGTTCTGGACAGAGGGGGCTTTGTCAACTGGATCGATTTTATAAAAACGGTCCAGGCTACGCCGGGCTTTATCGTTGATACTGACCCGACTCGCCTCCAGACGATCTTCGAAACGGGCGAGGCTGCCTATTTTCCCGGCGACTCGCGGGCCTTGACTCAGCTTCAAGCCGCTCTGGGCGAAGAACAGCTTGGCGTCGCAGCCTTACCCGGTGGCCCGAGCGATGAGCCGGCCGGCCCCATCTTAAAAACCGATGTCTTTGTATTTAGTTGGGTGGCCGGCTCGAAGGAAACTGATTTAGCGATGACCTTGGCTGAGTTTATGACCAACTTAGAGCAGCAATCCCGCCTCATCGTTGACCCGATGGGGCGCTTGCCGGCTCACGCCCAGGTGCGCTACGGCCAGAATTTGGCACCCGCTATTCTCGAATTGGCCAAACAAAGTCGCACCGCGCTGCCCATCTCTTTTGCCCAGCGCCCTATCTGGAATGAGCTAACCCAAGACGCCTCCAACGTTAATGAACTGTACCGGCTGGCGCTGGCCGGGATCGAGCCGAGCAATCAAGCCGTACAGGAGATTTCAAACCAGATCATTCAAGAATTCGGCCTTGACCGGGCCGAGACCAGCCTTAACACGCTCTGTCCCACGTTTGAAACCAATGAAACGCAGGTGGTAACGCTGTGGCACGATTTGCAAAATGAGGAGGCTGAGGCGCTGGCCGACATCAGCCAAGACTTTACCGACGGCTGTCCGGGTGTCACGCTCGAATTGAGGGGTTATACCTTCGAAGAGCTTAGCCGGCGCTTCCGGCAGGCTGTTCAACAAGGCGGCGGGCCGGATATCATCATGCAATCCACCCGTTTGACTACGCAATTAGCCGAAGATGGTCTCATTCGTGATCTGACCGCCTTCGTCGAGCCGGCGTTTTTACAGCAGTACATTCCCGGTGCCGAAGAAGCGATGCGTTACCAGGGGCGGCTGTACGGCCTGCCCGAGTCGGTTGAGGTGCTGGCCCAATATTACAACACCGATTTAGTCGATGATCCTCTTTTGAACCTAACCGAAGCATCGGTGCGGGTCACCCCTGAGCAGCAGTTCGCGCTGCCGGCCACGTTTTTTTATGGGTATTGGGGCTTTGAACCGTTCGGCGGATTTGCGTTCGACAACAATGCCGAACTGATCACCAACGATCAGGGGCTGGTCGATTGGTTGGCCTGGCTACAAAGCGCCCAAAACCAACAAGGTATGCAGCTTACCACCGATCCCGCCGAGGCGCAGACGCTGTTTGCCGAGGGCAAGGCGGCCTATTTTGTCAGCGGCCCCTGGGCGCTGTCTCAACTGCGCCGGGAGTTGGGTGAAGAGCGCTTCCGGGTTGCTCCGCTACCGGCCGGTCCCGCCGGGCCGGGCCGACCAATTTTGCAAGTGCGCGGAGTCATGGTCAATGCCAACAGCGACGACGAGACTGCGGCTATCGCCGTGGCCTTTGGCAAATATCTGGTTACGCCGGAAAGCCAGGCGAAATTTCTAGAGAGTGGGTCCCACGTCTCGGCCGTGGTCAATATCAATTTAAGCGACTATCCGCTCATCAGCGGCTTTCGTGAACAGGCCAAACAGGCCATCGTTGTCGCCGAGACGACCGACTTTTCTACTCTCGAAGAACTCGGTAATGAACTATTCGACACGGTACTGACCACAGACATTACCCCCATCGAGGCGGTAGCGCCCTTTAAAGAGGCATTCTATCAGGCCTTGGGAACAAGCGGCGAGGAGGATTAAATGCCCGGTAACACCGTAGCCCAAATCATAAGCGATCTCACGCAAGTGATTATCAAAATGCTGGGCCGACCGGCGGTGCAGTACCAGCTTCTGGTCATCGGCTTGATTTTGGTCCTGGCCTGGATTCCATCGTATCTGATTGATCGTTGGCTGAGGTCCCGTTTTCCTGAGCATGAGACTGAACCGACCGAGCCTGAACCGGAGGAGGAGGAGGAAGCGCTGCTTGAAGAGGAGCCGGTCGAACCGCCGCCGGTCCCTTGGCAAGAACGCGTAACCGCCTGGCTGTTATCGGAGGTTCGGGTGCTGAGCTACCCTATTGGGACGTTAATTATGGCCTATTCGTGCCGATCCCTCTTCGAGTCTTGGCATTGGCCGGCGGGTTTACTGTCTGAGCTAATCGTTCTGTCGTGGGCCTTCTTTATTTACCGCCTGATTTTAGGAATTCTCTACGAAACGCTGGATCGCCAGCGGGTCCATTACTATCGTCTTCGTCTTCTGGCACCGGCATTCATCCTGCTGATTATCCTGCGCATCTTTGCCCTCCTAACCGAACTATCGGTTTTGGCCGAAGCACATCTATTTTCCAATGACGAAAACGGATTAACGCTTGGGGTAGTGGTATTCGTTGTGGTCGGGTTCTACTTCTGGCTTATTTTTACCCAAGCGCTGCAGGACATCATCCAGGGCATCGTAACCTGGCGCGGCCAAACCGATATCGGTTCGTTCCAAGCCTCGCTTATCATCATGCGCTATGTATTGATCGGCGTGGGGCTGCTGATAGTGTTTCAGACATTGCAGCTCGATACAACCACAATCGCCGCGATTACGGGCGGTCTATCCATTGGTGCCGGCTTCGCTCTACAAGATGTGCTCAAGAATTTCGTGGGCGGACTTATTCTCCTGTTCGACGGCACCATTCGGCCCGGCGATTGGGTTGAAATTTCCGGCAGCGAGGGCGAGATCGAGAAGATGAGTATTCGGGCTACAACAATCCGCCGCCTGGATAATATCCGCATTATCGTTCCCAATCAGGAGTGGCTCGTTTCGCAGGTGACTACCTATACCCATACCGGTCGGCGAACGATGGCCAAACTCAACGTGGGCGTCAGTTACAACTCCAACGTACAGCAGGTAAAACAATTGTTGAGCGACACACTCAAACGCCATCCTGAGATACTACCAGAGCCTGAACCCTTTGCCGTGCTGCTTGAGTTCGGCGATTCAAGTCTCAACTTCTTCACCGGCGGCTGGGTTGCCGAAGCGACCGCCCGAATACGCGTAACCAACGAAATAAGAGAAATGGTCTGGGACGCCTTCGCCGAGCACGGCATCGAAATACCATTTCCCCAGCGCGATCTGCATATTCGCGGCGGCGTTGTAGCCACACCGTCAGAGAATGACTATCGCCACACCAATGATCAACCCAAATGATGTGGTCATCGACAACCATAACCCGGATGGGAGTCCCAATCTCCCTCCCCCAATTACCACTTTCTCCCCAAATCCGGTAGAATCTCCAGCACTTATGACCCTGCGATACGTCCTCAAAAGCCTCAACCGGCGCAAGATGCGCACTATCCTCATGCTGATGGCCTTGATAGTGGGCGTGGGTGCGCTGGTGGCCCTCAGCGCCACCGTCGATACCTACGAACGCTTCTACCTGGGCACCGTCAGCAATACGGCGGGCGATTTCGATCTGGTGGTGACCAAGAAGGATATCGAGCCGGACTTGCTCATCAGTGAGAAGCTTATTCCGTCGCTGCAAACGCTTGACCCCGCTATTAAACACGTTGTGCCGCGCATTCAGGGCGTGGTCGCTGTCGATGTGCTTCAGCGCGAAACGGATGCTCCGACCGGCGGAGCATCCGCACCGGACGAGGCCGGGCAAGGGGGCGAGTTCTCCCTGCTGCCGCAGAACCAAGACGCCGGCGAGGTGGTTCACGGCAGCGCCGAGTTTATCGCCTTCAATCCCGATGTCGATGTCGTCGGCAACTTCGAGGTTATCAGCGGCACGCTCGATCTCTCGCCGGGGTACGCCATTGTGCTGCAAGAAACGGCCGATACATTTGGCCTGCAGCCGGGCGATACGTTTGACATCAGCTACGCCCTGCCGATTCCGCGCCAGGAGGGCATCGAGAGCGCGTCCGATACCAGCACCCGCCAGGCCAGAACCACGCTCACCGTCAGCGGCATCGCCCTGCAACGGGGGGTAACCGGGCTGGAAAGTAACGATGGGGTGCTGGTCGATTTGATTTACGCCCAGGTCTGGCTGGGGCTGCCGGGCCAGGCCGAGCGATTGGTACTGGCCTTTGATGAGGGGCTGTACGGCAACAACGATCCTCAGGCCTCGGCTTTTCAGGCGCGGGCCATCGCCGAAAAGGTGCGCACCGTGCTGGGCGACAGCTACAGCTACGAACTGCCCCGGGCCACGGTGCTGAGCGATACGGCTGAGGCGTTCATCTTCTTTCAGGCGCTGGTTTCTATCTACGGTATTCTCTCGCTGAGTGTGGTTGGCCTGCTGGTGCGCACGATGGTGATGACCAACGTGCGGGAGCAAACGCGCGATCTGGCCCTTTTTCGCATTTTGGGTGCGCCGCGCCGCTATCTCTTCTCTATCGTCGCCGTTGAGGTGGCGACTCTCGGCGTGGTGGGCATCGGCCTGGGGGCACTCGGCGGGCAAACGTTGACCAATTCAGTGATTGTGCCGCTCATCGCCCAACAGGCCAACGTGCCGGTTAGTGACATTCCGCTCGTCTCACCCAATGCCCTGCTGCTGTCGATTTTGACGGCGGCGGTGGTCTTGGCCGTCAGCGCCTACCAGCCGGCTCGCCGCGCCGCCGGAACCAAAATTATGTACGCCATCAACCCCGGCGTGGCCGAAGGGTTGGGTCTGGACGACCTGGCAAAACTCCGCGAGCGGCGGGTTAACTTCAAAATCTTCTGGGGTGGCCTGATTACCCTTTTCTATCCGGCCCTTATCTTCTTTGTCTTTCCGCTGGCCTTTAGCTTCGGCGTGCTGTGGCTGCAAGCCACGCTGATCTTCGGCTCGCTGCTGCTGCTGATTGTGGGTACATCGCTGCTCTTCTTCCCCATCACCCTGCCGATGGAGCGGCTGCTTATCTACCTCATCAGCTTGGTGG